>JBDTRM010000142.1:0-27150 GCA_039931675.1 Bacteroidia bacterium | reverse complement strand
GTGATAAAAAGATGTTTTAATAAAAAAGCCTTTCAGGAATCTGAGAGGCTTTTTTATTTATAGCTAAAGTTTTGGATGCTCCCTGTAGTCTAAGCATATCAAAATCATAGCGCATACAGCCCGCTTGTGCTGTAAACAGACCCCACCTAAATCCTTATGTGAGAGCAGCAGATGTTTTTAACAAACCACATCAACCAATACACCAACCCAAAAACCCATTACACATAGTTGACTTCTTAAGAGGCTTATTTAACCCACATCTTTGTCTCAATCAAAAATATATCGCTATGAAAAAATACATCACATCCATCTTACTGCTACTTGCAGTACAACAAATCTTTGCTGTTACCTTTTATGATCAGCTTTGTCAATTCAATTTCAATTGGAAAAAGTATAAAGCGCAAGCACCTGTTGGTGAAGCTCGCAAGTTTAATTCCGACAAAGAATATGTTCAGGCTCATTTAACGAATGTGCTTGGTATTTTACGAAGCAATCCTGTTGATCAGCTTAATGCAAATCAGTTCAATTCACGTATGCACTTAATTGAGTTGCTTGATGAGTATCGTCTCGCTGGAAATTTTCCTATCAATTACTATGTACATGAGCGTATTCCTGTTTTTATTGATGAGCATCAAACACACTGCGCTGTTGGCTACTTATTACAGCAGACCGGTCATGAGGACATGGCGCTACGTATTGCTTCCGCTGATAATTACGCCTGGCTTAAAGATATTAATGATATGGAATTTCCTGCCTGGCAACAATCTTCAGGTTTTTCCTTGGAAGAATTAAAGCTGATACAGGGTGCTTATGATTATTATATGCCTAATGCACTTGTGGTTGAAAACAAATATGAAATCCCTCAAAAACCTGCATGTATGACTATGTATTTTGAGAACCCAAACAATGGTCGTCCGGGTCTTAAAAAACCTGAAAACACCTGGTGCAAAGGTGAAGGTGAAAATGGTGTGCTTAACGGGAGCTGGATACAAAACTTTACGAAGGGAATGCCCTGGATTACGGGATATTATGAAAAGGGAAAACGGTCCGGGCAGTGGCAGGAATATTACCAGGGCACCAACCAGCTTTGCCGTACTGAAAACTGGCGCAACGATAAACTGAACGGTATCCGCAAGCGATACGACAGATCAGGAAAACTGATTGAGGAAATTTTATTTGCAGATGGCAATGCAGTTACCAAGACTAACCATGACCTTCATGATTCACTAACCTGGATCAGGAAACCTCTCGACTCCAACCTGGTATATACGGAGGTGTTTACTTTCGCAGGAGCGAAGATTGCCTCAGGTCATGAGCGGATTTATAATCCGGGAAACCTGCTTTGGTTTCAAAATATCGAATTGACAGCACTAAATTCAGCAGCAATTACCTCAAGAGATATAGTATCGTCTAACGGAAAGAATAATGATTACCAGGCTATTTTTAATCCTCATGGTCGTATGGCTTTATACAACACTCCTCCATTAGTAGAATATAAAAAAGAAGGCGACTGGATTTACTACAAAGAATTTTCGATTAATGTTATCAAACAAAAGTCTTCAAACGAGGTAAGAGAATTGTTCACGAATAATTACAAACATTTCGGAAGCGCATTGTTTCAATCAATAATGATGTTTGATAATTTAAAGATTAATGCAGCTTATGATTCTATCAAGGTAACTTATGCGAATAATAATCTTCAGAATTTTTACGGCTACAGTCCGTTAGACTTTACGCATCTGCAGATTTGTTATTTCAGTAAACCGGCAATAATAGATGATATAAGATCATTTTCACTTTCGCATCATTTGTATGGAGGAGAACCAGCGCCTGTTATCAAAGAATATGGTCAGTATAACAAAGCAAATGAGCGGATAGGAGTATGGAAGCACTATAATAAAAACAGGGAACTGTGCAGGATTGAAAATTATATTCTTGCACGAAGAGAAGATGATGAAGATTAACTGATTAATAGATTATTTGTTTTCTTGAAGTTGTTTAAATGCCACTAAGGCACAAAGTCACAAACCAAGCTCAATCCATTTTTGCGCTTTGTGCCTTTGTGTCTTTGGGGCTAAACTACAGTGATGCGGTTCACAGATAATAAAAATGAGTTTATTTGTTTAAGATTATTGTATGGCTATCAGGAACGCACTTCTACTCTTTTATTTTACGATTCTAACTTTTTCAGTGGCATCAGCACAAAACGATATTGGTGCTGATACATCAGTAAGTAAGAAGAATAGCAGCTCAGTTAATGATGCTTCTGCTAAACTTTTAAAGTCAATCAAGGAAAGTAAAGGCGATGAAGAGATCACTTCTAATTACTTCAGTTTAGCCCAGGAATTAAAGCTATCAGGTGACTTTTCAAAAGCGGAGTTGTACATGAACAAGGCAATTCAGTTAGAGTTAAAAAGTAAGACAAAAAAGAATTTAAGTGAGTATTACAGGGAACTGGCTAAAATTCAGGAGTTGCAAAACAAATATGAACTTGCATCAGAGAGTTATGATAAAGCGGCTGAATTGACGAGTGATAATGCACAAAAGCAGCTCAATAAAAATGATGCCGATCGTCTTAAGCATAAGTCGTCACCTAAGTTAGAGATTGAATATCTGAATCAGAATTCTGCTATTCTCACCAACAGTTCCAACAGGCAGGAAAAACTTCAAAACTATACGCAACTTGCAAATGCTAATAAGGCACTCAATCAAAATGATAAGGCTATTGAAAATTACAAAGAGGCATTAAACTCAGTGGATAGCAATAGCGAAAATTCAGTCCTTATTAAAAGTGACATAGCCAATTTAATGGCTGCTAATAATGATTATGAAAATGCAATCGGCTTGCAAAAGGAAGTAGTAAATGAGGCTCAGCAAAATTCAAGTGTAGCCACACAGGTAAAGCAATTGCGGAATTTATCTGATTTATATTTTACAACTGATAGTATTGCTGCAGGGCTTGCTGCTTTGCAGGATGCATACAAACTCGCTATTGCAAAAGGAAATTTAAAAGAAGCAAAGGCAAGTCTTATTGCGTTGGCCACTTACTATGAAAAGTATAAGGAGAATAGAGAAGTCATAAAACTTTATAGAGATTTTATAGGTCAGTTGGAACCGTTAATCTCAAAAGACAGCAGCCTTGTTGATAAGAGTTTGTTTCTTATCAATGAAGGAAAAATTTATGAACTTGAGCAGCAGCAGGCACTGAAAGATGAACTGATACAAAGAAAAAACAGGTACAATTATGTGCTGGCTGGTTCAGTAATTTTATTGCTTGCTCTTTTGCTATTGATCGTAAAAGCATGGCTATCTATTAAAAAGAGAAATAAACAGATTGCGCTGCAATCGCTAAGGCGCGAAATGAATCCTCATTTTATTTTCAACAGTTTAAATAGTGTCAACCAGTTTATCGCAAATAATAATGAGCGCGAAGCAAACAAATATCTCACCTCTTATTCAAACCTGATGCGGGCCATGATGGAAAATTCCAATAAAGATTATATAACATTAAGTGCAGAGATAGAGCAACTGAAAAAATATCTTGAATTGGAAAAGCTTCGCTTCACTGATAAGTTTGAATATCAAATTGAAATTGATTCAGCCATAAATGAAGATGAAACAATGGTTCCTAACATGATTATTCAGCCTAATCTTGAAAATGCCATCTGGCATGGATTGCGATATAAGGAATCAATTGGTTTTCTTAAATTGAAATTCAGCAGAGTAGGGGATAGGACTGTGGTTACAGTTGACGATAACGGAATAGGTTTGCAGGAAAGCAAGAACATAAAAACAAAAAATCAAAAGATGCAAGAATCACTTGGATTAAAAAATGTAGAGGAAAGAATAAGATTATTAAACGATATTTATAAATCAGATATTCGTTTTGAAATTAAGGAAAAATCAGAAGGTGGAGTATTAGTTAAAATTGAATGGTAAATAAGAAAATCACAAGCGTAATAGTTGAAGATGAATTGTCGGCAAGGGAAGCACTTAAAGCTTACCTCGCAAAATATTGTCCTCAAATAGAAGTAGTGGGCGAGGCGCATGATGCAAGACAAGCTGTAAAAGTTCTGCATGAGTTAAATCCGCAGCTTGTTTTTCTCGATGTTGAGATGCCCTTCGGAAATGCTTTTGATGTATTGGATGGTTGCAAAGACCTTTATTTCGAAACTATTTTTGTTACTGCCTTTTCAGAATATTCGCTAAAAGCGCTCAACCAGAGCGCTGCTTATTATTTATTAAAACCTGTTAGTATAGAGGAGCTGATAGTTGCAGTAAATAAAGTATCGCAACACATTACAAATAATGAGGTGTTTCATAGGAATTCCATTGTAGCCGAAAATTTCAGAGAGCAACAACCTGAAAAGCGCCAGGTAATTTTACCAACCTTAGAAGGCTTTGAAGTAATTAAAATGGAGGAAATAATTCGACTGCAAGGCAATGGAAATTTTACAGATATTTTTCTGAAAGACGGATCAAAAAAAATGGCTTGTCGTTTTTTGAAACACTATGACGAAATTCTTCCATACCCGTTTGTCAGGGTTCACAAGTCACATATCATAAACGTTGAGTGTGTAAAGTCATATCATAAAAATTTAGGTGGCTATGTGCTTTTAAATGACAAAACAGAAATTGATATTTCTGCTAATTACAAAGAAAAATTTTTGAAATATTTTAAATAGTTGAAGGCTGCCTTCGCGCACCCGTAGCCCTAAAGGGCGCCAATGCTATACCAAGAATCAAATGAGTTCAAACAATTATATTTGTTTATTATATATGCCTGAAAGAAAAATGTTTTATAATGCAGCACCTCATTTATTTGATAAGGCACAGCGCCTGCGAGAAAATATGACTTCGGCTGAAAGACTGCTTTGGGAAGAGTTAAAAGAAAATCGTTTAAAGTATCGTTTCAAACCACAACATCCCCTTGACATTTTTATAGCAGATTTTTATTGTCATGCATTAAAGTTAGTTATCGAAGTTGACGGCTCGGTTCACTATAAGCAAGCCTCTTATGATGAAGGGAGAAGTGAAGAGTTAAAGCATAATGGCATCAAAGTAATACGATTCACAAATGAAGAAGTGAGTCAAAGTATATCAGCCGTTATTGAAAAGATAAAAGAAGCGATTCAAGAATTAGAATTATCAAGAAGGTAATAATCAACTTGGTTAGTATGGCATTGGCGCCCTTTAGGGCTGCGGGTGCGCGCTGGCTGTTATTTTTTCTAATTGCTAAATTCATAAGACTTCAAAACTCTTAATCCAAAAAGACCATCTTCAAATTTGTAAGTTATTTCGCTCTTGTATTCCATTGCATCAAAGTCGAAGAACATTCTGAACAATTTATAATCATCATATTTATTATTCTCTAAGTCAATGTATGCAATTTTTTCTAATCTCGCTCCTGATTGTGATGTTCCATACCAACGTTGTTCATGCACGAATATATATTTTTCAAAGGTTGGATTTGTTGAAAAAATAAAGTTGCAAAAAAAGAACAGGTTAAATATTGCCGGTGCCAGGCAAAGGAAAATTGCAGTCTTCGAAAAGTATTTTAAAACCGATGCTTTGTAATAAGTGGCAAGATAAACCAGGAGATATAAAACAAGTAAGATTAACCCGAAGGATAAGAATGTCAATTGAGTATTCAGCGCATAACGGAACAGAAAATATAAATTAGCTAAAGTCATGATCGAATATTGAAAAGACTTTGTCTTAACTATAACGATAATTGATTGAAGGAGTGATTTAAAATTGATGCTCGTCTTTTCCTTGAATATATCTGCCCAATACTGAACTGTTATAAATGTAATAAAGAGGCCAACGAATAATCCCATTGACCCTTTAAAAATGTAACCCAATAATGGTAACAAGAGTATAAATATTGCAGAGAAGAAGAAAAAATGTTCAAATACAGTATAAACAGCTTCTGTTTTATTATAGTAATCTGTTTTTGCAAATTCTTCAAATTGCATATCGGCATATTGTCTCGCACGTTCCCTTGTTTCTTCTCTGCTTTCTTCTTGCCAGGTGGTATAAGATGTTGAAGACTGTATTGTTTTTGTTTTGCCGGAACTTAAATTGATCAGACATTCATAAGCTTCTGTGAGTAAAATAAATTGTTCGTTTGCGTCTTCGCTTCTGTTCTTATCAGGGTGTAGTTCTTTAGCTTTACTTCTATATGCTCGTTTAATATCGTTAACTGTTGCATTTGCAGTAACACCTAAAATCCGGTAGTATGTGTTTATAGAATTAGTAATCATTTAAGATGGCTGCTATTAATTATCAGGAGCAAAACAATTTTGTTCTGTCTATAGGCATTTCTATTTTAAAGTTGATTTACAATATTATATTAAACAGCATTCATTTCTGCAAATTCCTTCCTTCCTTTTTCCAATTCATCAATAATATTTTGGCGCATGTTTATGATGGAAGTAATAAGTGCAGTTTTACGATAGAATAAACTGAATATAATCCACCTGCCGCGAATGTTGGTAAATCGTTTCCAATAAAAAAATGCAAAGTATCCGCTTAACGGTAATGCTATAAGATAGCACAGCGTAAGCAATACGTTATGAAAATAATGTTGCACTAACCACAATTGAAATCCATAAAACAGCAAAAATGTAAGGGTTCCCAAGAGCATTGAAACCGAGCCGAGAAATTCGCGGGGTACAATCTTTCGCGCAATTGTGCCCGGTAATTTATATGGAATAAAATTATTAGCGAATCCAAAAACAAAAACTGGAAACCCAATTACCATGTAGAATAAACCCAACAACGTATCTGCTGTCAACGAACCCTTGCCGGGAAATTTTTTCAGCACACGGTCGCTCAGTTCCATGCGATCGAGGTTTTTAAAATAATCGTCAATATTATTTTTGATTCTTACTACCCGATCAGGCTGATTGTTGAAAAAGTATTGCACCTGTTCATTTATAGCTTTTGTGACTAAAAAATCCTGCTCTTTTACTTTCGGAGAATAACCCAAATCTTTAAGCAATTGCGATTTATAAATGATTTCAATATTTTTTACAAAACGGTCAATCTCTGCATCTTCAATGGCTATAATTTGCTTTTCGAGTCGGTGGCGAATTTCATCGGTCAAAATATTAACGGCTTCAAAAGCATCCTGCTTATAATCCTTTTCATAATCCTTTACCAATATAGGTTCATCAATATTTATAAAAAGGTCGCTTTGAAAACTATGGTGATCAGAGTAATTCAATCCAATACACACTATGTTTATTCCTGTTTTAAAATCGTTTAAGGCTTCGGCACCAAGTGCGATACGGGCTGCACCTGTTTTTATTTTTTTCAGTTTGCGGTCGGTCAAACTGATCCCTTCGGGAAAAATAAGAATGGAATTATTGTGTTTAAGATGATCGAAGCACCTCGTAAAAGTCTGATCATTATTTTTCATCAATGCGGGATTGTCCTGGGCGCGATAAACAGGAATCATGTTGAACTTTGGAAGCAGCCATTTTGCAAACGGGGATTTAAAGAGTTCAGCTTTTGCAAGAAAAAATACTCTCCTGTCAATAGAACATGCAATGGTAAGGGGATCAAGTATTGTATTGGGATGATTGGAAACAAACAACAGCGGACCATTGGCAGGTATATGCTCCACACCTTTAACCTGCATGTTTCGAAAAAAAACACGCAGGCTTATACGAAACAGGTATTTTAAAAAGGCATAAATCATTGGCACTAAAGTAGAAATTTAATCGGCTGTTTTTGAAAGGTGTTGCAGGAGATGTCGCTTGCGAATATTTGAATAATCAGTATTAAAAAACCTTCCTGCTAAAACTTGAGGTTAGCGTGTAAGTTAAGTAGCGGTTAACAGAATAAATTATTTGCATTATCCATAGAATTCGGAACGGAAAATAATTACTGCTTCTATACGGGTTTAAACAAGGTCTGGTTGTTTCACCGTTCAATTTGTTCCTATATTTGAAACTTAGAAAACACCTATTATATGAAACTTTTTATTACTGCATGGCTTCTAATACTGGTTACTTTTAAATCGGGCGCCCAGCTTAATAACAACATGAATATTACAGGTAACTGGAGCGTTGTAAAGGTTATAATTGCAGATGAAGGTTTAACAACAAGTGAAAAGAAAAAACTTTCTGCTTTGGAAAATATGTTCTTAAAGACAAAGTATCATTTCGGAAATGATAATAAATTCTCATACGATACCGGTGATCCTGACATGAAAATAAAAAACGGGCATTGGAAGGTTGAAAGTGGAAAGTGTACTTATATCATTCAGGATTGGAAGGATAGAAACACAAATAATTCCGTATTAATGGAAATAGATGTTAAAAGAGAAAATGGAAAAATATACTTCAAGCTTTCAGAAACACCATTAATGTTTGAAGTAAAAAAAGATTGATGCAACTTAACTCCTCTGCGTGATTGCGTATGTCGCTATGGTTAGACATGATACTCCTCAAATTGTACAAGTGCTTCTCATTTGTCTGAATTTTAAATTCCAAACGAAATAATGAAGCTCATAACATGTATTGCATTAGCGCTTATTTCATTTTTACCGTGCAATGCACAAAACCTTAGTGTTGAGGAGCTGAAAGAAAAACTTAGCCGGCACACACAGCCTGATACTATACGCATTAACCTGCTGAACCAATTAGCAAGGCGTAATGATATTTCACCTTCGTTCAGAGACAGTTTAATAAATGAATCGCTACTGCTTTCGCATAAAATAAATTATATGGCAGGCGAGGCGTTGGCTTTAAGTATAAAACCCCAGTATGCCGATAAAAGCAAGGCAGGTGATATTGCAAGGCAATCAATATTACTTGCAGAAAAGAGCGGGGATAAAAATGCCATGTTTTGGGCATACAGGTCGTTAGGGCAGGCAATGCTTTATACCTCTGAAAGTATAAATTCAATTGAACCATTCAGCAAAGCGCTCCGGGTGGCTGTTGCCGAAGGCAATCCGCGTTTGATAATATCAGCACAGTTGGCATTTGTTGATTATTATAAAAACGTAAAGGTGGTTTACCCGGTTGCTTTGGTGTGGGCGCTTAAAGCGTTGCACACTGCGGAGCAATATCATAATACAATTGACCTGCCTATTATTTACAGGAACATCGGGCTGGTTTACCTGATGATTGGCGAAGACGAAAAATCGCTCACTCATTTGCAGAAGGCATTAGCGGCAAGCAGGCAAACAGGCGATAATGAAACGGAACAATATGTTTTAAATGACATCGGTGAACGCTACCGTATTACAGGCATGTACCCAGAAGCTTTACAGGCATACAGCGAAGCGGCACTGCTCATAAAAGATTCTTTTAATATTGAATTGAACCAAAGCAATGTGGCTGATACCTATCAACGCATGGGTAACGATTCGATGTGTTTCGTATATGGGTTCAGGGCGTTAGCCGGTGCACAGCAACAGAATGACACAATAGGAATAGCCTGGATAGATAATATTTTAAGCCGTGCTTATTTGCATAGCGGAAAAACTGACAGTGCATTATACTATGGCTTGCAGGGTTATCAATATGCCTTGCAAACGCAAACCCCCGAATTTAAACGCGATAACAGCGAAGCGCTTGCCAATGCTTATACGGCAGATAAAAATTTCGGCAAGGCGCTTTACTATTATAAAATATATATTGCTTCGCGCGATAGCATGCTCAACAATGAAGTTGCTGCCAAAACCAACCTCGCACAATATAATTATGATATTCAAAAAAAACAGGCTGAGATTTCAGTACTTAATAAAGATAAGCAGTTGCAGCAGGTGCTCGTGCAGCGTCAGCGGTTTCTTCTTGCAGGTGCGGTAGCAGCGCTGTTGCTCATTATTACTTCGCTGATAATTTTATATCTCAGTAACGCGAAACGAAAAAAAGCCAATGCCCTGTTGCATGAACAGAATCTTGAAATACAGGCGCAACGCGACCAAACAGGCAAGGCATTAAATGAATTAAAACTGGCTCAGAAGCAATTGATCCAATCTGAAAAAATGGCTTCGCTCGGTGAGCTTACAGCGGGTATTGCCCATGAAATTCAAAACCCCTTAAACTTTGTCACCAATTTTTCAGTAATAAGCATTGAATTATTTAATGAAATGAAAATGGAATTAGACAAAGGAAATGTAACAGATGCAAAAGATTTATTGACTAATGCCATAATGAATTTAGAAAAAATAAATTTTCATGGCAAGAGGGCCGATTTAATTATTAAAGGAATGTTGCAGCACAGCCGGAGCAGCAGTGGTGTAAAAGAACCTACGGATATTAATTCATTGGCTGATGAATACCTGCGCCTCTCTTACCACGGCCTTCGCGCTAAAGACAGTTCATTTAATGTTTCAATTAAAACAGATTATGATTCTTCCATCGGAAAAATAAATATTATTTCGCAAGACATTGGAAGAGTGATTTTGAATTTACTCACCAATGCATTTTATGCAGCAAATGAAAAGAGACAAAATCTCGCTGCTACGGAAAGAGTAGTTGCTTACGAGCCAACCGTTTTACTAAGCACAAAAAAAACCGGGAATAAAATCAGTATAAATGTAAAAGATAACGGCAACGGAATACCACAAAAAGTTTTGGCTAAAATTTTTCAACCATTCTTTACTACAAAACCTGCGGGGCAGGGAACCGGGTTAGGACTATCATTGAGCTATGATATTATTGCTAAAAATGGCGGGCAATTGAAAGTGGAAACAAAAGAAAATGAAGGATCGGTATTCACAATAGAATTACCCTGCGATTAAACACTAAACCTCTTTAATTCCCTTGGAAGTATTGTAAATAATTTTAATCAACATCATCTTTGTGCTCTTTAGTCCAAAGATTTATTTTAACGCCAAGCGAAAATTCCCAGTTCATTAATTTTGCTTTGTTATTATAACCGGCTTCTTCATAAACATGCGTGAGTAACAGGTTGTAATTTATATCGGCCACAAATATCCAAAGATCAGCGCCTACACCGGCTTTCACGGTAAAGCCTGTTTTCTTCAGGTTGTCCTGCTCAATGCCGAGACTATTTTCGCTTACATCTAACAAGGTAGAAAAGGAGCCGCCTAACTGCGCATGAATACATTTTTTCAAGTCATCGGTTTTATAAATATGGTAACCTGCCATAACCGGAATTTGAAAATACTGCATACTTACTTTCTCGGTAGCATAAGTGTTTTTACTTGTAAGGGTCGGATTAACTGAAACATATTGCACACCGGCAAGTAAATATAAATCTCCGTTTGTTCTGAACAATGCCCCACCTGAAAACCCTGGATTTGCTTTAGATTCAAACATAATATCGTTATGAGATAATCCGGCAAGATTTAATGCACCATTAATGATTATTGAATAAGGCATTACCGATTCATCGCTTTGGGCAAATAGATTAAGAGTAATAAAACTAAAGAAAATAGAAAGAATGTATTTATACATATATTGTAAAAGTTATTAATTACAGTCCAAAGCGGTATTGCAACCCACCAATAAATTGTTGACGTGTTCCGAGGAAACCATATTCAGAGCGTACCATCCAATGTTTATTCAACTGAAACTGTGCGCCAACAATAAAATTCCACATTTGTTTCTGCTTCTTTTCAAGCGAGTATTGAACTGTTGAATTTTCAACTGTTGAAACAGCGCCCGATGCTCCGTTTAAAACATTGGAGGCTAATTGCAGAGCATTATTAGCAACTTCGTATTTGTTTTTATTAATCGGGTTGTTTTGCTGTGGAGGTGTAAGACTGTTCCACCAGGCATCAACTTGTTGCTGTCCATTTTCAACTGCTGTATAACCGTTGTCAATTTTAGTTTTCCATTCCTCAGTTGCAAATAAATCACCTATTGGCAGTGACCCGTTTGTTTCAGAACCTATTTTAACCCTGAAACCTCCTGCCCAAAGAGCAACTGATCTTTCAGGTTTTTTAAATCGAAAGTTTTTTCCAAAACGTGGGCCGAATACGAAACCAAATGCGGGCTTATCAAGCGCTGAGACATCCGTCCAGGTACAATTCAAATCAAAGGCCATCCAAAAACCACCTACACCAACAGTTGGTGTAAGCCCAAAACCAAATGTAGTGGCATCAAAATTTGCTTTTGTATTGGTTGATATTGCTTCACTCCAGGTGCTGTCATTTTGTGGAATCCAAATTCCGAAATCAACAGCAGTTGAAGTTTTCGACTGCGCTAAAATTCCATACACATTCAAAAAAGGAAGAAGCCAGAAATCAGGACGTATATTTATTCCGCTGGTTGAAGCTACTGCGCTGTTAAAACGTATAATCTGATCGAGATTATACATTTCATTATTGTTGAAACCTACCTGAAGATTGTTTATGGTAAGGTCAGATTGTTGCCAGAGGTATTGAGCACTAAAGCCTGCAGAGTAGGGGAGGTCAAATCCTTTTTGTACCACCTTTTGTCCCCAGATAGGAAAAATGTATGGATATTCTACTTTTTTAAGGCTATCAATTTCATCCTTGCGTTTTTCGCCTACAAGCTTGTTAGAGGTTACCTGTGCATCAGTAGTGCTTATTGCAATGCAACCTAATGATAAAATGAGTATTATTTTTTTCATATTAATTAAGATTTTGTTGTTGTTTCAATTGTTGCTGTTATTGTGGTTTTTGTATCAGATTCAAAACTCTTATTTTCTAACCATACATTAAAAATTTTATAACCGATTGAAAAGATAATCGCTCCTGTAAATAGTCCTACTATACCTGAACTTATAAAACCACCAATTGCTCCTATAAAAATAACCAGCATGGGCACCACTGCACCGCGTCCTAATAAAATAGGTTTTAAAATATTATCAAGAGGTCCGATTAAAACACACCATACTGTTAAAGCAACTGCATGAAATGTATCGAATGTTGCAAACGCATAAATCAATATCGGAATAACCACCGGAGTTGGACCTATTTGAACGATTCCCAAAATCAGACTTAACATAAACCATAATCCTGTGGCAGGAATACCTGCAACTGCGAATCCTACTCCCAGTAAAAATGATTGAATAAAGGCTACACCAAGAATTCCTTTTACAACTGTGCGGATTGTCTTTTCTGCTACATCAGCAAACTCATGTCCATTCTCACCCATGATGCGTTTAAAAAAGCTTTGAGCAAATTTTCCACCGGCTTCTGAATAAACTAAAATAAATCCTGCAATTATTAAAGCCACAATAAACTTAAGGTAGGCAACACTGGCTGAGGCAACAGCTGAAACCAGCGATAAGCCGATTTGCTTAATTTCTGGCATTCGCTCATGAGCTGCATCGCTGAAGTTATGCGAAACCCAATTCCATTTTTCAAAAGCAATTTTTCCAATAACCGGCCAGTTGGCAACTGAGGCCGGTGCATCAGGTATAATCTGATCAGTCGTTTCAAAATAGTCTTTCAAAAAAGTAACTCCTTCATATAATGATCTGGCAAAAAACACCCCGGGTAGCAAAAAGATCAGGATCATTAGTACCACAATAATTGCTGCCGAAATTTTTTTCTTATTACCCAGTTTTCCTTTCAGCCAGTTGTATGCCGGAAATAATGCAACAGCAAAAATTACTGACCATAAAGTAATTTCAACAAATGGCTGAATAATATGATAACACCAATAAAGCATCAGGAATAAAAGCCCAAGCCTTATGAATATTTCTATCGCCCTTTGCATGATGGGCTTTTCGTTTGTTGATTGATTTTCGCGCATTGCAGTCGCGTATTAAGAATAAGTTGTGTTATAATTCGCTTAGCGTATATTTAACCAGGTATTTAAACCGGCTTTATTATTTCTCTCCCAACAATTGCTTTTTTAGTTCCTGCAATTTCTTTTTTTGTTCTTCGCTTACTTTCGGATATTGAAAATTCAATCTTTCAAACTCAAGATATATTGCACCCGCAATGGCTACGCGGGTGTACCATTTATCATCGGCAGGCAATACATGCCAGGGTGCATAATCGGTAGATGTATTCGAAAGCATATCTTCAAATGCTTTTTGATAATCGTTCCAGAAGCCACGCTCTTTCATATCGGCAGGTGAAAACTTCCAGTTCTTTTTATCATCATCTATTCGACTGATCAATCTGCGCTTCTGCTCATCTTTAGATAAGTGCAAAAAGAATTTTAAAATGATGGTTCCGTTTTCGTAAAGTGTACGCTCGAAGTTATTGATCTGCCTGTAACGTTTCTCCCAAAATTTATCATTGATATCTTTTAATGAATTGACATCAGGCAAACCTTCGTTCAAAATAAATTCGGGATGCACTTTTGTTACAATTACATTTTCGTAATGTGAGCGGTTAAAAATTCCGATCTGCCCGCGCTCAGGCAATTCCTTATAATGCCGCCAAAAATAATCGTGATCTAACTCTTGTGAGTTAGGTGCCTTAAACGAAGCTACTTTTACACCTTGCGGATTTAAGCCTGAGCATACGTGGCGAATTGCTCCATCCTTACCTGCTGTATCCATTGCCTGCAATACAATCAGCACGCTATACTCATTGTGCGCATAAAGTTTATCCTGCATTGCAGCTAATCGCTCTATGCCACGGGCAAGCAATTCATGGCTGAATTCTTTGTCCATTTTACGGCCGGCTACTTTTTTTTCGCCTTTAAATCCTGTATCAAAATCTTTCAATGAAACTTTTTTACCGGGCTTGACTAAAAATTTTTTCAGTTCTAATAATTCTCCAATCTGTTTGTTTTGCTTTTTCATAAAAGGGTTTTTAAGAGTGAATGAGCGAGTGATAGTTGTTTAACATGGGCAATATTAAACATTAAATTTTGATAGCGTAATAATTTACGGGTGACTACTTATGATTCCAATCACGTAAAATTTATTTCCGGGATTTTACACATGCCATTATTTAATCGTATCGTTAGCAAAAAAGGTTATCAATATGCTGTTGAGTCAAAATCGTTTTGTAAATTAAAGAAACTGATCACGGTATTTAAAAAAATCAACCTCGTTTAGAAGAGGGGATAGAATATGTCAATTTTCATAACACTGCTTTGCATTCTATAATGAAACGATAATCAACAAGGCAAAATTTGTGATTTTACTTTCGTCTTTAGTTGCCGGAGTTTTACGTTTTCTGAGTTTGAAACGTTCACTGAAGACAACAATAAATGATGAATAATAATTTTATGATTCTGAGTCATCTTAAGAATGTTTATATGGAATTACCGGATTTTTAAATACATGATTTCCCGATGTAATTCTGATAAGTACATTCTTTCAATCATTAATTATGTGCGGATTTTTCTTACCTCTGCATCATGAAAAATTTATAAAAATAAATTACGGCCCACGCGCACCAATGGCAATTCAGGGGTTATGGTGCGGGATGGCAATAGGATTCTCTAAATATGAAATTTAAACACTTTCTGATTCAAATTCGTTATTAAATGAAATTCAGTTATTCAATTGTAAGAATATTATTAATCGTATTTAGTTTATTGATAGGTCTTAATGTAAATGGGCAAACAGGATCAAAAGATTTTACTGATGTAGTTAAGAAATGGAAAAAGGATACTACGGCTTCAGCATCCACTGAATTAATTGTCCGCAAAAATTACCTTTCTGTTTTACCCGTTGTTGGCTATGCACCTGCCAATGGATTTCTAATAGGGGGGGTAATCAGCCTGTCGAAGCTGCTTGCACCGGCACCAACCAAATTATCATCGGGCATGTTAAATTTCCAGTTGACTACTAAAAAGCAATTAATAATTAACGCGCGATCGAAGATTTACAGTGAGAATAACAAATGGTTTTTACAGGGTGACTGGCGCATGATGTTTTTTACACAACCCACTTACGGGCTTGGCATAAACAATTCAGGCGGGAATAAATATCTGATTGCAGTAAATAACCTTAATGAAAATGATTTGCCTTTAGCCGAGCCAATGAAATTTAACTACCTGCGCATATACGAAGATGCTGTGCGCAAAATAGGATCTTCAAAATGGTATGCAGGGGTGGGGGTTGCCTACGACAACCATTTTAAAATTGTAGATGAAAAGCTGAATACTGACACTGCAAGCGAAAATTACTTTATTACCAATCACTATGCTTATTCCATTAGTAAAGGTTTTGATCCTGAAGAATATTATACGGCAGGGTTTAACTTAGATGTGCTTACTGACGAGCGCGATAACATTGCCAATGCTTACAAGGGTTACTATGCATCGCTTTCCTTCAGGATTAATCCCAAATTTTCAAAAAGTGCGCAGACAAGTATGTTGGCTGCTTATGATCTCCGATATTATCTTCCGTTAAGTAAAACGCAACCCAATAAAGTGCTTGCATTCTGGACCAATGGTACATTTGTTATAGATGGCAACGTGCCTTATCTTGCTTTACCCTCTATAGGCTGGGATACTTACAACCGCGGTGGGAGGGGATACATACAGGGGCGCTACCGTGGTTTAAGCATGTTATATACCGAAGCCGAATTCCGGTTCCCGCTTAGAAAAGACGGGCTCTTTGGCGGAGTTCTTTTTATCAACAACACTTTTGCCGAAAGTACTACCGCAAAATTATTTGACAAGGCAGCACCCGGTGCCGGTGCAGGCTTCAGGATGAAGATGGATAAAGCTGCGCGTGTAAATCTTACTGTTGATTTGGGCTATGGTCTCGACCATTCAAGCGGAATTTATTTTGGTATGCAGGAAGCGTTTTGAAAAGCTGACATTGGCCCGTCAGATTCGTACAATTCCCGGTTACCCGGTTAGATTAAAGCATTCCCAACCGGCATCTTCAAAAGCCATATAACGCTGCCTTACCGGTGCTGCTGCAAGAAGCATTTCTCTGTCAGTAGTTAAGCTGAATACATGCATACTCTTAGTCGGCAAGGTGCAATCAATATACCTAAGTTGCCTGGAATTAAGCAATTGTTTTTTTATTTAATGTTGTGATGGAGTGATACACAAAGAAAGGAAATTTGTGGTTTAACAAAATGGATTACGAATTGAACCAGTTCAAAAGAATTCGTTTCTATCCCAGCACAGCAGGACCCGCACTAAGCGATGACGCTTAGGCAAGCTACTCTGCAGTTGGAAATGTCCACTCTGCTAAAGCGGGGTTAGAACTATGCATCAATGCATGGGCAGGCATGAGTTTAGTAATCATTTTCTACCGGTGTACTGCCATGCCCACCAGATAAGCAGAAGCTGAAACGGCAATCTCAAAATCGTAAGCCAGAAGTTTGGATTATTACTATGCCAATAATTTAAGCTCATTTGAATATTCGCAGGAAAAACAGCTATAAGCAGCGCAATAAGCAAATACGCACTCACAGCGCGCGTAGCAACAGGAAGCAATAGGAGGCCAAACAGAATTTCGCATGCACCGCTTATATAATTTACTGTCACTGGATAAGGAACCCATAACGGAATTATTGTAATATACCATTGCGGATTAATGAAATGATTTACCCCTGCTGCTACATAAAGTAAACACATTAACCATAGTAAGACCTGTTCCATTTTTTTTTCGAAGTTTTTAAAGCAACCCAACCTGCACAAAGAAAATGATTTATGGTTTAGCAAAACGCATCGGGTACTAATGGCACTGCACATCTTGTCCTGTAAAACAGGAGGTGGGAAGATGAAACACCTTACCACAGCGATTTATACTCAGCCTAACGCACACCCTAACCTTAAAGTGCACAGCCGCAAAAAAAAAGGTTTTATTGTTGGTATATTGTATTGGGTATTAATTCTTCTCGGCAATCTGCTTGAGGTGCAAAACAGTATTATATGGCCCGCTTGCTATTACACTATTGATAAGCCAGGCAGGTACGCTGCCGCCTGGGTCTGTTGTTATTTCATTTGTAACCTCGGTATTATCTTTAATTTTCTTTAATATCCAAATAGAATCAAATAACTCAATCCGTACGATGTCTTTCCTTGCTGAGATTTTATCAGGTTTAGCTTTAATGGTGATAGTTATTTCATCGGTTATTTCAGACACTTTCATTAAAACTGCCATATCCCTGTCGCTAACTGGAAAAGGAGCTTTTGTAAGCTGATAGTAGTATAATTCATTATCATTGGTTTTGCTTATTATTTCTGCCTTACTACATTGGTAAACCCAATTTGGATAATTGGCTATATTAAGAATGACAGATTTGATTTTTTCAGGTGAAGCGTTAATCGTAACAACTGCTTTTACTGACTTTATTTTTGAATTGTTAGTAGTTTTTAAATACACAACCACTCCATTCTTATTCAATTTTTGCTCCCAACCTGTACCAGAAGAAGAGAAAACAAATAAAGAAGAATAAAAAATAATCAGTAGTTTCATTTGCTTGTTTCTTGCACGAATGTTTGAAATCGCTATGCCGCCAATTGGTTGCATATAATGTATCAGAGATAAATGAAGTTTTAAAAGAAGGTCCCGATAGCTATTAGGATTAAATAGTACAGCCGCACAAAGAAAAGGTTTTGTTGCTGCTGATTTGTATTGGGATACTAATTTCTTTGCACAACTTGTACCGTAAAACGGGAGGCTGATAAGTTAAGACACCTTACCACAGCGACACGCGGTGAAAACGAGACACGTAGCTATAGCGGGGGACACCTGAGATAGCGCTTGCGAGAACCGGGGTGTACACCTGCGGCAAAGCTTGCGAGAACTGGGGTGTACACCCTGGTTTGAAAAAAAAGTTATTGAGTAAAGAACTTTCTTCGTACCCTTGAAGTCTTATTTTAAAATCATGCTGTCATTTCACTTGTATGATAGTTATATAGAAAATGGGCACATAGAAGTTGGTATAGATGGAAGCGGTGTGAAATCTTATATTCATAGATTCCAGCTACAATGAAATAAAATAATCAGGTTACGCATTTCCTATTACACACCTCTATTCAGAAAATCAATTCACTTATAATATAAAATAAAATGTCAAAAAAAGTATTAGTTATTGTAGATGTGCCAGGCATGAGCACGCAACAGTTTAATGATGCATGGGATCACCTGAAGGAATTAGGTCATCATTCACCCGATGGTTTAATGCATCATTTTGGGGGCGAAAACGAAACAGGTATAACGGTAGTTGACGTTTGGGATTCAGCAGAACATTTCCAGGCATTCGGTAAAATTCTAATGCCTGTTTTGGCCAAATTTGGTATAGACAATATTGCACCGAGGGTGATGCCGATGCACTACCTGCACAAGATTGGCGGGTAAGCTGATGCTTATAATAAGCACGTTACGTAGTTTCAATAAAATATTTTAATAAAAAAAGGCACAACTAAAATTTGTGCCTTTTTTTATTATGCAAACCAATGGAAAATATAAAACAAGATTGTATTGAGTTCCTTTTTTATTTGCGCCAAAACTATAGCAGCGATATACTTTTCTTTCCATATACCTAAGCTGAACAACATTACGCGATTATCTTTTTCATTTACTGTTGTGATGGAGTGATACACAAAGAAGAGAAATTTGTGGTTTAGCAAAATGCATTGAGTACTAATTGCACTGCACAGGCTGGTAAGTGAGACACCTTACCACAGCGTCAGAAGCATGTAGATTAAAACCTACAATTCTTAGCAATTTTTGTCTGTAAAATTGTGCATTCAATTTTAAAAAGTAAAACTAAAATATAATGCGATCGAAAATCTACTTTACAATTATACTCATTTCAATTATTTTTTCAGCGGTTGAAAAATCAAATGGGCAATCACCAAACTGGCTATGGGCTAAATCAGTAGGAGGCAGTGGCAATGAGGTAAATAAGGGTGTAGCTGTAGATGATTCAGGCTATGTTTATACAATTGGAACATTTGAAGGAACGGTAGATTTCGATCCGGGACCCGGAACATTCAACCTGACTTCGGCAGGAATACTTGATTTTTTTATTTTGAAATTAGACTCTGCAGGAAACTTTGTGTGGGCCAAGTCAATTGGTGGCACCGGCACCGATGCCGCATACGGAGTAACTGTTGATGCTTCAGGGAATATTTATGTTACCGGGCGTTTTAATGGCCAGGTTGATTTCGATCCGGGTGCAGGAATTTATAATTTAACTTCGGCAGGCTACATGGATGTTTTCGTTCTTAATCTCAGAAATACAGGTGATTTTAATTGGGCTAAATCTATGGGTGGTACAGGCGATGATGAAGCCTTCTCAGTGCATCTTGATAATTTTGGCAACGTTTATATAACAGGCTATTTTGAGGGTACAGCAGACTTTAATCCTGATGCCGGAATATTTAATTTAACATCAAATGGCGGTATTGATGCTTTCGTTTGCAAATTAGAAAATGGAGGTAATTTTGTCTGGGCAGTTTCTTTTGGCGGTGTACTTGGTGATGGTGGCGCTTCCGTTGCTGTTGACTCTTCAGCTAACGTTTACACTATAGGTCATTTTAACGGAACAGTTGATTTTAATCCGGGACCAGGCACTTTTAATCTCTCAAATATGGGGGGTGATGATATTTACATTTCCAAGCTTGATGCTTTAGGTAATTTTATCTGGGCAAAGACAATGGGAGGAAATCAAACGGATTGGGGCACGTCTATAACTGCTGATGTTTCAGGTAATATTTACAGTACCGGTAATTTTCGCGGAACTGGCGATTTTAATCCCGGTGCAGGTACATTCAATTTAACTTCAGCAGGCGACCACGATATTTTTATTTCAAGTCTTGATGATTCAGGAAGCTTGAAATGGGCAGGATCAATGGGTTCCAGTCTTCCTGATTATGGATACTCCATTGCAGTTGATGCCTATAATAATATTTATACTACAGGTTTGTTTCGAAATACAGTTGATTTTAATTCCGGAGCAGGGACTTTCAATTTAAGTTCGGGAGGAGACAATGATATTTTTATTTCGAAATTAGATAGCGCTGGAAATTTTTTATGGGCCAAAAAAGTTGGCGGCCCTTATAGTGACGAGGGAGCATCCATAGCTTTTGATCATTTAAATCACTTGATATTGTCTGGCACATTTATGTCTCATTATCTTATTTTCGGTTCTGATACGTGTACTAATAATGTTGGATTCGGAACTACAGCCGATGTTTTTGTTGCCATGCTTGATTCGGGTATAAATACTACAGCAATTGAAAACTTTACAAATGATAATGGCATTTCCGTTTATCCCAATCCGGCCAGTGAATTGATCACCATCAGTTATCCATCATTGGTTAATAAAAATGTTCAGATAACAATTACTGATGTAACAGGAAAAACTGTTTACGCCACCATTAAATTACCAGGAGAGAAATTATCAGTAGATACAAAAAAGTTTGCTGATGGAATTTATTTCGTGCAGGTTCTGACAACAGATTTCATATCAAACAGTAAAGTAATTGTTACTCATTAAACCAAACTTTCAATAAGTGATTGCGAAACGGAAAAAGAATTCTTCAAAGAAGCCACTTTTTTATCATCATAATATTGGGGTAGTTTATAAGTATTGTTTATTCCCACGCGCTGTTTCAACGTTCCAGATATTACAGAGTGTGTTGTGACGCAACGCCTCCTGCCTTGTGGTGGGGTAGTCTGAGTTTCCCGTGGGAGCCCCCGGCTTGTTGGTTAACACAAGTCTCTGTTTTTGAGATACACTTTTCTTAACATATACCTAAGCTAATAACACTAAGCAATCTTTTTTTTGTTTAATATTGTGATGGAGTGATACACAGGAAAAGAAATTTGTGGTTTAGCAAAATGCATCAGGTACTATTTCACTGCACGACTTGTCCCGTAAAACGGAAGGCGGGTAAGGCATGAGCCCTTACCAAAGCGACACGCCTTACCATAGCAGGGGCTGCCGCACGCACAGGCGAGGACGCCTGCACTTGACCAAAGCTGAGGTATAAAAAAATGTTTCTTGAATTCATTGATTTGATTGTTCTAAATAAAAGCAACTCAGGTTTTCTAATTCTTCTTTTGATGCGTAGGTAAGATTTCTGTCTAACTTAAAGTTGTTTCGTTCTAAAACGGTAACAGATTTAGAATTGTCAGCAGTTGGAGTTGCTGTTATTATTTTAATTTTTAAATTGTCAAATGCAAACTTAATAACAGTTGAAATAGATTCTTGCATAAATCCTTTGCCTTGAAATTTCGGGATTAATTCGTAGCCAATTTCTGCTCTGTCTTTTTCAATGTCCATGCTAAATAAACAGATTGTTCCAATTAAAGAGTTGTTGCCTTTAATAGTTATTGCCCAATAAAGCGATTCATTGTTCGCAACTGCGTTTTTGATTTTATTTATGAAGTTAGTCGCATCGTCAATTACGGTTGCTTTGTCTCTGTCAAGATATTTGTTTACACTTTCGTCTGAACGAAGCAAATAAATTTCATTTGCATCGTCAATATTTAGCTGTCGTAAAACAAGACGGTCTGTTGTTAAGTTTGGAAATGGAGTAAAGTTTAAGTTTAACATTTTAGTTCCGATTTTTTTGCTTGTGTGATTATTTAAAGACCGAAAGTTTCAAGTTAGCAATGCCGTCTGTTCGGAGCGTTAAGGTTGCAGCTAACACCACTCCCTGAAAAAAACTCTT
Source organism: Bacteroidia bacterium (assembly GCA_039931675.1). Lineage (GTDB taxonomy): Bacteria > Bacteroidota > Bacteroidia > AKYH767-A > OLB10 > JAEUTH01. The sequence continues at coordinate 4,630 of JBDTRM010000142.1, read as the reverse complement.
TATAACACAATCTCTTCACTTTTCACTATTAACTTATACCATATATGTATTTAATCACGGGCGGCAGTATTTATATTTGTTACGATTAATCGGAATCAAATTTAACAAAGTGAACTACATAACAGGAACGAGATAAATCAAAGGCCGTTTTATGTCGCACGTACAGGCGGGGACACCTGCCACTTAACCAGATCAGGGGCTATAAGCTTGCACTCGCTGGGGATTTATAGCTGCGTAGCAGACATGTTATTTTGCCACTAATTCTACCCTTCTGTTTTTCTTTCTTCCTTCTTCTGATTCGTTGGTTGAAACGGGTGCAAGCGGGCCAACTCCTTCACCTGTCAACCGGGAAGATGCGATATTGTATTTTTTCATTAGTTCATTCACTACAGCCTTTGCGCGGTTGCTTGAAAGTGTTAAATTGTATTCAAGTGCACCTTTCATATCCGTATGCCCTACAACATATAAATTCAGGGAAGGGTTTTCGGTTAAGAGTTTTGAAATTTCAACAAGTGTGGATTCAGATTCGGGTTTTATGTCGGCTTTATCAAAATCAAAATAAATCCCATAGAGTGCAATTTTGCCGTTTGCCTTTATTCCCTTCAGCATCTCTGCCGCATTTACTTTTATCAAATCGCCCTTCATTCCAGTTTCTTCAATTATATCAAGCATAAAGACTTTTTCAGTTGCACTGTACTGTTTTCCGCTTAATATGATGTATGCACTTGCGCCATTTGCTTCAAGTTGCCCTGCGAGGTAAAAGGTGCCCCCTGAAGTTGCTGAACTTTGCAACAGCTTTATGTCTTTACTGTTGGCAAAAGGGTTCTTTTCATAAAGCACATTTAAAAAGGTTGAACCGCCAACTTCTTTTCCCACATTGTTTTTATCATCAATTCCTTTGGCAAGAAATTTAAACCCTGCCTTTTCCATTGACTGCATATAGTTTCGATAGACTTCTGTCAATGTCACTTCACTTTTCAATGTGTAATAAATACGTGTGCGTTTTCCTTCAACATTCTTCCACAAATCAATTTTCTTATACCCTGTTACCGCACCGGTTGCAATAGAATAAGGAATAAAATTCTGCTCTTCATAATACCCAATTATACTTCCCGGATAACGGGTAATTAATGAGTGGTCTTTACTTCCATTCACATCACTCCCATCCTGGGCTTTTGTAAGTGTTAGTGAAAGCAGTGTAAACATGAATCCCGTAAAGAATACTTTTTTCATAGATTTAATGTGCTTGGTTTTAACTATTAATTTAATTTTCCTGTAACATCATTTTGATTAGTCAGTTTGAGTAAAAAAACCTCTTCATAACTTATACCATATATGTATTTAATCACGGGTGGCAGTATTTATGTTTGTTACGATTAATCGGAATCAAATATAACAAAGTGAACTATATAACAGGAACGAGATTAATCAAAGGCCGTTTGCTGTTGCACGCACAGGCGAGGACGCCTGCGGTGGCGCTTGACCAGAGCAGGGGCATATCTTTAATGGTTAAATGCTTGTTTGCACTATAAGGGCACCAGGTTCCGTCAGACACATAAGCCGATGGTGTAATAAATGCATGTCCTTTTTCGCATCGCCATTGCAGCGGAGCATACCTTTTACTATATGTTTTGGAAAGTATTGGCCTCCGTGTTTTTCTCCGATGATAACAAGTTTATATTTCAGAATTAAATTCCTTTTTAATTGAGTTGTGTTGCAGTTTCTTTTTTGTTGCTAAAAATTTGTTCACCGTTATAATTCACTTCCCAGGTAACAGGCAGAATTTTTTTAAGCATGTGACTGATGCCGCAATATTTTTCTTGCGAATCGGTAACAGCATCTAACGCAGCTTGTTTGTTTTCAGCAATGCCTTTGAAATCGTATTGCACATGAATAGCAGTATATTCTATAGGCGGTTTTTTACTTATTTCCCCTGTTACTTTCATGCTGAAATCTTGCACCTCTTTTTGTGCTTTACGAAGAATAGCTACAATGTCCATTCCTGTGCAGCCCGAAAGAGCCGACAATACAAACGGTTTTGGAATTGGTCCCTGGTCTTCGCCACCAATTCTTTCAGGAGCATCCATTACAATGGTATGTCCGTTTACTAATGCGTTGAATTGCATTTTACCCATCCATTGGGTTTCAATTTCGTGATTCATTGTTACGATTTTTTAGTTGTTGAAATTCCGAAAGGAAAATACAATGGACAAAAACTAATAAAACTTGTTGCTACAAAAATGATTGCAAGCACTCCAAGAATGATGGCTGCTGTGCCACTGATTTGATTAGTAAAATAAAGAATTGCAATTACGACAGCCACCAGTATCCTGATAACTCTGTCTGCTGAACCCATGTTTTTTTTCATTTCCTGATATATTTTATCAACTTTTAGTTATGCTATTGTATTAAATAAACAATATGTGTGTTCCCACTCCTGTGCCTTGCTTATAAAAGCCTCCGATGGTTAACACTCCATCAATGTCATCATACAGGTCTTCTCTTTTTAAATGGAACATATCCATCGCCAATTTACAGCCCCATAGTTTAACTCCTGACGCTTTGAGAATGTCAAGAAATTCATGCACATCGGGCATATCAATTCGCTCCATTTCTTTTTTCATCATTGAAGTTGCAATTGCTTCCATGCCGGGCAAACCGCCTAACATGGTAGGAATATGCATGGCAGGATTTCCTACAGTGGCAACATGCAGGTGTTCCAATTTCTTTTTATTAATTGCTTCCAATCCAAAAAATGTAAAAAACATTTCCGCTTCAATTCCTTCCATTCGGGCTCCATTAGCCATTACAAATGCAGCATAAACATTTTCCAAAGTAGCTTTGGAAAGTATGAACATCATTTTTTTTATTTGACCATTATTTTCATTCATAATTATTCTTTTTTAGATACAACTAACTGGTTTCGGAACGCCTGCGATTTTGGAAGCTGTCTTTAGCGGTCCTTGTGGAAACAACTGGTAGAACTCTTTAATATCAACTACACCGCTGTTCTTGATTTTGCGTATGCTCATCGGTATTTGCTTTTTAAATTGTTCCTGTAAATAGGTTAACACTTCCCAATGCCTGCCTGAAAGATTAACGTTTTCTTCTTTGGCGATGTCTTCACCAATTTGTTTGTTCCATTGAGAAAAGTCCGTTAAATAACCTTCCTCATTTACTGAAACCTGTTTGCCTGAAATTGTCTTATCCATAATTTTAATTGTTTACAAAATTTAATCAAAATGTTTACCTGCCTCTTGCATGTCTGTTGAAACAAAAGGAAGGTGCTTTCCCGGTAGCAGCATGTTCCAATAAATCCAGCGAAAAGCCAGCTTGCCGAAATGGTTCATCCTGCTTTCTTTCAATAAATTCAAAGGACCAATCCCCGGAAACGGGAATGTTCCTTCTACCGGTTCATGCGTATAATTAAAATCTATAAGCAGCGCTTTGCCATCACCTGTTTCAATAAAGCAGTTAGTATGACCATCGAATTCTTCTTTCAAAGGCTCGCCTTTAATGAAATGCAAAATGTTTTCAGTCAGTATTTCAGCTTCAAAATGCGCCACTGAACCGGCTTTTGAAGCGGGAAGATTACTTGCATCACCAATTACAAATACATTTTTATAAGCACTTGATTGCAAAGTTGCCTTATTGGTTGGTACGTAATTTAATTCATCACCCATCTCAGAACGGGCAATGAGTTCATCACCTTTATTTGTGGGAACTGTAACCAGCAAATCAAACGGAACTTCCCGCCCTCCATAATCAATAATTTTTTTATTTTCATTATCCACTTTCTCAATAGCGAAGTCACTCACTATGTTTATATTTTTTTCCTGTAGCAAGTGACCGAGCGCTTCTGTTGCTTTCGGTTTTGTAAATGCACCGCTAAGTGGTGTCACAAAAGTGATGTCCACCTTGTCGCGCATTTTTTTATGTTTAAAATACGAGTCAGCTAAAAAAGCAAATTCAAGTGGAGCCACCGGGCATTTAATGGGCATCTCGGTGATGTGAACAACTAATTTTCCTCCCTGCCATTCCCGCAATTTATTCCGCAAAGCAAGAGCTCCTTCAAATGTATAGAAATCAAAAACGCTTTTTTGCCATTCATCTTCTTTCATGCCTTCCACTTCTTCGGGAGCAATTTTAGCTCCGGTTGCTATAATGAGTACATCATATTCAAGATGCTCTCCATTAATCAACTGAACATAGTTTGCAGAAGCAACAATTTTATCAATTTTCTTTTGCAACAGATTTACTCCTGACGGTATAAATTCTCTGATTGATTTAATAATGTCATCCGGTTCATAAACATCGAAAGGAAGAAATAAAAAACCAGGCTGGTAATAATGCTCTTCATTTTCGTCAACAATATTTATTTCCCAATCATTTTTGTCTAACACCTTGCCCAGGTGATTTGCCATCATCGTACCACCGGTACCTGCTCCTAATATCAATAATCTTTTCATTTTACTGTTTCTGTTTTATGATTCATTTGTCAATATCACCTTCAGCACATTTTCTTTTGATGCATTACCAAATACTTCGTAAGCATGAAGCATTTCATCCAGTTTGAAATGATGGGTTATTAATTTCTTCGGTTCAATTTTTCCTGATGAAACGGTTTTTA
>JBDTRM010000141.1:0-21411 GCA_039931675.1 Bacteroidia bacterium | reverse complement strand
TGCCAAAGGGCCTCAACTTGCCCATTTGCTCCCCTTATGATTTTTTTATCTTGTGTTCTTGTTTTTGAAGTACATGCGATGGTCGGGGGTTTACGCCACAAACCTAAAATATTTTTTTATTTGGCCTCCCGATAGTCAAAGAATAAAAATAATAGCGCAGGGCCCCCGTTGTGCTGCCTTGCCGCCAAACAAAAAAGTCTCTCAAATATCGCCTTGTAACCATCATCAAAGAGTCCAAAGTTTATAAAGACATTATTGTTCAAACTTATATCTTAACAAGAGTAAAGACACTTAAATTGTCATTAATTTTCACTTCTCTATAGTATTTATCCAACTCGTCAAGTTTCTTTTTGTCTTCTATAGGATAAAAAGTTGTTAGTTTAAAATTACTCAAACTTCCCTTTATTTCATTTGTGCGGAAAGCATATTTTATATTTCTAAACTTAAAAGGCATATATTCTATAGAGCCATCATAAAGTTGACTCTGGGAAATTTCCATTAAAATCGATTCTATAAAAAATATTACTTTATCATGAGGAATAGTTTTATCGAAAAGAAAAGATTTTTCAGTATCAAATTGTTTTGTGCTTCCTGCCATGTGGCGCCACATAATATGTACAGTTGAATCTTGATTTATTATTATTTTTGAATTTATAAAATCAACTTCTATATGGTCAATGGCTAAATCTTCAAAGATTTTTTTTACAGTCAAATAAAGATATTTCGATTGTAGGATTATAGCTTTCTCTTTTACCTCGTAATTAGCATATCCTTCCTTATTCGTTTTATAACTTTTCTTCAATTTCTTGATTTCAATTCCTACTTCGCGTGATACAAGATTTAAGAGTATTTCTTTATGATGATGTTTTTCTATGAGTGTTTTCCAGTTTTGATAATCCTCATGGAGCTTTTTTAAATGTTCCTCTTTTTCATTTTTCAAACTTTCTCCCCAAAAATTATATGCCGGTTTAGAACCGTCAAGGTTATTGCGATAAATTAAATAATGAGTTTTAAATATATAATCCTCGCAAGCTTTATAGTGATTTACATTTAACCTTGAGCATATAAAGTTAGACTCGCTGATGGTCATTTCGAGATTATTAATAACTCTATCGTATAATTCATTCTGGATTTGTTGAGCCAAAACGCTTTCAGAATTTTCAAGAGATGAAAATGCTTTATTGAGTCCTTGTGCGGTATAGTGTTTCATTTTTAAAAAAATTCCCAATAAATTATACTTAGTGAAATAAATATCTGTAGGATTGTTTCTTATTTCTTTTTTCTCAAGGTCTCGTACATTTCTAAATCTTTTTCTGCATTAAAAGTATCTCCGTGTTCCATAAAAGTTTCACCTCTATCCTTATATACACTAATATCAGAAGGTAATAATTCAATATATTTGGTAAAGTCTTTTATAGCGCCATCATAATCTCCTGAATATTTTTTTGCTAAGGCCCTATTTCTATATGAGAACATATCATTGGGGTTTAATTCAATTAATTGATTATAATCGGATATTGCACCTATATAATCATTAACCCTCCATCTGACGCTACTGCAATAAGAAATAGCGTTTACATCTCTGGGGTTTAATGCAATAGCTTTTGTAAAATCTTTTATAGCACCTTGATAATCTTTTTGTTTTCTTTTTGCTTGTGCCCGATTATAATAAACAACAGGGTTGTTTTTATCTAATTCTATACACTTATCATAATCTGCAAATGCTTCTAAATATTTTTCACGGGCATAATTTAAGTGAGCACGACTTGAGTAAGCATATAAATTAGTACTGTCTAACTCAATACATTTTGAATAATCTTCATGAGCTTCCCAATAATTTTTTAGATGGTTGTTCAAATCCGCCCGAAATAAATAAGCGATAGTATCCGTTGGGTCTAATTTAATAGACTTAGAAAAATCTCGAATCGCTGATAAAGAATCCTTGGATTCTTTCGAATCGCTAAACAGAGACTTGTTACTTGACCCCCTATATCGATAAAATGTTGGATTGTATGGGTCCAAATCTATCGCTTTGGTGTAGTATTCAATTGCCGCTATATCAGGACCAGTTCTAATACCCCTAAAATAATAATACCAACCATTTTCTTCTAATAAGGCATCTTTCTCAACCCTATCCAATATTGCATCAGCTGCATACACACTATTTTCTAAAACAATATTGATATAAATATAAATTAAGGCGTTCTCCATTGTTTCTTTAATGGGCAAAATCTTCTTCAATGTCCTCCATTGTTTTTTATTTATGGTTTCAACTCTTCCATAATATTCATCAACAACTTTAAACTCAAAAGCCTTCCAAAGAAAAAATTCAATTTTATCTCTATACCCAATTTCATAAACACAGTAAGCTAAAAATGGATAGAGTCTCTTTGATTTTGGATAGTTTAGATAAATTCGGTAAAACTTTAAGTAAGCCTCATGATATTTTTCTTGCCAAAAACATTTTACTGCTTCTTGAAATAATTCATTTTTATTGAACTCAAAAATTAAACTTTTGGAGTACTTAGTTAAACCAACATTATTCCGAATTAATTCACTAACCGCAGTTTTAACAGGTAGATTATTTTCCATCATCGTTCATTAAGTTTATCCAATATTCTTTTTCCTTTTCGAGTTGTGAGCGTTTATCATCAAAATAATTTTGCAATTCACTTTCTCCTTTATTACCATAATTATATTCTTCGGAAATTTTCAAAGAATTTATTTCTTCTAACTTCCTAGCATATTTCTCTTTCAAATAACCATGTTTCTTAATAAGAATTTCTCTATCACTTACTATTTCTATTTTGAGATTAAGCCAACCTGCTTTAACCTGTAAAACAATTTCTCTTAACACAACTAAATCTTGTCGCAAATAAGCATCCTGCAACTTTGTAAAAATTTCATGTGCTTCCTTCTCTTTCCCTGGGTTTTTATCTGGATGGCAAAGCAACACAGCTTCTTTATATAATACCTTGAGGTCTTTAACCTCATCATCTTTTAAATTAAAATATTTTTCAGATTCTATTCTTTCCCGTTCTCTTGAAAACCCATCATATTCTTTCTTGGCTTTTTGATATTCACTTTCTGAATATTGACTCTCCTGTCGGTGCTTCGAAAAATATTCTCTCTTTAAACTCATTATCTCATCAATATATGCACCAAGAGATTTATAAAACAAGTTATTGAATATTGAAATTAAACGCTGAACATCTTCACATTCATTTTCCAGCGCAATAAGTTCATATTCCAATTGCTTTATTTCCATTTGAAGAATTTTAATTAAGGGGTCTTCATATTTAATAAGGCGGCTGTAGGTTTGAAGAAAGCTTTGAATTTTTAGAATCGCTTCTGTCCAGCTTTTTTTTTCTAAACACAAAATAATGTCTGTGATTGATTCCACCTCGTTTTCCTTTTGCAGTCTTTTAGTTTGCAAATCAATATCATCTGTTTCATTCAGTTCAATTAATTCTGCAATGATTTTTAATCGTTTAATTGATTTAGAAAGGTCCACTAAACTGTTGTCAACTTTTTGCTTAGTTAGACTAAGGAACTCATCAACATAGGTTCGCGCTAATTCAAAATCGCCTTTGATGATTGTGATGTTTTCATCATTTTCGATAGAGGCTTTTTTTGTCCAGTTAAAACTTCCAGTGATTACAGTTTTATTATCAATCACACAAAATTTATGATGCATCAATCTTTCAGTCACAGTGAAAACTTTTATTTGTGAAGGGTGCTTCCATGACAATATTCCTACTTCACTATTTATTGCATCATCAGTAACAAGAATTTCAATGGGTACAGATTTATTTGACAACGAATTAAAAAAATCTCTATCCGTAAACCACGCTACAGCTATATAAATGTGCTTTTTTGCATGTTTTATTTCAAGAAGGATTTCCTCTTTAATGTTTTCAAAATAACCTTCGGTTGTTATCATAGTCCATAAGATTCTTTAAATTGTATATTTTACAATAATAAAAGATATTTTGAACATTTGAATTTGATTGTGAGCGTTCTGAGATTGTTCCAGAAGAGAGCAAGTTCCTCCCCGCTCTTACAGAGTCTGCTGTGACGCTACCGCAACGGCTCCTGCCTTGTGATGGGGTAGTCTGAGTTTCCCATTCCAACTTCCTATACATATCAAAAAAAATCAATTCCCCCTTGTGGTTGTCCTCCCCACAGCACAAAAAAAAAGCCCGCATCCGCGGGCTTCCTCTTTTATCTAATATCGTTACAGTTCAGCAGGTAAACTAATTGATTATTAAAGTATAATTTTTTAAACAGGTAAGTGTTTGCATCATCAATAATTTGAATTTGAATTACTTAACTTTTTTGAATTTTTTTGCAACTAAAAAATGGAAACATTTATATCAGCATTAATAGGCGTTTCAAGACAAATTAGGCACCTGAACAGTAACCTAATATCTAACACTAAATCCAATCAATTAGTTTTCCCTTTCGCGAAATTATAGTCGTGCCGCTGCACCCGGAACACTATCATCTATAACCGTTCATACAATTATTCCAGCCGTTCATTTACATACCGCCACCGATAATGAAATGTATCGGCCTGCACCATGCATTGTGATTTAGGTTTACACTTAAATACAAAGGTGAATTCAATACCCTATTAAAGAATGAATTCCCGATAACAATTGTCATTAACATTAAAACCCCATTACGATGAAAAGAATTAAATTACTCATTCCCCTGTTTCTTTTATTAATTCAAAACGCAAGTGCAATAACACGCTATGTAACCGTAAGCGGTTCAGGCTTGCAGGATGGCACCTCATGGTCAAACGCTTTCAGCGGTCCGCAATTTAAAGCTGCTCTCGATAGTGCAACATCGGGCACTGATTTTTGGGTGGCTGCGGGTGAGTATAGTCCCGGCAGCTTGCGCACACAATCCTTTGTTATGGAAAACGGTGTAAACATTTACGGAGGATTTGCCGGCACTGAAACACTTTTATCGCAGCGCAATGTAACAGGTAACTTAACTGTACTTAGTGGTGATGTTAACCAGAATGATACACTGGACAACGTTGATAACTATCACGTGGTGCGTTGTCCCACAGGTGTTACGAACACTACCATAAGCGGTTTCACTATCGAATATGGAAATGCCAATGCCCCGGGCGGTGGTGTGGATGATGCATTAGGCGGAGGTATATACTGTGAATACTTCAATGCAAGTGCTACAGTGGACCATTGCATTATTCAGAAAAACTATGCGAATTATGGCGGAGGCGCCATCTTTGCACAGAGTCCGGTGCCGCTTAATGTATCTAATTGTAAGATACAAAATAATGACGGGCAATATGGAGGTGCACTGTTTCTCAATATGGTTGCTTTTTTTAAGAATTGCTTAATTATAAATAACAGGGGTACCAATGTTATTCATTGTACACAGGGAGGAAGTTTGTCCTTTGTAAACTGCACTTTCTCGGGGAATTTTTCATGGTACTATGGAACGTTCTACTTTCCTTATGGTGCAGTGGATATGACCAACTGCATATTTTGGAATAATAATGCGTATAGCGGACCGGTGATTGATGTGGGACAGTCCGTTTCGGCTGTAGCCAATTATTGCGATGTGCAGGGTGGCTGGCCCGGTAGCGGAGCTAATAATTTGAATATTGACCCGTTGTTTGTCAACAGTAACCTGGAGCTTAAACCATGCTCTCCGCTTATTAATGCCGGAACCAATACCGGTGCCCCGTCAATTGATTTCGGAGATTATGCTCGTCCGTATAATTCCATTACAGATATAGGCGCATGGGAATACCAGGGAAATTCTTCTTCACCCTCAGTGGCTTCAGTTACTATAGTTTCAGATACGAATAATGTTTGTTATGGAACCCAGATTACATTCACTGCAACTCCCACCAATGGCGGTATGACACCTTCGTATCAATGGAAGGTGAATGGAAGCAATGTAGGAGCCAACTCGGCAGTTTTTGCCAGCTCAACCGTAAAGCTTGGAGATGTGGTAACCTGCGACCTTATGTCAGGTGACCCTTGTGCCTTTCCTAACCCGGTTACCGGTAACTCCATCATCGTATATGCTGACCTGATGCATACCTGGTACCTTGATGCTGACAGCGATTTTCATGCAATAAGCACCATGCAGAGTTGCGGTAATCCCGGCCCCGGCTGGAGTGATATAGCAAGACCTGTAAACGATTGCAACGATGCTGACCCGAACGTACACGGAGGAGGTTCAGTAACTATTACTTACCTGATGAAGGATGCAAATCTCACTACGGGAGGTTATAATATAGGATGCCCTGCAAACACCAAAGCATACGCGCCTTCTCTTACAGGGCAATCTTACGGATTTACATGGACAGACAAATTGCCTGCAAATGCGACTATAACCAATATACAGCTTGAAACCTCATTTTATCTCAATTGCAACAATTATAATCCGCGAACTGTTACTTTAAATGATTCGGTTGCAGGAGGAATCATTCCATTCAACACAACCTGTTCGGGTTGTGGTTCGCCTGCGGCTGTTGATTCTTCCAACATTAACGGAGCGTTTCCATATTACGTTTTTGGTGGCACCAATACCATCAGGCTGATAATGAACTGGCCGAATTTTGAGGGTCTGATTGCTAACCCTGCATGGTTATCTTATGATAATGTATATGCACGGGTTAAAGTGACAGTTACATTTCCTTCTGCAAGCGAAATTTGTGGTAACAATATTGATGAAGATTGTAATGGAATTGCTGATGATTTTATACCTGTTGCAAGTGCTGCTCCTGCTACAATTTGCATCGGCAGTTCAACTGTATTAACAACAAATGGTGCTGCAACCTACTCATGGTCGCCTGCAGCAAGCCTCAACAATTCTACATCTGCAAGTGTAACAGCTTCACCAACTCAATCTACTACCTATACAGTATCAGTTACCACCGGAGCAGGATGCACAGGTTCAAAGACTGTTCATGTAAATGTTTCGACTGTTACGCCAACAATCACATCCAGTAATGGCACAGTGCTTTGTTCAGGCAGTATCAGTTTAACTGCAAACACAGGCTTGTCTGTGGACTCCAATGTGTATCTGTGGAGCAATGGCGCCACAACAAAATCAATTTCGGTTAATACTCCGGGTACTTACACAGTTACATCAAATGCCTGCCCAAGCAATCCATTCATAATTACAGGAGTGCCAGGCAACACTTCATCAGCAGGAATAAATGTGTGGAATGTGTATGCATTTAATGCCGGGGGACAAACCAATACAGGCACCTCATGGAACACGAATTACTCGGGATATTATGTGGATACTGTTTTAAATTTCAATACTGAAAACAGGTGGAATAATCTTGCTTCACCTTCAAATGCTTCAGGATATATAGGCTGCCCGGTAGCGGCTGACAATCATTCATGGAGCGCTAAGCGCAAGGGATTCCCCTGTGGATATTATTCAATCAGCATTGCCAGTCACGATGACCAGGGAGAACTTTTTGTTAATGATAGCATGGTATGGCAGCATGTTGGCTGCTGCGATAGTCACAGTAATGTTTGGACAGGCTGGTTGGGTGATAGCAGCAAAGTTGAATTCAGGGTTACTGAAGGCGTAGGTGGCTCCGTTGGTTCAATCACTTTCAATACTACTCCAATTAATCTGTCCGTAAGCGGTCCGACAAATATTTGTACAGGACAATCTGTAACACTTACAGCTACCAGTGTGTCTGCAAGCTATCTGTGGTCAACAAGTGAAACTACCAATGCCATTACAGTTAATACAAGCGGCACTTATGTTGTTACAATTACCGGTGCAGGTATGAACTGTTCAGTAACTAAATCGCAACAGGTAACAGCTTACAATGCAACACCACCTTCACCTGTAATTACTTCCAATCCGGGTTCTACTATTTGCGATGGCTATTCAACAGATTTATCCACTACAAGCTCTTATTCAAGCTATCAATGGAGCGGTGGGTCAACTAACGTTGCATATACTGTTGCGCAATCAGGAAACTACTCGGTATTGGTAACTGATGCAAATGGATGTACGGGTGTTGCACCTAACTATAATGTTACGGTGCTAAATAATCCATCGTTATATATTACATATAACGGGTCGCTTACCTTCTGTCCGGGTTATTCATTGAACCTTATATCAGCCACGTCCGCCAACAGTTATCTATGGAGTACTGGTGCAACAACTGACCAGCTAACTGTGAACACTGCGAATACTTATACCATTACAATTACCCAAAGTAATGGATGTACACGTTCTGCTTCTGTCAGCACAGTGGTAGCGCCATTACCGCCACCTCTTATATATTCATTTACAAATAGCATGTTTTGCCCTATCAATGGCTATGCAGATGTAAGTGCCTATGGTGACCCGCGTTATGATTCTTATTTATGGAGCAATGGCGACCCTTATGATTATACATCATTTACAGCAGCCGGAACCTATACAGTAACAGTTAGCGACCTGTCGGGATGCACGGCTTCTTCCAGTATTGTGATTAGTGGTCCTCCGGGTAACCCATCGGTTTATGGCAATAACCTATGGAATGTATATGTATGGAATGCCGGAAGCGGTACACTGGAAGGAACCAATAACTGGAATACTGACTATTCAGGATATTACGTTGACAATAATCTCAGTTTTAATACCGAAAATTATTGGAGCAGTTACTATACACCATCCTATGCAACAGGTTACCAGGGATGTTTTGTTAACTATGACAATCATTCCTGGAGTGCGAAACGAAAGGGGTTTCCCTGCGGCATTTACAGTATAGACGTTACCGACCATGATGATGCGGGACAATTGTTTATCAACGGAAATAAAGTGTGGGAAGCAGGATGCTGCGGACTTGTGAACAATGTATGGACGGGGTTACTTGATTCAACTACAACAATTGAATTCAGGGTAACTGATAACACTGGATATTCAAATGGTGTATTAACGTTTAATCTTGTTTCAACGCCAGCTATTGCAGTTAGTGGTCCTGTTAATGTTTGCAGCGGACAATCAAGGAAACTTACTGCCCCTTATGGTTCATCATATTTATGGAGCAATGGCGCAACAACGAATCCAATCTATGTATTTTCTTCTGGAAATTACTCAGTTACAGTTACAGGAACGGCAGGGTGCTCATTTAACGTACCGGCAGTAACAGTAAACTTTTTACCCAATGCAGCACCGGTTGCAAGCATCAGCGCAACGCCTGATTCTGTAATTTGTGACTGGAATCCTATAACATTAACTTCAGGTAGTGCATCAACATATCTATGGAGTACAGGTGTTACCACACAATCCATCCCGGTAACTTATGCCGGACTTGTATCATTAACAATAACTAATGCAGTGGGCTGTGCCGATTCCATTACAAAAATAATTAAAGCAGGCTTCACACCGCCAGCTCCGTCAGCATCTAACAGCGGACCATTAACATGTCCAGCGTTGCCGGTTAACCTGGTGGCAGGCGGGCTTGCACCGGGCGGACAGGTTGCTTCGTTTAATGGAATTAATCAATACATAAAAGTAACACAGGATATACCTGAAAATAATTTTACTGTGGAAATGTGGATAAAAACTACTGCTTTCAATACAGGTATATTCAGTGTAACTGATAATTTTGGCAGTCATGACAGGCATCTTTATTTAAGCAACGGCCAGTTATGGGTGAGGGTATGGACCGGACCGGGATGGAATACCAATGCAACTATTAATGACGGGCAATGGCATCATATTGCATTAACGGTGCAAACGGGAGTGGGACAAAAAGTTTATATTGACGGTACGTTGCTCCCAACCACAAATGCCTATGACCATTCTGATTTTAATACACAAACTGATTTCAAAATTGGATTTTCAGAAGATGCATTATTGAAGTATTTTAACGGGCAGATAGATAACGTGCGTATATGGAGTGAGGTAAGAACACAAACTCAATTACGTAACAACATGATGAAAGAAATTCCATCATCTGTCACCAATTTAGTTTACCATGCAAATATGAATGGCAACACTAATGCAACAACAGGCAATAACGGTGTTACTCCTAACGGCATTTCATACAGCACCCCTGCTTATATTAAATACACCTGGACAGGAGCCAACGCCCCGGCACCATCCACGGCTCAAACGCAGGCAACAGGCAATCTTTCAGCGTCAGGAAATTATTCAGTAACTGCTTCGGTAAACGGATGTTCACCATCAGCATCGGCTTCCACAAGTGTTACGGTTGCTGCAAGACCAACTGTTGCCATTACAGGAGCCGCTTCCTCTTGTCTTGCCACCCCGTTAACTGCAACAGCAGGTTTTCCTGCTTATCAATGGTCAAACGGTGGAACTAACCAAGGCATTTCGGCAGGCTCAACTGCTACCTACACGGTAACAGTTACAAACAATGTGGGTTGCACCAATTCTGCAACTAAGGCAGTTGTAATTGGAGTTGGAGTACCTGCCCAACCCGGAGCAATATCGGGACCAAATGCTGTTTGCAAAAACAGTACGGTAATCTATTCAATAGCTGCAGTTCCTCATGCTACAGGATATACCTGGACAGCAAGCAATGGCGCCACCGTAAGTACAGGACAAGGTTCAACAACTGTAACCGTTAGTATTAGCAGCACTGCAACTAATAGCAGCGTATCCGTAATTGCAAACAGTCCCTGCGGTTCGAGCGCAGCGCAATCGCTTTCTTACGTAGTTTCTTCCGTAATACCTGCTGCACCTGCTACTATCAATGGTAACTTATGGGCGTTATGCAACCAGTCTAGCGTGGCTTATAATTGTCCAGCTGTTACCAATGCAACTTCTTATCTGTGGACATTGCCAACAGGAGTTACTCTTTTGTCAGGACAAGGAACTAATGCAATCACTGTTAAATATACAGGTTCATTTACTACAACTGGAACAATAAGCGTAGCGGCAGTGAGTGGATGCGGAAGCAGTGCAGCAACATCACGTACTGTGAACGCTAAACCACCGCAGCCTGTAATATCAGGTCAAAACTGGGCTTGTAAAGGTCAGGCAGGATTAGTTTATTCTATTGCACCTGTTACAGGCGCAACTTCATACACGTGGACAATTGTAAACGGCAGCACACTCGTAAGTGGGCAAGGCACAACATCCATAACTGTTAACTGGGGCAACGTTAATGGTGTGATTAAATGTACAGCCAGCAATGGATGTGGCAGCAGTGTAGTAGGTCAGCTTGCAGTTTCATTCACCTGTAAAGAAGCAGGAACTATGGAAGATTTCTCTGAATTGAGCTTGTATCCCAACCCTGCATCTTCAACTGCAACAATATCATTTGATGGCTTTGCGCCAGGCAATGGGCAATTGGCAGTTTATGATTTAATTGGACAGCAAGTTATGAAGCAGGATATTGAAGTTACAGCAGGTTATAACAATTATAAACTTGATTTATCCGGTTATGCAAAAGGAGCCTATATGGTAAGAGTTACTTATAATGGAGTGTCGAGAAATTGTAAGTTGATTGTGGAGTAACACTTCGCATTATTTTAAGAGAGCCGTTCCAAAGTTTTGGGACGGCTTTTTTATTTACCTTATGGATTGTTTGCAAAACTGCAAATCATTTCCAAATACCTTCTGCAACAACATATTTTGGTTTTTGGGCTTCAATCACTGCATTTAAAATAATAGATGTTGTAACATTAAATTATGGTTAACTTTTTTTAATATTTAATTTATACCTAAATATTATATATATTCGCCTAATATTTATTGAATTTTACCAAATATAAGTTTTAACACTCCGTCTTTATTTGGGAATTGTCACCTCTTCAACAGTCACATTATCTTCTTTTAATATGCTTATTGAAAATCAATAAGTATAGTTAAGTAAAGCACCATGAAAAAAAATTTCCTTTTTTGGATTTCTGCCTTAATATTTTCGCAGACTTTAAATGCACAAACCTCATGGAAAGGTGTAACCAGCACTGCGTGGGCAACTGCAACCAACTGGACTGCCGGTGTTCCTTTGGCAACTACCGATGTTATTATTGGTGACAGTTGTTTTACAGGGGCATTTCAGCCGTTAATTACTGCTACTGCAACTTGTAAATCATTAACAGTTGGTAGCGGAAGCATTGTCTCAACGCTAACCATTAGCAAGGCTATTACAGTTGCAGGAAATTTTGTTATTGGAAGCAACGGCACAGTGGTGCATAACACCGTTGCTGTTATAATATCCGTTAAAGGCGACTGGATAAATTCAGGAACCTATTCCTCAACATTATCAACCCCATCAGTAACTTTTTATGGGGTTTCGCAAAATATTATCGGGGCAACCACATTTCGCGGTGTGCTCATCAATGCCGGCTGCACTGTTACTCTTGCATCCAATATAACAATTGATAACACCTTATCAGTTAGCGGAACATTAGATCCAACTGAAGTTTATATTGTATCAGGCACAGCTACGCTTACTGTAAATTCCGGGGGAACTATTAAAGTAAAAGCGACTAACTTTAGCGATAATTATACACTTACAGGAGCTGTTACATTAAACGGAGCCGGTTATGTAAACTACGCCTCAGCGTTAATTGATCAGAATATCAGTAATGCGTTTACTTACGGTTATCTTCGCATAAGCGGTGGCATGACAAAGTACCTTACGGGCAATTTGCTTCCGTTAGCATCTGCAGCAACTACCAGCGGCAGAATTTATATTGATGCAGGCACACTGGACCTGCAAACCTACACAGCAGACAGGGGAACTACCACAGTCAATGGCTATGTTATTATGGCCGGCACGGCTAAACTTAAGATAGGAGGAAATAACGGTTTTCCTGCTAATTATGTTACGCTCACTATACCGGCAACTTGTACGGTGGAATACTATGGCAATGACCAAATTGTTAAAGCTGCAACTTATGGCAACCTGACTTTGAGCAGCAGCAGCGGAGTGGCGGTTAAAACTATGCCTGTTACTTCTTTTACAATAGCAGGTGATTTAACTTGCGATGCAGGTGCAGGCACAGGTGTAACATTTACAGCAGGAAATATTATTACAGTAAATAAAAATATAACCTTCAATACAGGCACTATTTTCAATGCGGCTACATTCAGTCATGCATTTAAAGGTAACCTTGTTAATAACGGTACCATCAACGGGAATACATCCATAATTACTTTGAGCGGAATTAATGCCACACTAACCGGTACAGGCGCTTTCGATTTTTATTCGCTGAGTTTTTCAGGAACAGGGATGACTGCTCCCGGCACAGTAAATATTAGCGTTGCAGGCAACCTCTCAACTTCAACCACGGGGGTGTTTACACATAGCTCACCCGGCACTGTCACCATGACGGGCACTACTAAAACAATAAGCGGTGCCGGTTTAAAATTGTTTAACCTGGTTATAAGCGGAACAGCTACGCTCAGCGCTGTGATGACCATTTCAGGAGATTTTACAGTGAACGGAACTTTTACTGCCAGCAGTTCTACAGTTACTATGGACGGTGCTTCAAAAACAATTAACGGAAGTGGAACTATCACTTTTTTTGCTGTGAATATTACGGGTACTATTTCAACTTCCAATAGTTTTTCAACATTATCCACCATAACCATTGCTCTTACGGGTTCATTTACTGCTACGGCAGGCACCGCTACCATTGCAGGTTCGGGCACGCTTAACGGTACAGTTAACTTATACAATATTACTATCAGCAGCGCTAAAACATTAACGCTTGGAGCCAATGCTGTACTTGTCATTGCAAATATTTTTACCAAAACCGGAACATTAACTGTAACTACTGTTCCCAATACAGTAATATACAACGCACCGGGAGCCCAGACTGTAGTAAGCGCTTCCTACAACAATCTTATTCTTGCCAATAGCGGAACAAAAACCGCTGCCGGAGTGATTACTGTAAATAATGATTTTACTATCAATACAGGGGTAACGTTTGCAGCTTCCACATTTACTTTTACATTGTATCGTCATTTTACAAACAGCGGTACTTTTACCCAGGGAACATCTATAGTTCAATTGTTGGGAGCCAATGCTGCTAATATTACCGGAGCTATTACTTTTTATACTTTAACTGTAAATAAAAGCTCTGCCCTGGTATGGGTAACACTGCAGAACAATGTAACAACAGGCACCCTCACTATGACATTGGGTAATATACAAACGGGATCGAACAGCATCACCATTACCACAACCCGCACAGGGGCAGGTTTGATTATGGGTACAATAACCCACAGCCATGCATTTACAAATGCAGTAGCATATTCTTTTGAAGGTGCTCAAAACCTTATCACTTTTACAACCCCTTCGGTATCTTTAAATTCAGTTACCGTTACCGTTACAAGTGCTTCTGTAGTGGGTTTTACTGCCGGACAGGAATGTATTAACCGCGATTATGTTATTACGATACCTGCCGGAACCTATACCAACGCTACACTCAAGTTGCATTATGAAAACAGCGAACTGAACGCCTTTAATGAACCTAACCTTACGCAGTACCATTATAATACAGGAACTTTGGTGTGGGATAGTATTGGGATAACCACCCGTGACACCGCAGCAAATTGGGTTGCCAAAACACTTATCACTAATTGCACAGGGCGATGGACATTATCAGGTTTCAGAAACGTGGTAAGCTGGAATGGTTCAGTAAGCAGTGCATGGGAAACAGCCGCTAACTGGACCACCATATCAGGCGTTTCAATGGCTAACAGGGTGCCGGTTTCTACTGATGAAGCGCAGATAGGACAAGCTGCATTTACTTATAACCCGGTAATTAATTCAGCCAGAATCGTAAATATTTTAATGTTTGGAAGCACACAGGCGGCTACCCTTACCATTGCAAGCGGTTCATTAACAACCTTGGGAGCTATAAGTGGTACCTGGTCAGCGGCTGCTTCGCATACATTAGATGTTTCATCAGGTGCACTTAATGTAACAACCAATTTAGACTTAAGTGATGGAACAAATGGGCATGATATTTTGCTCAAAATAGGAACCGGTTCAGCTATTATCAGCAACAATCTTACTCAGTGGGCAACAGGAGGTATTAATTTTACAGGCAACGGCTCATTAACCATTGGAGGTAATTTTATTCGCACTGCAGGTAGCTTTACACCCGGAACAGGCACAATATTTTATACCGGAGGAGCAGCGCAAACGGTAGCGGCAGTAACATATAACAACCTTTCATTTACAAAATCAACTGCAAGGGCCACCATTAATTTTCCTGCTGTAATCAATGGAAATTTAACTACCGCAACAGGTGGCGAATTGGCGATAGCTAACACACTTACAGCAGCAGGCGATATTACAATAGGTCCAGGCACTAATTTATTAGAGATGGGAAACGTGATAAACATAGGAGGAAACTGGACCAACAATGGAACCTTTACATTGGATACCGGCACAGTAAATTTTAATGGCAGCGGAAACCAAACGGTAAGCACCAATACATTTAATAACCTCAAAATAAACAAGGCAGGCGGAACTTTATCATTAACAGGTGATTTATTGATTAACAGGGATCTAACAGTTGTTTCAGGAATCTTTGATTTAAGCACATACCTCGCTGACAGAAGCAGTCCCGGAGGAATACTTACTGTGGGTGCGTTGGCTACGCTAAAATTAGCGGGTGCAAATAACTTTCCTGAGAATTATGATACAGATACCTTAAGCGCCATAAGCACTGTAGAATATAACGGTACTATAGCGCAAAATGTAAACGATTTGGATTATGGAAACCTGGTATTCAGTAATGGAGGAGCTACTGCTAAAACGGTGGATGGTGATGTACGGATAAACGGGGATTTACTAATTAATCCCGGTGCAACTGTAAATGCTGACTCAAGCAATATCACCATGTATGGCAATTTCACTAATAACGGAACTTATAACTCAGCAACGAATACAGTTATCTTAAACGGTATTTCTAAAAATTTATCAGGTGCAAACACATTTTATAATTTGCAAGCCATCAGTGGTTCTTACACAGTTGCAGTGGGAAGCACATCAATTGCAGGAAACTTATTAATTGACACAGCAGGCTCATTAAATTTTACCGGTACTGATGTTATTCTTGACGGTGACTTAACAAACAAAGGTTCCTTAACCAGCAATGGAGCTGCAACATTTACCGGAACACGTTTACAAACCATCCGTTTAATAAATTCAATCAGTTCATCTTCAACAGGAGTTATTAATTTTAACGGTACAGTTTCCCCGGTTCTTAATTCAACAAGCTCTCCTGCTTTTGCCACAGTTAATATCAATAACACCGCTGGCATAACGGCCTCTGCTCCCTGGTCGGTTTATATTGCCTGTAACATAGCGGCAGGTGCCACCTTCGATGGCGGTACTTTAACACATACATTTTATGGCAACTTTACTAATAATGGTGCGGTAGCAAGTAGCGGTGAACTTAATTTCACTCCAATGGCTCCTTTCTCATCAGCCTCCACTATAAAGTTAGATGGAGTTGCATTTACGAGTACCGGCCTGGTTGAATTCGGAGGATCAGTGCCAATTACTATCATTGATAATAATCCCTCATTTGATATGTTATTTGTATCAAATTCCAATGCAGCAGGTATTACACCTCCCACAGGATGGAACATTTCGAATTTAATGTATATCGCACCCGGTGCAACATTTAACGGGGGAGCTTCATTAAGCCACACGTTTGCTGGAAATCTTACCAACAATGGTACTTTCAATGGCGAAACATCAACTATAAATCTTACCGGCAATGCAATAATAGGCGGATCAATTACTCCGACATTTTATAATCTTACAATAGCCGGTGGTGCAAATATCGGTTTAAGCAAAGCTATTGATATCAGCAAAGATTTTACTGATAACGGAATATTTAATCCCACAGGCAGAAGAGTGAAATTTACAGGTAGCACAAGTTCAACTATAAGCGGCACAACCTCTCCCCTTATTCTTGATGATATGGAGCAAAGTAAAACAGCGGCAACCACAATATTATCTGTTCCGGTAAATGTAACAGGCAGTTTAACTATGACTGATGGAATTATAAATACTACCGCATCAAATATACTTAGCTTGAATGATAATGCTATAGTTACAGCCGGTTCAGGTACAAGTTTTGTAAATGGTCCCATGAAAAAAACCGGGAATGAGGCATTCATATTTCCAATTGGCAAAAGCGGATATTTTCACCCTGTTTCAATTTCTGCTCCCATATCTGCTACAGACGAATACCTCGCTGAGTACTTTCCATCCGATCCTAATGTCAGTTATGGAGATTCCCTCAAAGACCCTTCGATTCATCACATCAGCGGTTGTGAATACTGGTTTTTGAACAGGACAAACGGCACATCAGATGTAAATGTTGCTTTAAGCTGGGATGCCAATAGCTGCGGGGTTAATTATTTACCTAATTTGACAGTGGCCCAATGGAATGGATCTATGTGGAAAGACTTTGGAAACGGGGGCACTACAGGCACAACATCGTCAGGCACCATAATAACTTCGGCACCTGTAACTACTTATGGACCTTTTACTTTGGGCGGGCATGATGTTAACAATCCCTTACCTATATCGTTATTGAGTTTTACAGCTAATCCTAATGGAAACCATGTAGATATCAGGTGGGCAACATTAAGCGAAATTAACAATGACTTCTTTATAATAGAAAAAAGTTCTAATGGATTAACATTTGAAGAAGTAACTAAAGTGAATGGTGCCGGAAACAGCAACCAGGTATTAAAATATATGGCAACAGATGAAAATCCGTTTACAGGACGCTCTTATTACAGGTTAAAGCAAACCGATTTTAATGGTATGTTTAAATACTCAAATATGGTAACTGTTACCATGAAAAATAGTTTCGATTATAGCATTTTTCCTAACCCTACAGAAGGGACAAATACTTTTATAAACATTTACGGAACAAAAGATGAAAAAGTAAGTGTAATTGTATATGACAATATTGGCAGGGAAATCTTTTCCAAATCTACTGTGTCAGATCATTCCGGAGCATGTACTATTGCTATAGAACCGGCACACGGATTAGTTACAGGTCTTTATTCAGTTATTATAAAATCAGGGCAGAATTTATCTTCGGGCAAATTAATAGTCAACTGATAATGGAGCCTATACGGTAAGAGTTACTTATAACGGGCTGGCGAGGAATTGTAAGTTGATTGTGGAATAAATACCATTCAGAAAACAAAAACCGGTTGTTGCTTCAATGCAGCAGCCGGTTTTTTTTGCTATTACTTAATTTGTTTCATTTGAAGATTAATCATCTGAAATTTCAGTTCAATGTTTTGCAAAAGATTTTTTTCCTTTTTATTGATTTTACTTTATGCAACATGTTGCTTTTCACTTTTTGCGCAAACTGATTCTTTAATTAGCAACCCCGATTTCATTGTTAGCAAACGATTTCTTTCTGTTGAAAACGGACTTGCATCGCGCGAAGTGTTTTGTGGTGTGCAGGACAAGGATGGCTTTTTATGGTTTGGAACACGCAATGGTTTAAACCGCTTTGATGGAAAAAACTTTAAGCTTTTTACACAACAGAATAGCGGATTGCATGATAATAAAGTGGTTCAGTTAGCGGTTGATGATGCCAACCGTTTGTATATTGAATATGGCTTAGCGGGTTATCAGCTTGCAACCAGCAGCACGGTGCAGGTACTGGATTTAAAAACAAAACAATTGAAATCTTTAAAGGAAGTTTTTCCTCAAATGCCATTTAAAGAAGAATCTGTTTACTGGATTTCAAATGATGGTACAGATGAATTAACTTTTTTAATTGCAAGGCCTTACAGGGTTTTTAAATATTCTTCTTCAAAGGGATTTACATTAAAGGCTGAGATGAAAAGTTGGGATATAACAAGCGATAAAACTTTTGATTTTTCCAGGTTCACCGGCCCCTTCTGCATTTTTCAGCACGGATATGCTGCATTGAAATTCAATGGCAAGGACAATTTATATTTAACAACACCTTATAGTGTGCATGTATTTAGGCCGGACAACTATGAAGCCTTTATCTTTATGATTAATGAAAACATGAAAATGTTTACCCTGTTAAAACCAGAAAGCAATAAAGAAAAATATGTATTCGGAACAATAACTGAGACCGGGAAAACTGAAACCGGAATTGAAGGAAAAAATTATAGCCTTAAAAATTTCAATATAGATAATTGGCTAGAGAACGGCACTGTAGGTAGTTACTCATGTTTGTTATATAATCAAAATAAAGGCATGTATTTAATGAACGGCAACGATATTATTAAGCTAACTGATGCTGGAGCAATAAGGGGTTTTCAAAACATAAAAATATATAAGAATTTTTTCGACAGGTTAGGCAATCTGTGGATATGTACTTCATTGGGTATATTTCAGGTGAAAGTGGAAAAGAACCGGTTTCAGCATTATTTTACTAGAGCGCAGCAAACGGTTGAAACCAATAACCAGGCTCGCGGTATCTGGTCTGATGAATTAAATTACAATGACACAGTATTTAACACTTATGCAAACGTAAGAGTCAATTTATTCAGGCAAAATGGTAAGACGATTAACTCAACA
This sequence comes from Bacteroidia bacterium, assembly GCA_039931675.1. Classification (GTDB taxonomy): domain Bacteria; phylum Bacteroidota; class Bacteroidia; order AKYH767-A; family OLB10; genus JAEUTH01. Next base: position 1,865 of record JBDTRM010000141.1, on the reverse strand, counting down.
AAGTATAACTACATTTTATACGCAATAACAAAACATCGTGACACTGTTTATACAGGTGCCAATTACCTCTGTAGATATGACGAAAAGAAAAACCAACTTGCTCCAATAACTAAATCGGAGACTACTGAAATCTGGTCACTTTATCCAATATCCGACAGTATATTGCTTGAAGGTACATCTGTTAATATTTGCAGGTTTAATTTAAACAGCGAAACGTTTGATACCGTGAGCTATCTGAATTCAGCAATTCCAAAAGCAAGTTTCGTATATCGTTTTTTTAAAGACAAAAATAAAACCGTTTGGGCTGTTGCCGAAAACGGATTGTATCAACTCAATGCAGTTGGTGATGTAATTGATTACTGGGGAAACAATGCTCCCGGTAAAACTCACCGGATTGCTGTTGCATCTGTTTATGATGCGTATGAAGACAAGCAAGGAATTTTCTGGATTGCAAGCAATGGCGAAGGTTTGTTCCGGTTTGACCCAAATAAAAATGCAGACAGTGTTTTATTGAAGCAATTCAACATCACATCAGGAATGCCATCTGATGTTTTATATCGCATTGAAGCTGATGAAAAAAATAATTTATGGATAAGCACCGATAATGGCATTGCACGTTTTAATACAAGTGATTTTTCAATTCATACCTACTCCGCTAAGGATGGTATTGCAAATAATGAATACAACCGTACTTCTTCTTTTAAAGCAAAAAGCGGGCGCATCTTCTTTGGTGGTTTGGATGGCGTTGATGCATTTTATCCTTATGATTTTACAGGTGATACTGTGATTAATACAACTCCGCTGCAGGTCATTTCCTATTCGCAATATTCGGGCAGCAAAAACAAATTGATTGACCTCACCAATACACTCAATCGCGAAAACAAAATTACAATGGAAGTTGGCGATAAATTTTTCAACATGGAATTTGCATTGCTTGATTTCCAGGAAGGGCGTCATAATTATGCTTATAAAATTGAAGGCGTTGATAAAGACTGGAATTATATAAACGAAAACTCTCTTCGTATAAGCGGTTTGCCTTACGGGAAATTTACGCTGCACATCAAAGGTCAGAATGCAGAAGGCAACTGGAGCAAAAACGAACTGAGTTTTCCTGTTGAAGTGCTTGTTCCTTTTTATATGCATGTTTGGTTTATAGTTTCAGTTATACTATTGATTGCACTTTTAATTTTTGTTTTTGTAAGGCTTCGTATCAGGCTATTGCAACACGAAAAACTAAAGCTTGAACGCACAGTGACCGAACGTACCAATGCATTGCAAACTGCATTGGGTCAGAAGGAGGAACTGCTAAAAGAAATTCATCATCGGGTAAAAAATAATCTCCAGGTAATTAGCTCATTGCTCGAATTGCAGGGCATGAGGCTTACCGATACTGCTGCAAAATCAGCCATTGAAGAAGGACAAAGTCGCGTGCAAAGCATTGCCATTTTGCATCACCAGTTATACCAGCACGAAGATTTAAGCAAGGTAGAACTGAATACTTTTGTCAATGAATTGTTCAGGCAGATTACAGGTGTATTCAAAAAGCATGACCAGGAAGTGCATGCAAATATTCAGATTCCTGAAACTTTTTTTGATATTGATACCGCTGTGCCTTTGGGTTTGATTTTAAACGAATTGTTTACCAACAGCTATAAATATGCGCATCCAGCAATTGCTTCTATCTTACCCGATGAGAACGAACAAACAACTTTGCTGATTGATGTGAACCTTATAAAAGATGCGGGAAATCTTATTTTAGTTTATAAGGATAATGGCGTTGGCTTACCTCCCGCATTTGATTTTGAAAAAGCAAAAAGTCTTGGCTTGCGGATTGTAACACGCCTTGCAAAACAAATTAAAGGAAC
>JBDTRM010000140.1:0-32239 GCA_039931675.1 Bacteroidia bacterium | reverse complement strand
CTCGAGCGGAGGCTTTCAGCAAGCTATATCAGAACTGGATGCTGCCAACGGATGCACCACTTCTATTACTTCAACAACAAACATCGTTTACTTCACCGCCCGCGACCGTGTAATTCTTTACCCCGGTTTCCGTGCTTATGATGGCAGTCGCTTCATTGCATATCTTGAGCCTTGTTCATCAACAATGTGGAAAGGCGCACAGGATATAAACATGAGTGATGCTGAAAAAGGTTTGAAGACTTTAACTACAACTACCACTTCCACTTCCACTTCTACTATCTCCTCAATCGCAGTTGCACCAAATCCTTTCAATGATGAAGTAAATGTTTCATTCATTGTGAAAGATGATGCACAGGTAAGCATACGTTTGTTTGACGCAATAGGCAATATTGTTAAAACTTATGAGAGCTCAGCTATTGAAGCAGGCTTTCATAATTTCAAATACAATTCGTCTGATTTGAAAAGCGGGGTTTACTTTATGGATGTAATGATAAACGGAGCAAGTAATATGAAAAAGATTGTGAAGATGTAAACCGCAATTTTATTTTTAATAATTCATTTAAAGATTGCCATAATCTTAATTGCAAAAGCCGTCACGAAATCTCGTGGCGGCTTTTTTCATATTCTTTTAATTCAGAAAATCACATTCCCAGTATCCATGCAAACATTAACGGTGCAACGATAGTTGCATCACTCTCAACAATAAACTTAGGTGTTTTGATATCTAATTTACCCCATGTAATTTTTTCATTGGGCACTGCACCGCTGTAAGAGCCAAAGCTGGTAGTGGAATCGCTTATCTGGCAAAAGTAACTCCAGAAAGGTACATCGTGCCATTCTAAATCCTGGTACATCATGGGCACAACGCAAATAGGGAAGTCGCCTGCTATCCCTCCGCCAATCTGAAAAAATCCAACCCCTTTTCCGGCAGAATTATTTCTGTACCAATCTGCTAACCATACCATGTACTCTATACCACTTTTCATGGTTGAGGCTTTCAATTCGTTTTTAATTATGTATGATGCAAAAATATTTCCCATCGTACTGTCTTCCCAACCCGGTACAACTATCGGTAAATTCTTTTTTGCGGCAGCAAGCATCCACGAATCTTTAGGATCAATTTCATAATACTGTTCCAATTCTCCGCTAAGTAAAATTTTGTACATGTATTCATGAGGAAAATATCGCTCTCCTTTTTTCTCAGCATCATTCCAAACTTTAAAAATATGTTTTTGCAATCTGCGGAATGCTTCTTCTTCAGGTATGCAGGTATCTGTAACGCGGTTGTAATGGTTCTCTAATAAATCCCATTCATCCTGCGGACTTAAATCACGATAATTCGGTACACGTTTGTAATGAGAATGCGCAACAAGATTCATCAGGTCTTCTTCGAGATTTGCACCAGTGCATGAAATTATTTGTACTTTGTCCTGGCGAATCATTTCAGCTAATGTTTTGCCAATTTCTGCCGTACTCATAGCTCCTGCAAGCGATATTAGCATTTTACCACCATAGTTAATATGCTTTGAATATGCCTCGGCTGCATCGTTAAGCGCAGCACCATTGAAATGAAGCATATTCTCAACAATAAAAGTTTTAACAGGACTTGAAAGATTTGAATAAGGGCTCATGATTGTTGTATTTGTTTTATATGATTGTTGAAAATAATTCTTGTCTTTTCTTTAGCTTCCATAAATTCTTTTTTCAATTGAATGAAATCCTCAACAGGCATCTCAGTCTGGTCGAGCAAATGCTGCAGGGGTTTTTCGATAAATGAAATTCTGCCAATTGATCCAACTATAATTGTTGACAGAATTTTATCATCTGAGATTAAATTGAAATCATTAAATAATCCGTTGCAAAAATCCAGATAGTAACCAACTAACTCTTTAGTTACATTTTGTGAAACGGTTACTTTTCTATTTGTTACATCATTATTTAAATACCTGACTCTTTCAAGCAGTTCATCTAAAATATCATCTGTTGTGCGTTTATTCAGGATAGGATATTTTTGAGGTTCCAAAAGTAAATTTGATATTTTTCCTTCCAAATCTGGCCACCATTTTTCAAATATTTCGTCCAAAATTAAACGCTGCAATGACGATTCGTTTAATAAATCATTTATAGTATTAATAAGTCGTTTAAAATCTTCTTTATCAAATTTAATTGCCTGAAATTGTGTTAGCGGTCCAGAAATGTCTTTATGATTTACTCCAAACAAAATGGGCATTACCCTTGCTTGTCCGATGTTTTTAGATAAAGCACCAGCCTCAAACATTAGCCATGAAGAATTCAAGTTTTCCTTTGTAATACAAAGTATCCCGATCTCAGAACCGGATAGATGACTTTCGATTTCTGAAAACCAACGATTTCCAACTCCAATATCATCAGGCGAATAAAAAGGTTTAACGGACTGAATAACTTTAACAAGCCAAGTACTTAACTCGGCTGCAATTCTTTTACTCAAATCTCCCGACCAACTTATAAAGGCATTCATCTTTTTACATTAATTCATTTATACAACTCTTGTAAAATTATAACAAAGGCGCGCAAATGTATTAAAATATGGTGTGGAGAGAAGTCTTTTGGAACTCAAATCTCTTTTATCATCCAGATATTGCAACTGAAATGTCCGGTTTGCGAAAGCGGTTTATCCAAAAACTCAAAACCATTTTTTGTGTAAAAAGTTACTGCTGTATTTAATTCGGGCATTGTTTCAAGATAAATTTTTTTGTAGCCTTTTTCTTTTGCAAATGCGATGCACTTGTTCATCAATTGATTTGCAATTCCTTTACCACGTGCATCGTGAGTGAGGTACATTTTTTGTAATTCACATATTTCAATATATCCTTTCAGTATGCCAATGCCTGAACCTCCAACAATTTTTCCATTAATCTCAACAACAAAATATTCTGTTCGTTCATCAGTAAACTGCTCAAATAAAAAATCAGTTTCAGGATCGGCAAATGCTGTTCCCGGTTTATTGCATCCAAACTCTGTAAGTGTATCGCGAACTATCTTAGCTAAATATGAGTTGTCAGATTGCTGAATCGTTCTGATAAGTAATTCTTCTTTCATTTTATTTTTTGATTGAATTTCTTCAGGTCATTAGTTTTCTCATCAGTCAGCGAAACACACCGTTAATGGTTGGTGAAAAAAACACCAACCATAAGCATGAGATTGCTTTCCGCGATGGGGCGGGACAGGCTGTGCCTCGCAATGACAAATACCCTAAAACCCGACTGAAGTTTTATTTTCAACAGCGTCATCCTGGTGATAAATACGCAATGCAACTATGGCTCCTATAAATCCCCAAAAAGGAATGGATGCTTTTTCAGTATGCAGGAAATTATTCACAAATCCGTGTACCCAATAGGCTATCATTCCTAAAATTAAACCAATGGCAAGTGCTCTGAGTTTTTTGCTTTTGCTATTCACTATAAATTGCGATGCTGTGATAATGGTTGCAATTGCAATTCCAATAAAAAACAATGCTCCCGGCAATCCTTCCTCTGAAAGTGGCCCCAAATATTCGCTATGCGAATTACCAAGATTGCCGTGGCTGGTACTGATGATGGTAAGCTCGCTGTTCAATTGAAAAGATCCGTAAATAAATTGATAAGTTCCGGGTCCCCAACCGGTAAGCGGCCGTTGCTGAAACATGCGAACTGCACAACTCCAACGGTTAATGCGTTCAGTATTTGATGCATCGGTTTTTATATTGGTTACTGATAGAAGATGCGATGCAAAATCTGTTGAGGACGTTTCTTTATTGGTTTCAAGATTTAAAATTATGTTTGAAATATTAATTGAACCTAACACTAAAAACGTAACAATCGCTGCCCATACCAATGAAGTATGCACTCTGAAAATAAAAATAAAACTGCATAACAATGCGGCAGTTACTCCAACCCACACTGCACGGGTGTATGAAAGCACAAGACCTGTTGACAATAAAAGCAATGCAAACAACGCAACTGTTTTTGTTGGCTTACTGAATTCGGAACCGAATAATGTTGCAATTACTAAAGGAAGGAACATGGCAATCATTGCAGCATATTGAGTATGGTCATAGTAAAAAGGAGTCATGGCACTGTGTGCTGCTGCTTCAGAAAAAAAGTTTATTGCATGATTGTAAGTAGTGTAAACAATTACAATCATGAGCGAGATGATGTAAAACCAGGCAAACTTTGAAATGTTTTTTGCACGTGTAAAAAGTTGAATACCATAAAAATAAAATACGGTTACAAAACTGAATCTTGCTAATGTATATTTGAATGACACCAACGGTAATGAACTTGTAACAGTGCAAACCATCATCCACAACAGATGCAACAGTATAAGAATACTCACCGGATGCCTTAAAATGCGTTTATCAATGCCGCCTTCCATAATGATTTTGAAAATCATTAATAACATTAATCCGAAAGTGATGGGTTCAGTTGGTACATTTATTCCAAAACCCAAAGGCGTTTCGTCAAAGTTTATGCTGAGTGGTACTATTAAAACAGTTAAGAAGAAAACCAGGTCCATCCTAAAAAGCGAAGCAAGTATTACTAATAATGCAGCAGGTAAAAGATATATCCAGAAAATTTGCAGCACTGTAAAATAAACAGCAGTCAACAGAAATAAACCTGTTGCAAGCCAGAATATTTTTTTATCAGAAAGTGCTGTGAGCATTTATGAAAGTTAAGCTGCTAACTGATTTTTTAAATGATTGCGATAGGATTCAATAATTACTATCACTATTAATGCAAAAAACAAAACTGCGGCAGTAAATCCTAAAATGATTAAAGTGCCTTTGGGGAAGTCTTTAATTTCGGCAGGTACAGGTTTTGTAACCGGGCTTGAATAGGTATATATTTTATTTGCATCAGAAAGCGCCTGGTCATACTCTTTTTTAACATCATTATAAAAACCTCTTACGCGAAATAAATGTTCAGTTAATGCAAACTCTTCGCCACCGTGTTCTTTCAAATTTTTATACTGTTCCTGGATAAATGCATTTCCTCCTCCTCCATTTTTATAAATTACTTTTGAAATTTCCCGCGCCTGAGCTTTGTAATTCATAATGCCATAATTAATGCGTAAATCTTTCAAGGCATTTTCCATAGAATCCATTTCTGTTTGTTTCTTTTCTAAAAGTTGCTTTTTAGCAACGGCTACTTCACTCCATTTTTCCTTTAGCACGTTCCTGATAAACACATTACTGAATGAAATTATAGAGTCGCATAATAATGCAGCATACTTTGGATCTCCATCCCACACAGTAATTTCAATAGATTCATATTGTGTGCGGCTGATTTGAATTTTCTCCCCAAATTTTTCAAACATATAGGTATGCGCAAGTGGACCGGTTGAATCCATTTTGTAATGCGCATATAAATGCAAGTTACTCACCAGCATATTTTTTACTTCATCCGATTGCATGAATTGCAACATGGTTTCAGTTTCACTTTCGGTAGAGTAAGGTGCTATGTTACTTGGATAAACAATCGCTTTCGATTTAAACTGAGGAGGCATTATAAATGGCCGGGTAAAAACAAAAGCAGTAACGGCAGCTATGACTCCTGTGAGGATCAACTGTTTTTTCCATTTAAAAATAATCTTCAAAAGACCTATAAAATCGAGGCGGGTTGAGGGTTGCGAAGTGTTTTCCATTAAAGCGTTAAATTTTTTAGAGCGCCAAAGGTAAAAAAAGGTTTAAGGTTTGGAGATTCGGGTTTGATCTTCTAAGTTTAAGATTATCTATGACTAACCTAAATTAAAATCATAACTTTAAATATGTACGTTTGTAAGCGTTAATCATTAAAGTATGGCTTCAAAATTTATTACCAATCTCACCATAAAGCATTTTAAAAGTATTGAGAACATTACATTGAATCCTAAAAGAATCAATGTTTTTATTGGCAAGCCTAACGTTGGTAAATCAAATGTTCTTGAAGCACTTTCAATGTTTTGCCTCCCTTATGGACTTGAAAATACAGGTGGAAAATACGAAATAAGGGAGGATTTTATAAGATATGAAATCATGAAAGATTTTTATCGTTTCTCAGATGTTACCAAAGACATTGAAATGATTACAAATGTTGGCAGTTTAATAATAAGACAAAATAGAAACCTTTTTTCCTTAGTGATTGGCAAGAATATAGACGAAGAAATTAATGAACTTATAAAAACTGCCTCGGGTAACACAAATTCATTAATACAAAATTTATCAGACTACAAATCTGAATCAAACAATGGATTTTTAAACCCATTCTATTTAGATGTTTCAATGGAAGGCAACGTTGGTAATGCTTTTGATTTTAATTTTTATCAAACATTCATTAAAAGATATGACTTTAAAAGGTTCACTTCTGCTCACGAAGAAAAACTGAGTCCTTTTACAGGATTTTTAAATATCCCAAACGGTACTAACTTATTTGCTTTAATTCAAACACATCCGAAAATCAGGGAAATAGCCAACGATTATTTTAGTGAATACAAACTTGATTTTGTTTTAAGACATCGGGAAAACTCTTTTGAAATTCAAAGAAGATATGAAGGGTCGGTTGATACAGTTCCATTTTCGTCAACCGCAGATACGCTTCAACGAATGATATTTTATAAAGCTGCTATTCTATCCAATGAAGATTCCGTGCTCTTATTTGAAGAACCAGAATCACATACCTTTCCAAAGTATATTGATGATTTAGGTGAACTTATCTGTGAAAGTAAAACCAATCAATTTTTTATCTCCACCCACAGCCCTTATCTTATTCAATCATTATTAAAAAGTGATAAACAAGACGAACTCGCAATATTTGTCCTTGATTACGAAAACTATATGACAATAGCACGTATGCTTTCTGATGATGAAATTCAACAAATTTACGATGAGGGAGTTGACGTTTTCTTTAACCTGAATGTTTTTGGAGTAAAATGAAAATAGAGGAATCTCGTATCCTTCCTGAATGTTACTGCGACACCATTTGGGCAAATTTTATTTATGGTAAAACAGTTCGCCACGTACTTGGAAGTGAAGTGGCCAATGCAATGAAAAAAATGTCTTCGGGATTAGCGATTGGAATAATAGATAATGATAAAAGAAAGCCATCTTATTTTGATGATTTTAAACAAATTGATCAATCTGACGGATTAAGATTGTTGCAGAAGCCCAAATCAAAGCACTACCTTATTATTATTGACCCGGCAATTGAAAAATGGATTTTAGATATGGCTGCAAAAGGAAATGTAAAACATGATTACTCATTTGAAACTTTGAAAAAAGCAACGAAGAATGATAACGCCAATCGAGATACCAAACTCAAGAATTTTCTAAATTCAATAAAACAAAAAGATATAAAAGGTGTAAATGATTATAGGAAATGGCTTAAACAACTTGTTCATGAATAATTTTATTAACTACAAACTCAAAACTATTCAGCCACAGCCCCGCCTTTATAAAGTTGCTTTTGATATTTCAATGATGGTGATGGAATAAATTCGCCTAAACCCAACTTGCTCCACATACTGTCTATCTTATCAATAGTTGCTTGATCAGAGGCAAGTATGTTTGGCCAGTCGCGCTGAAAACCGTCAAACTCTTTTGTTTTGCGTGTGCCATCAAATGCAATCGAAACTTTGCCATGATGGTGAACTAAAATATTATCTCGCTTAGGATCAACATTGTTACTGAACCTCCACACTGCATCAGCAATATCAGTAATATCAATATTGCCTTCTAAAAATATGATGCATTTAATATTTGCAAAATCATCTTGATTAAAAAGTTGTTGCGATAATTCGCGAAGATGACCTTTACGATTTTTTTCAACTGAAAGAAAAATTAGTGAAATGCCTAATGACAGAAGTGTTGCATTAATATCATTTATCTCACTGAAAGAATTTTGAATTACTTGACTCTCTAAATTGATTTCATTGCCAACTGCTAATTGCCAACTGCTACTACCACTACCATTTAATTCTTCAGCAAACTTCCTCGTTCCGTCAATTCCCATCTTACCACCAAAGGCCATTGTTGAACAACTGTGATCTAAAACATCTGTTGGCCCTTGTGAGAAAACAAAATCAGTTTCGGGATTTACATTTTCTGAAATATATTTTGCCACTGCTTTGTTGTCATGAATGTTTACATCGCCATCCACAACAATCATCATTTTGGTAAACATCATTTGTCCCGCTCCCCACAAACTGTTCATTACTTTCAATGCCTGGCCGGGATAATCTTTTTTTATTTTTACAATCACCAAATTGTGGAATACACCTTCCATTGGTAAAACAATGTCAACAATTTCCGGTACTGCTGTCATTTTTATCGGAGCTAAAAAAATGCGTTCAGTTGCTTTGCCGAGCCATGCATCTTCCTGTGGCGGAATGCCAACTATTGTTGAAGGATAAATTGCATCCTTTCGATGTGTAATACAAGTGATGTGAAACTTAGGATAAAAATCAGCTAATGAATAATAACCTGTATGATCACCAAACGGACCTTCTAAAATATATTCTTCACCGGGATCAATGTAACCTTCAATAATAATATCTGCATCAGCAGGAACGTACATGTCTTGGGTAATGCATTTTACCAACTCTACTTTTTTCTTCCGGATAAATCCTGCCAATAAAAATTCATCAACACCATCAGGTAATGGCGCTGTTGCACTGTACGCATAAGCAGGATCACCACCCAATGAAATAACCACAGGCATACGCTGATTTAATTTTTTGTACTCATTAAAATGACGTGCGCTAACTTTATGACGGTGCCAATGCATTGCTGTCATTGCGGGTTCAAACACTTGCATGCGATACAAACCGACATTGCGAATACCTGTATTCGGGTCACGGGTTTGAATTACAGGAAGTGTAAGAAAAGGTCCTCCATCCTCAGGCCAGCACTTCATTACGGGAAACTTTGTAACATCAGGTTCTTTCATAATTACTTGCTGACACTCCCCTCTTCCACTAATTTGTTTTGGCATCCATGAAGCAATTGCTCCCAACTGCGGAAGCAATTTTAATTTCTCCATGAAAGAATTTTTTGGACCAGTGAGTGTTTTAAAAAGTTGCTCTATTTGGTTTGCAATCTCATCAAGATGTTCCACACCAAGCGCCCATGCCATCCGCTTTTCAGTTCCGTAAGCGTTAATCAATAAGGGAAAATCAGTTCCTGTATTTTCAAAAAGTAAAGCCGGTCCATAATGTTTTGAAACGCGATCAACAATCTCAGTAATTTCTAAATGCGGGTTTACATATTCCTTTATACGAACAAGTTCGCCTGCTTTTTCCAAACGTTCTATCCACTCTTTTTGGTTCTTATACATTATTTCGATTTACGATTTTGGATTTACGAAGTACAATTTATCGTCATTGCGAGGAACAGCCTGTCCCGCCCCTTCGCGGGAAAGCAATCTGTATATGATTAAGTAATTACAGCATCAGTTCAACGCATCTTCAACAAATAAGTTCCAAAATTAGCAATTGAATGTTGATGTATCACTTTTCTTTTGCCTGTGTAAAAAATGCAATGACACTATACACCAATGCAATGATGAGTGAATTGAACACCCAGTTGATTAATGTATCGCTCACTGAGTGCGAGCGGCTGTCAATATCAATAAACAGGTAAACAGAATAAGCAAGCGCTGCTGCAAATATCAACCAGCCAATTAGAGATTTGGGAAGAAAGAAAATTCCCCGTCTGCGAAACCATTGTAGTGTCATTTGAATGATGAATTATGAATGTTGAATATTGAATCTTGAAGGAACGTTGTTTAGAAATGACTTTCAAATCATCTTGCAACAAAATTTTCTTTGATTGAATACAAGAGGAATATCAGCACTATTCCAAGACTTATTTTTATCAGCAAAATGTTAAACCATTTTAGTTTTATAGTGATGTTTAATTCATGCATCGCTTTATCAATGCTGAAGTGCATGATGGCAAGTGAGTTGAGAACTATTGCAATTAATGGTGCACCAACAAGCAACACCGGAGAAATAAATTTAGTGGAACTGTTTTTATCCATGCTTGCCATGGCATCTTCAATGATGTCAAAAAAATGAAGGTTGATACAGAAAAAATATTTCATCACCACGCAAAACAAAAAGAAGCATGGAACTGCAATTAGCCATACTCCTATGGCTGAGGTCTGCTTTGAGTTAAGCAGCGTTGCCTTTAGTTGCGAAGGCTGCTGAACACCAGATGTATCAGGCAGTTTCATGTTTTCTAATTTTTTATTAAAGTCGTCCATGATTGGATTTTTGACATACGATTTTTGATTTACGATTTACAATTTGCTCCGTTAAACTTTCGGAAAGTTGAAGGAACTTTCCGAAAGTGAAACAACCATCAAGTGTATTTTAGCATCAACCTTATTTCGATTTATATTATAATGCACACAATTAAAAAAGGTTGCAAAAATTTTTTTCATTCACTTTCACCTATATCATTTTTTGCCTTAGCATTTCAATACCTCTGCTCAAAAGAGATTTTACGGTGCCTTCATTTTTATCAAGAATTTCTGAAATTTCCCTGATACTTTTTTGTTCAAAATATTTCAGCGCTATTACTTCCTGGTATTTTGTTTTTAAATGTTTGAGATGTTGCTGCACTTGCGCAAAATCTTTGTGCTGCCGCATTTCATTTTCGATACGCGATTTTTCTTCGTTGGTGCTTAGCGGATCTGCATAATCAAACGGAGTATTTTCAACAAGATCATCTAATGAAACCGGCCGGTATTTGTTTTTTCTGAAAAACATATTCATTTCATTGGTTGCAATGCGATATAACCATGATGAAACAGAAATGCCTTTATAATTAAACTTCGAAATGTTTAAATATGCTTTCAGAAAAGTTTCAGAAGCTACATCACGTGCTACATCATAATCGCCTGTTCGCCTGATGATGTAGCCGAAAATCATTTTATAGAACCTGTCAAATATGATTGAAAATTGCTGCGGGTCATCAGCAATACGTTTGAGCAATAACTTTTCATCTTCAATATTCATAGTCTGAAAAACTATAATGCAAGGAAGCGAAAAAGGTTGCAGAAACTTTTATAAAATATGTAGCTGCGGAAGGGTTTTAGGAAATGCTATTTAAAAAAAATTATTGGGTAAAAACTGATCCGAATTTAAGGGCGTTGTAATCAGGATGAATACACATCACCGGAATTGCGGCTTCGTTTGCAATCACATACTGCTCAGCGGGTCGCATTAAAAATTCAACCAATGAAATATTTTGTTCGGTTACTAATGTGATCAGATCGGCATTATTATTCTTGGCATAATTTAAAAATGCCTGGTTAAAACTGCCGGGATATTGTCCTAAGGCAATGCTTTTATTTTTGATGCCGTTTTCAGTTAAAAAATTTTCGGCATAAGCAACATTGTTTTTAATGTTGGTATCGAGGTGAGAATCCTTGCTGAAATCAAAATAGATATGGCAGGTAGCATCAAACAATTTTGCAATATGCAGAATATGAAATAATGCCTGCTTGCTTTTGGGAGTATGAGTTATCGGGATAATAATATTCTGATAAGGTGAACGAGGCGGATCTTTCTGAACCACGATATATGGCTTATTTGATTTGGTAATAACTTTAAGCGCAAAGCTGCCGGTAATTTTTTGCATTCCTTTTATACCATGAGTTCCCATAACCACAAAGGCAGCGTTAAGAATATCAGCAGCCTGGCCAATCTGTTCAAAAATTGTTCCTGTGCTCGTGGTATATTCCGTTTCAATACCTGTGGCAGCTCTATTTGCTTCGGCAATAGGTTTTAATTTTTCAAGGGTTTCGGCTTTCAAATCATAATCGGGAATTACATGCAAAAGAGTAACTTTTTTTTTAAGCTTTTCAGCGAAAATATTTGCATGTTTCATAGCAGCCATACCGAGGTCCGAAAAATCCGTTGGGGCTAAAATAGTTTTTGAGTGTTCGATATTCATAATCACAAAAATTATTGTTTAATGATCGTTTTCAAAGTTATCTCTAAAGTAACAAATTTGCTAACGGCCAAAAGCTAACAGCTAAAGGCTCTTTTTAATTAGCGAATACGGATCCGTATTGAACTGCTTTATAGTCAGGATGTATGCACATTACGGGGATGCCTGGTTCATTGGCTATAAAAAACTGCTCGGCAGGACGCATCAGAAATTCTGCCATCGTAATGTTCTGTTCAGTAATAAGGGTTATAATATCTGCTTTAATATTATTGGCATAATTTAAACACTCTTCATGAAAATTATTCAGGTGATGACCTACAGAAAAACTTTCATGCTTAATGTTAAGTTCCTCTAAAAAACTTTCGGCATAAGCCACATTGTTTTTTATGTTCGTGTCATGTTGCTTGTCGTTGCTTCGTGCATAAACTAAATGACACGTAGCATCAAAGAGGCGGGCAATATCACGAATGCTGAATAGCGGTTGCTTACTCTCGCGCTGGTAGCTAATAGGAATAACAATCTTTTTATATTCTGCCGGCCCCGGATTTTTTTGAACGACAACAAAAGGCACGTGTGATTTGGTAATTACTTTTAATGCAAAACTGCCTGTTATTTTTTGCATGCCCTTCATGCCATGTGTACCCATAACCACAAATGCTGCATTGATAACATCGGCCACATGGCCAATCTGGTCAAATATAGTTCCTATGCTGGTGGTATATTCTGTTTCAACACCTGTTTCGGATTTGTTAGCTGATGCAATTTCTTCGAGTTTTTCCATTGCTTTTGCTTTATCACCGGCTGTTGCAATTACATGAAGCAGCGTGATTGATTTATTTATTTTGGCCGCAAATAAATTGGCATGTTTTAATGCAGCCGTTCCCACATGCGTAAAATCGGTAGGCACTAATATGGTTTTGGCCGTTTCTATATTGATCATGATAGCTTAGTTTTATTATTGTGCTGTGGCTGATGTTTGTTTGACCAAAGAGAAGAACAATAAATATTTACCGCGCAAAAGTAAATTTCTGTTGCACATAAACAATAATTTAAGTGTCAGGATATTATTATACCATTTCTGAAACACCTGTTCGACACATCAAAAAAAGCGCTGACCGTTACCGGTCAGCGCTCAGGGAAAATAAAAAACTCTAACTATAAAAAAACTCTAACTTTTAAATGATTTGCACCTTGTTTTTAATTCACAGGTTAATTACTGTACAATCAATTTACAGTTGCGTGCAAGTCCGTTGTAAATAACTTTTACCGTATAGGCTCCTTTTGCAAATCGTGATAAATCAAGTTTGTATTGATTATCTCCTGCTATAATCTGCAAGTCCTGGTGCAATACCTGTTGCCCGATCAGATCAAAAACCGCTAACTGTCCATTGCCTTCAGCGAATCCTTCAAAATCAATTGTTGCCGAAGTTGAAGCAGGGTTAGGATATAAGTTTAACTCAGAAAATTCAAATGCTGAGTTTTGCTCCTTACAGGTAAACGCTACCGAGAAGTTTCCGTCAAGACTGCTTCCGCAGGCATTGTTGGCTTTGCATTTTATCACACCGTTTATTGCGCCCCAGTTAACCACTATTGATGTAGAACCTTGTCCGCTTACCAATGTGCTGCCGGGTACAATTGTCCAGGTGTATGAGGCCGCGCCTGTTACCGGTGCAACGGTATAAACCAATCCTGTTTGTCCCTTACAAGCGTAATTCAATCCTGAAATTACAGGTTGTTGAGTTTTTGCATTTACAGTTCTTGAAGTGGCTGCACTGTTGCCGCATCCGGTTTGCGCTGCTACACTCAATGTACCCGTGCCTGTAAATGTTGCTGTATATTTTACTGTAATAGCCTTTGTTCCCTGGCCGGTTAAGATGGTAACTCCGGCCGGAACTGTCCACAGATATGAAGTTGCATTGGCAACAACCGGACAGTTGTACGCTACATTGGTCTGATTACATAAACCATATAACGGTCCGTTAATGGTTGATGGTGCCGCAGGGATAACAACTGAAACTGTATAAGCAAATGTTCGTGGCGAACTTGCTCCGCAGGCATTATTTGCAACTACTGAAAGTGTAGCTGATGTTGCTGCATTGCTGAAGTTAATCACCACTGAATTCGACCCTTGTCCTAAGCTTACCGATGCTCCTGATGTTGCAGTCCAGGTATAGCTTGTCGCACCGGGTATAAGTGCTATGCTGTAATTGCCGTTGCTTTTTTTACAAACTGCAGCAGGTCCTGCTATTATACCGGGCTGCGGAAGTACTGAACCGCTCACTGTAATCGTTTTTGATGAGGTACCTGTACAACCATTTACATTGGTAACTGTAACCGTATAGGTTCCGCCCCCAACTGTAACTGATTGTGTAGTTGCTCCTGTTGACCAACTGTATGCTGTGAATCCGGCAGTAGCTGTTATTAATGTAGTGCCGGACAGGCAAACAGAATTTGCTCCCGTTATAACTGGTGTTGGAAGTGGGTTAACAATTGTTGTTTTCGATGCTGAACCCGTACAACCTGCTCCATTGGTAACAGTTACTGTAAAGGTGCCTGCCGTACTCCCTGAAATTGTTTGCGTGCTTGCACCTGTTGACCAGCTATAAGCAGTGTAACCTCCACCTGCATTTAAAATATTCGAACTGCCTGCACATATTCCGGTATTGCCTGTTATAACAGGAACTAAAAGTGCAGGTTGCGTAACTACAGATGAACATGATTTAGTGCAACCATTTGCATCGGTAACTATTACAGTATAGGTACCAGGTGCAAGTGATCCTTGTGATGCATTGGTATTTCCGTTCGACCATAAATAAGTGTAACCCGGTGTTCCTCCGCTGGCGCTAACGCTCACAGTGCCATTGTTTGCATTAAAGCAAATTGAATTTGTTGACGAACAATTTACAACAATTGCTGTGGGCTGTGTTATTGTTGAGCTGATTATCGTTGAACAACCGCGTGAGTCGGTGATGGTGCAGATATATGTTCCTGCCGGTCTTCCGTTCAGGTCTTGGGTTGATGCTCCGTTGCTCCAGTTGTATGAATATGGTGGCGTTCCACCTGTTGCATTAATATCTATTGCACCTAAAGAACCTCCATTGCAAACATTGTTAATATGATTTAATACATTTTCAGTAACTGCTAAAGGTTCAGCAGGCCCGCCAACATATACGCTATCTGTAACTGAACAGTAAGGACCTGTTAAAGAGTCCTGGTGATCACTTATTACTACTATGTACATTCCGGGAGGAACTCCTTTTAAAGAATCGTAAAGTAATGCAGCCGTAGTATCGCGTAATAAATTATTAAAGCCTGAATCATACCACTGGTATCTGAAACGGGGTGTGCCTCCGAAGACAACATTCACTGTTGCATTTCCGGTTGCTGATCCGAAGCATTTTACACTATCAGTACTCAGGGCAATCTGTGCTGCCTGCGTTGTACCAAAGTCAAGAGTAACTAAACTTGTTGTTGCCGAGCAGCCTCCGAGGTATGGCGGTAATGTAACTATTACCGATGTGGTAACAGAACTACTGATAAATACGCTATCGTCAGTATTGCTTGGAACCGTTAATCCAACAAACTCAAATGTTGTTCCTGCAGGATAACCTCCTGAATATGCTCCTGAATCTTTTACATGAATATAGAAACCGGGATCATTCGAACACAAGATTGAATCGCCCTCCTGGAGGTAAGATTTTAATGATGCTGTAACCGTTATAGATTCTGATATTGTGGTAGTACATCCTTGCAAGCTGGTTGCCGTTATCGTGTAAACTGTGCTTGATGAAGGCGAGGCCACCACCGCTGCACCGGTAGTTTGATTTAGTCCCGTAGCAGGCGCCCATGAGTAAGATATAGTTTTGGTATAACCAAATACCATGTTCGGACGATTAACGCTTAATACGGGTGTTGGTGTAAGCGGGCAAACATCAAGATCATTAAAGTTTGCATACACTACTGAATTATATCCCGTTGGCGTTCTGTTCATGGATGCATTCTGCGTTGACGCATTCAAAGTGCCTGTAGGATCATTACTAAAGCAGGTTTCCACAATAATATTACTTACACCATCCCATACAAACGAAGATGAGAAATTATGTGTGTTAACACCCGTTACCGGCTGGTAATTAGTTGGGCCATATACCGTAACAAATGAGCCTGCCACCCAGCCCGTAAGCGTATTAATATTTGTTTTCGCCAGCTTAATTGTAAATCCGTTATGCATGCCTGAAGAACCTAATATTGAAACATCGAATGACAATGAATTTATTTCCGACCCATTTACTAAACCTGCAGCTGCAAGTTCTGAAGCGCGAATCAATATCTGGTGCTTAACACTTTCGAAGGATGCTCCATAAGGTGCCGGGAATCCATTAAAACCGCTTGAGTTCAAGGTATCTGTTCCAATGGTTGCATTGCCGCTTACAGGTAACACAGTGCTTGCTACTAAAGGTGTAGTGCCGCCATCACACATAATCGGGTTAAAAGGAGTTACTGTTATCGCTGGCGTTGCAGGATTTACAATCACGTTTATCGTAGTAATAGTTTGACAACCGTTACTAATTCCGCCTGAGATATCCGTTGCAGTCACAGTATATATAGTGGTAGCAGATGGTGTTACGTTTACACTTGCACCGTTCATTGAACCCGGATTCCAGGTGTATGAATAGTCAGGATCATTAACACTCGAAGCAGCCAGGTTCACTATAGAGCCAGGGCAAATTGGTGCAGATGGATTCGCTGTAACATTTACTGCAGGCATAGGACGGATAGCAGCCACTACCGGTACACGAGTCGAGAAACAGGATGCTGTAATCTTCCAGTCATAGAAGTAATAATACGTTTGATTGAATGTATTGAGTCCAAACAATCCTCCTATTAATGTCACTCCATTTTGGCTGGATATCAAAGGGTAACCGCCTGGTGCTATGGTCGGTATGAATAGTGAACCCGTAACAGATTTGAATACTAACTGATAACCTGTTCCCTGGGGAAGGGTAAAGTTTAGATTAACTGTTGTTGTGCTGTTTAATAGGAATCCTCCGGTTGATATAACTTCATTATTCAAATTATCCAGCACAGCAATATCCACAAAGCCAGAACCGCTATAAACAGGTATGGTAACTGATGTAATGGTTACCTCCTTTGAGGTATTAAATCTCAAACCTATGTTTGCACCTAACCCGGAACCACCATTTACAGGAGGCGTTGGCAATCCTCCTGTTTCAATGTAAGAGCCTGCTGTTGCTTCTGCATAAAAAGTAGTAGTTGAAGAGACGAATGGCGTTGTGAATGCATTGCCTGAGCCTATAGCCAAACCACCGGTTGAATTTGCATACCAGTTAACAGTTGAGTTGATATCACAGGTAGCTTGTAGCGTTGGAGTTCCAGGGCCACAAATTGTATCATTTGTAGTGGTTAAAATAGCGGGATTATTAACCGTAATCTTAAGAGCCGGTGATATTTGAAGCTGATTACCAACTTTACAATAGATAACACAGCGCAACCAGGTATTGACTGTCATGAACGGACTCAAAACTGAAGCAGTAGTAGCCCCTGGAATTGGAGTCCAGATTAAACTGTCAGTTGATTGCTCCCACTGATAATATGCCACACCGGGATTAATTACTCCCGTAACAGATACAGTAACACTACCCGAACCGCAAAGATTAGTAGGATCAGCATTTGTAGTTAAATTCACAGTATAAACAGGTCTGATAACTATCAACTGTGTATCAACACAATTGTTAACAGTTTCAGAAGCAGTTAACACATAGCTTGTTGTAACAACCGGATTTGCATAAACAGTATCTTCCGAACTACCGGTATATGGAATTGTTCCTGCTGCATCTGTATATAAGTCTGTTACCGGTGACCACACATAAGATGTATAATCTGATAAGTTGCTTGTTACTGTAAGCATTTTTGGTGTTAAACCACAAACTGTATCAGCAATAACATTTGTTGTAAGCACAGGTGCCGGATTAACCACTACTGTAACCGGAGTTCTTTCGCTGATACATGGTCTGCTGTACATCATATTAAAGAAAGCTGAATAAGCAGCTGACGGTGCTGAAGTAGTAGTAGCATTGTTTGCCGTTCCCTGTATAATCATTGAACCATCATCAGATACGAATGGATAACCATTGCCTAAACCATTATATGCAGATAGACTTGTAAATCCTGTAGAAGCTATACCATCAGACACTACAGCGAGCAGATATCCACCAGGATTAAGTGTCATATTAAGAGGAATGGTAACCGGTGTTCCGATTTGCCCGGTGGTAGTAATAATCAATGGTGTTGATTGAATTACCGCACCTAAAACCCCGTTTGCTGGCGGGCGTTTCATAACTCTGACGTAAAATGTATCGGCCTTTGTGGGATACATTGTTACCGATGAAAGCACTATAGGATTAACAACACTGAACCACATCGGTTGTGTGATAACAGTTGGGGTACTTGATGAGTTAAAAGTGGTTCCATAGCCCGTTGGGAAAGGCAAGCCTACACTGTTGGTGGAATTACCTTGCTCAGCCGTAACATAATAAGTGGTAGTGGCTGCAATACCAGGAGTTGTATATGATGTAGTGCCTGATGCCAGCGGAACTGTGGTAGTAGTATCACTAAACCATGTTGCCGAAGCGCCCGGTGAAACAGAAGCGCTGATATTAGCCGAACCAAAGCCGCAAATGGTTGCACCTGTGGTTGACAATACGCTGCTGCCATATACTACAATCTGACCCACATCAGCCGATGAGCAAACATTATTATTAGTGTTTAATATATTAACACGGAAATAAGTGCTCGTATCAATTACCGGAGAAGTAATTGATGCTGTGTTGCCGGGTATGGTTGTCCATGTGCTTCCCTCAGGTGAACTTTGCCACTGGAATGCACCGGTTGCAAAACCTGTAGTAGGATTGGCAGTAAGAATAGCCGAACCGCTTGTACATATTCCGCTGGTGTTTGCAGCCGCTCCAACCAGTGAAGGCTGCACAATTACATCACAAGTTGCAACAGCGCCACAACTTGTTGATGAGTTAGTTGCAGTCAATGTGTAACTAACCTTTGTTGCAGCAGGGCCTCTTAAATATACGGTGGTAGGATTTCCAACTCCTGTATATGGTGTAGTGCAACCTGCATCAGTATATAAATTTGTAACAGGCGACCATACGTAAGAATCAAAATCACTTAATGTTGATGATATTGCAATTGGCATGGTATCATTCAAGCACAAGTTAAGACTCGAAGGAATGGTCAATACCGGGGCAGGATTTACGGTTGCAACAACCGGTACCCTGGCGCTCTCACAAAATGTGGTATATTCAATATTAAAAAAGTTATTATAAGATGTATTATTAAATGTGGCTGTGTTAGAACTTCCAGAACCACCTATTAAGGTCAATGAAGAATCAGAAGTATTGAAAGGGAATCCTCCACCTGTGTAATTGAAACTATATATACCTAATCCAATTTGTTTGGTCAATCCTGAAGGTTTTGTATCAACCGGCACTGTATCAATTGCCAACTGATAATCACCAGTTGCTACGACAGGTAAATTGAATGATAATTTAACAGGGTTTCCAACCTGTGACTGGGTAAAACTGAAAGGGCCTGCCGTAGCTATATTAACCCTGCTGCCTCTTAACCTTAAACAAATTAAAATTTTATTCAAATCTGTTGGACCGGCTACACTTGGATAAACCGTAACCGATGTAATCGCTCCCGGCTTATTAACAGTAATTCCCATTGTTGGAACATTTCCTGTTGTTACCGCACCATTCGAGCCGGCACCGCTAAAGTTAAATCCTGCTGAGACCGGAAGTGTAAATGGTCCGCCATTGGCCGGGGCCAGATCTTTCAGTCCTGTTGTAAATGAACCGCTTCCTGTTCTTGCAGCTACATAAAAAGGTGTTGTAGATGAAATGGAAGGTGTTGTATAAGAATTACCTGAACCGGCAACTGTTTGCCCGTAAGGACCGTTATACCAAACTAAACTTGAGCCGGCTTCTGGAGTTGCGCTCAATATTAAAGTACCCACACCGCAACGGCTATTGCCTGTAACGGATTGAACTCCTGCACTCCATGCAGTAACAGAAACAGTGGCAGTTGCAGTTAATCCACAAGCATCTGTAGCAGTTACTGTATAGGTTGTTGAGCCTGTTGCAGCAGGAGTAATTGTAACCGGGTTACCAGCACCCACACCATTATCCCATGAATAGGTATAAGGTGTTGTACCTCCCGCAGATGCTGCTGTTCCGATTGTATTAAGTCCTAAACAAACTGAACTGCTTGCTAAACTTGCTGTTACAGATAATGGAGTATTGGTAATGCTGAATGTTGTTGTATTCGAATTGTTTGATGTAACAGTTTCACCCGTTAAGGTGCTTATAGTAGTATTGAAGCTATAAGAACCTGCCACAGTAGTATTAATTGTTGGAGCTAACGTAACATCAACTGTTGCGTTAGGTGCAAGAGTGCCTGTGCTAATTGTTGCAGTAACACCGCTCACAGTAATTGTTCCTGAAACGTCACATGTTACTGTCATTGGATTCGTAGAAAAATCAATAGTTGTTGCTCCGGTATTTCTCACCGTAACAATAATTGATTCAGTTGCGCTATGACAAGTTGAGTTTGATGTCGGTTTTAATGCATCAAATGCCACGTCAACATTTGAACCTGAGAATTCATCCGCACCTATATCAGGCGAACCTGCTCCAGTTCTTGCATCGCAATCTATATCTGTTGCAATTGAAGATGCAGCAGCAGTTCCATTTAATTGAAGATTGGATGGACTGTTACTTACTAAATGAGCATCAGCCGATGAAACAAAAACCGGCAACACATTTTTAGAATTGGCATCGCGACCGGTTTCAGCCTGCCAGCCGGCTAATGTTGGGAAATTGTTATAGCCCGGATTAATCGGTGAATTAGTTCCTGTTCCACTTACACCTATTGCATTGTAAGAACCACCACCGGGAGTCACATAAAAATCATTGTTATCTGAAACTAAGTTGGCGTAATTACCGGTTGCTTCCTGTATGCTAAAGCCCATTGCAAAATTACTTCCGGTTCCATTGCTTCCGGTTGAGGTAAGAATATTGTTTTTGATTTCAACTTGAGGTAATACAGGCGAGCCGACAGTACCAGCCAGCACGTATAAAGCTATATTAGGGCATGACCCTGTAGTGTAACGGGTTGAATTAAGATTAACCGTATTATGATAAACTTTTGTTACTGAACCAATGTGGTTACCGATAAAAATTCCGCAATTCACGGAACTGTTGGAAAGACTATTCCCACCCAAACGGGTTATCATATTATTCACAATCAAATTAGAGCCTGAAGACTCAATGTTACTTGGGGTAGAACCAATGGCAATTCCAACTACGGATTGCGCAGGAGCATTAACTGCTGCTGTTATGCCTGTACTGGCAACTGTTTGTGAATTGCTTACTGTATAAGTACCTACGCCACCTGTACCTGTGCCAAAAACTGTAATTGACGTTCCGGTCGAAATTCCTGCACCAGAAAGTAACTGGCCAAGAACAAGCGTACCTGATGAAACTGCAGTTACTGTTAAAGTTGTTCCGGTAATGCTACCGGTAACAGATGCAGGAAGATATCCTGCAGTAAAAAATGTGGCAAGACTGTCAATAACGTTATTAGAAATTTCTGAATTTGTTACTTCGTTAGATGAATTAAAAGTTGAAATAACACTGTTTGTGCTGCCTGCAGAAATTCCTATCACAGTTGTACCCGATGAAATACCGGTAATATTTTTAATATAATTAGCAGTTACCAGGTCATTGTTTTCGTATCCTAACATTATACCTATACGACCAATTGCTGCTGCAGCTCCCGCAGTATCAATCTGGTTTAAACGGTAAATGTTATTCTGATTTTTGTTTGCATAGTTACCCGTACCTGTAGGTCCGCCACCTTGCGAAACAATGCCGTACTGGAACTTAACTATTTTATTGTTTTCAAAGATGTTATTGTTGTTATTATATCCCAAAGAACCGGTTCCTGAACCCAGACCTGTAGCTGAAGGTGCAGCACCTGTAGCAATACCTGCTATACTGCTGGCATTGTTTCCTCCTATAATGTTACAGTTACGAATGATGTTATTGGTAGCGCCATCCAAAGTAGTGTTATTACTACATAAAAAGACACCCGACACATTGGTGGTAAGTGTATTGTTATTGACAATGGTGAGATTTCTGGTTGACCTTACAAGTGGACAAACTGAGTTAGTCACAGGGCTTACCGAACCTTCAATAATTATCCAGTCGGCTGCATTAATTGCTATAACAGGGTTTTGACCATTAATAGTAATAGTTACGTTTCCTGAATTGGGTTTTATGGTTAACGTATTCGTAGCGCTTGCATAAGGATTAGAATTAATCACAATACCTGAGTTAGATTCTGAAATATAAGCAGCATCATCTAATAGGAAAGTTACCGGACCTGATAGGCAACTGTTGTTGTATAAATTAACAGCACCACCTATAGTATTAAAAGGACTCGGCTGTCCTGTACCAATATGATACACCCCGCTTAAAGAAGTTGGCTGCACCTTGTAATAGTTCACCACTGTTGGTGGAGTGGTAACCGTGTTCACATTGGAAGCAACAGCGCCATAAGGATTTGAAGAAATGTTTGGTGTGCCTGCAACATCCTGCGCGATAATGTAATAACCTACAGAATCTGTTGACGTTAAACCACCTATGAGGGCCGCTGTTACTGTAAAGTCCCACGTTCCGTTATTTCCGTTGCCGCTGGTTAAAGTTCCGGGGTTGGAGAACCAACTGCCACCAACATTTTTCTTAAAATAAATTCGGGGAACCAATGCACCTGCAGTGGGCACACCTGATGCATCGGTAATCACAACTCCACTAATTACGCGGTCGCCCGTGCCACAAGCAGCGCTAACTGTTCCTGTGGCTGAGGCAGGAGCAGTAATATCAGCCACCAGGCCACTGAATTCATCAGCACCTATGTCAGGTGTACCTGCTGAACGAGCATCACCGTCATAATCTGTCGTAAAGCCTGCGATATTTGCAGCACCACTTTCAGCGGCATTGGCAATAGCAGGATTTACATGCAAAAAATCCGGATTTGAACCTGTTGTACTTAAAAAAGGCACAACGCCCGTGCACGATGCATTTTCTTTACCTGCCATTCTTGTTTTGTAAGCTGCAATGGTTTGGTCTGAATTGATTCCATCATAATAAACTAATCTCGTTGAACCGGGAGTTCCGGCATAGTACAGGTTATTATTGGAAGCCGCCATTATGGTGGCAGTATTAGTAGATGCGCTTCTGCGATGAGCAGCCGCTATGCTGGTTCCAACCGGAGCCGTATTATTTATAAAAATGTTATTACGTAATGTTGAATTGGGGCTTATATTCGTTTTCATTGCCGATGAACCGAAGTTAGCCCCGGTGCTTGTTCCGCTCAGGTAAACGGTGTTATAATAAAAGTTGTGATTCTGGCCCGCTGTAGTTGATTCATCACTGATACCAATCACCTGCTCTGCGGCAGATACTGATGAAGTGGTAGGCGTGAACAGATTACCTACGTAGTTGTTATAAATATTCAGGTTAAATCCTGCACGTACTTCCATTCCTTTCACTACCAAACCAGGACCTGTACCCGATAAATCGTTAATTTTATTATTGAATACGTTATTGGCAAATCCGCCTGTAACTTCCATTCCTCTGATTAATCCTGCAGCACCGGTAACAGGAGTATTGGAAATAAAATTGTAGAAAGTATTGTTAGAAATGGTTTCATTAAGGTAGGTAACACCTGTATTGCCACCAAAATTTAATCCGGTCATGGCAACAGCAGATGAGCTGGTTGAATTTCCATTAATGTATAAGTTATAAACCTGGTTGTTAGATATTACAGCTGATGCAACTGCTGAACTAGGTACCGCCACCACTATACCATTTATGGTTGCCGTCATACTCGGAACGGCTACTGTACCTACGTTATCAATTCTTAAATCATGTATTATATTTCCGGTAACAACTAACTTACCCGCATTGAGGTTGATACCTGTTAAAGTACCACCACCCGAACTGGGATTGCCCGGGATTTTATATATGTTATAAATCTGGTTATTGGCAACTGTTACATCGGCATTTATATAATTGCCCGAATATAAAATACCCGTAAATGTTCCAACGTTATAAATAGTATCTCCGTAAATCTGGTTACCTGAAATATTAACTGTTTTTGGTGTGCCTGATGCAAAACGAATACCCAAAGTAGCCCATGTTCCACTATTACTCAAAGCCGAATCTGTTTTGGAATTTGTTATGGTATTGTTTAAGACGTTAACTGTTGAGTTCACCAACGTTGTTCCACAGCTCAAATCAATACCTACATTAAAATTACCACTATTAACGGTACCTATCCTGGTTGATACTGTATTATTTGAAATGTTGGTAATAGCTGCATTGACTGAACTTATCCAGATTCCTCTTTCATCGCCATAGTGAACTAATAAAGCGCTGTTTACACTACGAACGGTGTTATAAGAAATGTTTGAATTGTTTACATTACCAACGGCAATACCAAAAGCAGGATTAAAACTATTATTTGGAAAACCACCACCAAAACCTAAGATGTAGTTACCGGTTGATGGAGAATTACCTCCGATATCATTGGATTGATCATAATTTGAAAAAGGAATTGAAGCATCACCGTAACCCTTCATGAGGATACCTTGATTGCAATTCTGAATGGTATCACTATAAATTTTGTTGCCGGAGTTCGCTCCTGAAGTATTTGTAACTGTTATAGGAGCATTGAGCACATTGTAGATTAAATTTGCAAACCAGATACCGCATGAACCAATTGGATTATCCAAAAGGTTATTGCTGCTGGGGCTGGTGCTTCCGTTATAAATATTGTTCCTGTTTAAAGTAACGGTACAATTCTTTATGGTGTTATTATTACATCCGTTGGTTCCGCTTGTTTTGAAAAATGCGTAACCGTATTCCATCAATGAATTAGCACTGTTCGATGGATTTTCTCTCAGGTTAATACCATCAAAGGTAATCCAGTCAGAACCAATACACCTGATGATCCCGTCAAGTGCCATGGTACCGGTAAGTGTATTGCTTGGTATTGTTTGGGAGATATTTACAGTATAAGTACCCGCACTCCCAATCCCCGTACCAAGTCCCGTTATTACTGTTCCGCTTGCCACACCACCGCCTGAAATTGACATGCCCACTGAAATAAAACCAACAGGCGCACTTGCGGAAATTGCGGTAATCGTTAGTACATTACCCGAAACAGATGCCGTCATTGAAACAACAGATGATCCGATGTTTGCCGTCCCACCGGTGTAAGCAGTAATCAAAGGGTTAGCACCTGCACCGCTTTTCTGAAACACAATTGGATTGGCAGCGGTTCCCGTTGCTGTTATCGAAAGCGTTGAGGTAAGTGTTTCGGTGTAACCTGCAGCGATGTCAATATTAACACCACCGGCACCCACACCGTAAAGGTTCAAACTATCAACCGCAACTTTAACGGTCGGATAATTTACGCTGGGGACATTTTTAGTTCCTGTTAACTGTGCATAAGAAAGCGTGCTGAATACGAAACTCAACATAAATACAAAACAAGTCAGCATCATTTTTACCGCTGATGACTTTCCATTAATAAAGTAAGCAGATTTCATAGAAAATAGTTTTAGAATATGTAATTAGTTAATCATGTAAATCAAAATTTGGGGTAATGAATGCAGCACTGAAAAAGCAGTTGCTGAAAAGTATTTGTTGTAACGCGTCAAAAGTATTTTACGTGATTGTATTAATTTGTAGATTATTATCTACAAATTTCCGATATTTGATACTTTCTAATTATATTCATGAATACACCCACCATATTAATTGCCGATGACCATGTGATAATTCGCAGGGGTATGAAGTTTTTAATTGACACGCATTTTGGCAAGTTCAATATTCAGGAAACTGAAACAACACGCGGCTTAATGCAATTGGTGAAGGAGCATGCTTTCACACATTTAATTTTAGATATGCAATTGCAGGATGGAAATGTGCTGGAGGTATTGGACCAATTGAATAAGAAATACCCGTCTGTATTAATCCTGATTTACACCATGAGCCCCGAAGAAATTTTTGGCAAACGTGTTTTACAATTAGGAGCTCGTGGTTTTATAAGCAAGCAAAGCTCTGAAAAGGAAGTCCTTTTTGCGCTCAGTTTATTCTTTGCAGGGAAAAAGTATATCAGCCAAAAATTGCATGATTCTCTTATGAATACAAATTCGGAAAAATCAGAGAGCGAAAATCCTATTGAATCATTATCAGACAGGGAAGCCATTGTTCTCAACTACCTACTTA
This sequence comes from Bacteroidia bacterium, assembly GCA_039931675.1. Taxonomy (GTDB): domain Bacteria; phylum Bacteroidota; class Bacteroidia; order AKYH767-A; family OLB10; genus JAEUTH01. The sequence goes on along the minus strand of JBDTRM010000140.1, from coordinate 5,899 downwards.
AAGGTGAAGGTGTAAAGGAAATTGCTTTGCGTCTTGAGGTAAAATCAAATACTGTCGCCACTTTTAAAGCAAGGCTTTTCGATAAACTTGGTGTTTCGAATCTTATTGACCTTCGAAATTTAGCTGATATTTATAATTTTAAATCAAGCTAAAATCGTCTGTTTTTGATAGTTCAAAGGATGAAAACAACGTTGCTGTCGCTATTTTATTTTACAGGATTGCTTTGTTGGAGTATCCCATCGTCAGCACAAAAAGAATATTCAATTTCTCATTACACTTCAAAAAACGGATTACCGCAAAACAGCATAAAGGCGATGATAATGGATACTAATGGTTTTTTGTGGATGACCACTGAAAGCGGATTAGTTCGTTTCGATGGGAGAAATTTTAAAGTATTCAATACCTTCAACACAAGCGGGCTTACAGCCAACCGGTTATTTGGATTACATAAAACAATTGACGGTAAACTGCTTATGACTGATACTTATGGAGGACTGTACAGCATAAAAGAAAATAAAATTGCAGTTATTAAAAAAGGAAATTACAACGATAACAATTTCCTTTTTATTAAAGGACAACTGCCTTCAATACACTTTTACCTCGAATTCATTACACCTGACATAAGTGTAAACCTGGATAGAAAATGGAGTTACCCTCCTGCTTATGTTTTTCCACTGTCAACAACCGATTATCTTATCAGAACCAAAAACGGCATTGCAAAATACCATGATAAAAAAATCATAAGTGAGTTTAATCTCACTCAATATGCTCCTCAAAGTTTTATTAAGATAAGCGGCAACATTTATTTCTTTTCAAAAAGCAATCAACTTTATTTAATAGATTATACAAATCTTAAAGCAATACCATGCACAATAAACGGGGATTTATTAAAGGATAATTTATTTAAAAGATATATTATCAGCGAAGTGTTTTGGGATGATGACGATTCAATTGCATGTCTTCGATCAGGTTTAAGTTTATATAACCTTAAATCAACCGGTGATCCCCAAATAATTGCAACAGAACTTATAACGAGAGAATTGCCCAATGACGGCAGTATCAGGGATTTAATTTTCAGTGCAAAATATCACTTGCTTTTTGTAGGAACAGATACGAAAGGATTATATGTTTATAAAGAAAAAAATTTCAGGACATTAATTTACAGCAAACCTGAAGAAGGTACAAATAATGCCTACTACTGCCAATTGGAATTAGACAGTAATCATGTTTATAGTGAGTGGAACAGGCAGTTTGGTACTGATGGAGTATTTAAAAGTAAACTTCCTATCAAAAAAAACAATTTCGAAAATATTCTCAAAGACCGCTCAGGCAATGTGTGGTATTCACACCTGGACAGCCTGCTTAAATATAATTCAAAAGAAAACTCAATCAAATTAATTTATATAGAAACAGGTGACCGGGCATGCAGCTACCTCGAAGAAGGTGACTCAATATGGGCATGCATGAGAAAAGGAATTGCATACATTAAAAATGATTCCATTCATTACGTTTATAAAATTGATCTTGAAAATGCCAATGCAAATTCTTTTGGAATGTTAAGAAGTGGTGATAATAAAATATGGTTTTACAATTGCACAGGAATTTTCATGTACGATACAAAAAGCAACACCATTGACACTTTAAAATCTTTTTATCTTCAATGTGTGCGCAACATTACTCCTTATAAAGATTATTTTCTTATAGGCACTTACGGTGGAGGATACTTTTTATTTAAAAACAACAAAGCTGTTCGAATGCCACAGGATAAAAATAATTACCTGTCGCAGGTGCATGCATTTGTTAATGATTCTAATGGTTATTTATGGATGACCACTAACCAGGGACTTTTCAAAGCACGATTCAATGATCTTGAAAAATACTTTAACGATACCACTGTCAGTGCTTATTATATGTATTATGGAGAAGAAGACGGAATTAACAATACTGAGTTTAATGGTGGTTGTACATCGTCAGCTTTAACTTTAAAAAACGGGAATGTTTCGTTGCCCACTATGGAAGGTCTGGTGTGGTTCAACCCATCAATGTTTAAAGACGTAAACCCTGATTCGCCAATTATTATGGATGCCGTTTATTTTGATGATAAACTATCAGATTTTGCACTATTAAAAAATATATCTCCGGCCGTGCAGTCTGTTAAGATTGACTTTGCAACTTCTTATTGGGGAAACAACAACAACCTTTTGCTTGAATATAAGTTAGCCGGATACAATAAGAAATGGATGAAGTTAAGCCCATTACAAAAACAGATTGAATTTGCCAATCTTCACTCGGGTAAATACATGCTCACCATCAGAAAAAAGGCTGGTTTTGGTGAAATTAATCTCATCGAAAAGCAAATTGAAATTTATATCACACCTAAATATTATGAAAAAACATGGTTCATTTTGCTTTGCCTTTTTGGTGCTACTTTATTTGTAATTGCAATAGCTCGCTTATATGCATTCAGAATTAAACAGCAAAATAAAACGTTAGAGGAAAAAGTTCAGCAACGGACATTTGAATTAGGAACTGCCAATGAACAACTACAGCAATCGGTTGATGTAAAAGACAAGCTCATTTCTATAATATCGCATGATGTTGTTACACCACTCCGTTTTATTGCAATGGTGGCGCGCCAGGGGAGTGATGTTACCACAAATATTGACAAAGAAGATATGCGCCAGGTTTTAGATGAAATTAAAAACAGCTCTGAAAAACTGCATTATAACGCACAAAATATTCTCAACTGGATAAAGCATCAGAATAAACGGATTAATGTTAGCAATACACATGTGGCTGTAACAGCATTAGCTGATGATGTAATCGAATTGCTCAAAGAATTTTCCGATTCCAAAGGCACAACGATTATTAATAATATTTCACTTGATGATATTATCCTCACTGATCTGAATATTTTATCCATTATTCTCCATAACCTCTTGACCAATGCAATTAAATTTACTTACAACGGAACAATTACGATTGAAGCAAATCATTCAGAGAAAACCTACTTTCTTACAGTGACTGATACGGGCAGTGGAATGAAAGAAGAGCAACTAAAGCGTATTCAAAAAACAATTAAAGAGAAAACCATAATATCATCCAATCCTTCAGGTGATGGTAATGGCAACGGGTTGGGCTTTGTAATCATCAGCGAGCTAATACAATTGCTGAATGGAAAAGTAATGTTAGAAAGTAAAGAAGGAAAGGGAACATGCGTTACTTTAATGCTCCAGATCTAAAAAAAATTTAAAAACAAAAAATCCCGCTCCGAAATTTCAGAGCGGGATTTTTCATTTGTGAAAATGACCCCTTGCGCGCGATTGTATCGCGTGCTTAAAGTATAATGATTATTGAATCACCAGTTTCTCCATCCAGTCCTTATCATTAGTACGATAACGGATAAAATAAATTCCTTTTGTTAATCGCGAAAGATCCATATCAAATGAACTTGCATTTTCATTTACGGAGATGTCACTCATAAACACACGCTCACCCGTCATGCTGAACACCTGCAGGTTAACATCCGTTCTGATGGTTTCATCAAAACTTACTGAAAACTTACCTGTTGTCGGATTGGGATAAACAACTGAGTTGATCGCATTGTTGCTGTTTGTGTTATCTGCCAATCGCGCTGTGGGTTGAGTTATCGTTACGCTCTTTGTCTTGGTGCATCCGTTTGCATCTGTAACTGTTACCGTATAGGTGCCTGCTGATAGCCCGGTTGCCGTTTGCGTTGACTTAACAGGAACGGTATTCCATGAGTAACCGTATGGTGATACTCCTCCGCTTACATTAGCCGTGGCTGTACCGTTGCTGCCGCCAAATGCGGTTACATTGGTCTTCGATATGGATATCACTATGGATGACGGCTGGGTGATAGTTACGCTTACCGCTTTCATACAGCTCTTACTGTCGGTTATGATGGCTATAAATGTTCCGGCCTTCAAACCTGTTACGCCCGAGCCTGTCTTGGCAGGAGTGGTGTTCCATGAATACGTGTAGCCCGGGGTGCCGCCAGTTGGTGTTACACTCGCTGAACCGTTACTACCCCCATAGCACGATACATTGGTGCTGGATGATGTGGCTGTAATTGCCGTGGGCTCATTAATTATTGCTGAATATTGGCCGGCACATCCTTTTTTATCGGTAACTGTTACTGTATAGGTTCCTGCTGCAAGCACATTCTTCCTGTCCTGGGTGGTGGCTCCCGTACTCCACAAATACGTGTAGGGCGCTGTTCCTCCCGATGGCGTTATGTCTATCGAACCTGTGGAGCTGCCATTACATTTGGCATCGGTTACGATTCCTGTTATCGTTAATCCCCCTGATGTTGTTAGGGTAACCACTGCTGTTTTTGTACATCCATTGGCATCACTTACCGTTACCGTGTAAACTCCTGCTGTTAAACCGGTAGCGGTGGCTCCCGTTTTTACCGGAACCGTATTCCAACTGTAGCTATAAGGTGCTACTCCTCCGCTTGCTGAAGCTGTTGCTGTGCCGTTGCTGCCTCCGCACGATGGATTCGTTCCGCTCGTTGCAACTAATAATGCTGCCGGCTGCGTTAATGTTATCAGGTTTGAACTGGTACATCCACCATTGCTAACTGTTACAATATAGGTGCCCGCTCCTAACCCCGTAAGATTTTGAGTAGTACCCCCTGTGTTCCATAAATAGGTATAAGGCCCTGTGCTGCCACTTACTATTAAACTGATACTGCCATTCGTTTCGCCATAACACCTGATATTCTTTCCGCCTGCATAAGTGGGGCTGGTAAGTGTTAATAGTAATCCGTTGCTGGTCGGCAATGTTACGGTGTCCATAAAGGAACAGCCGGTGGTCACATCTGTTATCAGGCAATAGCTGTTATAGTAGTATAAAAGTCCTGTCCCTGTCGCTGTTGTTTGAACAGGGGTCGTTTGCCAAGCATACGTATAGCCCGTGCCGCCTGTACCTGTTACCGTGGCAACTCCATTGGCTTTTCCGCAGCTTGGTTTCGTTACCACGGTATTGACATAACCTAACTGGCAGGTGTAAGTAAGTGCCACCTTTTTGGTTGCTGAACATCCGTTCGCATCGGTAACTGTTACCGTATAGGTGCCTGCCGAAAGTCCTGTTCTGTTTTGCTGTGTGCTGCCGTTATTCCACTGGTAGCTGTATGCCGGGGTGCCGCCTGTTACATTCACGTTAATGGTGCCACTGGCGGGTGAGCCTGATGTAGGATTAACCGCTACTGTGGTGACGGCAAGCGCTGCCGGCTGCGTTATCGTTGATAAGCAGCTTGCTGTACAGCCATGGGCATCAGTAAATGTTACAATATAGGTTCCTTTCGGAAGATTGCTTTGTGATGCTGATGTGGATCCGTTAGACCAGTTGTATGTGTATGGTGTCGTTCCGCCTGATGCTGATGCGCTTACTGTTCCATTGTTGGAGTTAAAGCAGTTGTTATTCGTTGAGCTGCAACTAATTGATAGTACTGTCGGCTCTGTATTAATAGTAAACGTACCGCTCTTTGTACATCCATTGACATCTGTAACCGTAACCGTATAGGTGCCTGATAATAAACCCGTGTTTGATTGCGTGCTGTTGCCGTTTGACCAGTTAACTGTGTATGGCGTAACTCCCCCTGTAACATTGAGTAGCACTGAACCGGTTCCGCCATTACATTGTATCTGGTTTACTGTTGCATTCAATGCAAGTGCAGCAGGTTGCGTAATGGTGCTGCTTATTATTGCAGTACAACCTCTTGAATCGGTTACTGTACATGTGTAGGTTCCTGCTCCTGCTCCGCTAAGGTCTTCGGTTGCTGCACTATTGCTCCAGTTGTAAGAATAAGATTCTGTACCGCCTGCTACTTCTATATCTATCGCTCCTGTAAGTGCACCATTGCATAATACAT
>JBDTRM010000139.1:0-1990 GCA_039931675.1 Bacteroidia bacterium | reverse complement strand
GGCGAATAATTATTCGCTCTATGCTATGCAGTGTTAAGGGCGAATAATTATTCGCTCTATTCTATGCAGTGTTAAGGGCGAATAATTATTCGCTCTATTCTATGCAGTGTTAAGGGCGAATAATTATTCGCTCTATGCTATGCAGTGTTAAGGGCGAATAATTATTCGCCCCTACTACGTTTGCCATTCAAATTTTTCCTCTTACTTTGTTTCGAAACTAAAATCATTAACAACTAATAACTTTATGGATAAACTAAACAAAAGAATAGTACTGGTAACCGGTGCTACGGGCGGACTTGGTACGGCAATGTGTAAAGAATTGTATAACGATGGCTTTCACGTTATAGCCAACTATCGCAACCAGCAAAAAGCTGATGAATGGAAAACAAAGATGAAAGCCGAGGGTTATGATATTGATATGTATGAAGCAGATGTAACAGATTTTGATTCTTGCGGCCAGATGGTTCAAAAGATAGAATCAGAAGTTGGTACTATAGATACGTTGGTGAACAATGCCGGCATAACCCGTGACGGTCGCTTTTCAAAAATGAGTAAGGAAGATTGGGATGCCGTTATCTCATCTAATCTTACGAGTGTGTTCAATTGCACCCGTCATGTTATTACAGGTATGATGGATAGGAAGTTTGGACGGATTATAAATATATCTTCGGTTAACGGGCAACGTGGACAGTTCGGACAAACAAATTATAGTGCCGCTAAAGCGGGAATGCATGGCTTTACGAAAACACTTGCGATGGAAGTGGCTAAATTCGGAATAACTGTAAACACAATTTCGCCAGGTTACATAGGCACCGATATGGTTATGGCTGTTGCCGAAAAAGTGCGCGAACAAATAGTTTCGCAAATACCAATAGGTCGTTTGGGCGGAACGCATGAAGTGGCGCACTTAGTTTCATTTCTTGCATCGGATAAAACTAACTTTATTACTGGCGCTAACTATAGTATAAATGGAGGACAGCATGTTTACTAACTATTACGTAGCACCATCCATCCTTTCGGCTGATTTCGGAAATCTTGAACGGGATTGTAAAATGATCAATGAAAGCAATGGTGATTGGTTTCATGTGGATATTATGGATGGCGTTTTTGTTCCAAATTATTCACTCGGCTTTCCTGTATTGAAGGCTATTCAAAAACACGCAACCAAGCCACTTGATGTGCATCTTATGATAGTTGACCCTGACCGTTACGTAAAGCAATTTGCTGAACATGGTGCATACTTAATTTCAGTTCATTACGAAGCCTGCACACACCTTCACCGATCTATTCAGAACATTAAATCTTTAAATGTTAAAGCTGGAGTAGCAATTAATCCGCATACTTCTGTTCAGTTGCTTGCCGATATTATTGCTGATATTGATTTAGTGTGTATGATGAGTGTAAATCCGGGTTTCGGTGGACAAAAGTTTATTGAAAATACCTACCATAAAATCTCCGAATTAAAAGAGTTGATATTGAAAAGAAACTCGAAGGCATTAATAGAAATAGATGGAGGAGTTGATTTAAAAAATTACTCCAAGCTAATTCAAACGGGTGCAGATGTACTTGTGGCTGGAAATACAGTATTCAGTTCTGAAAATCCTATAGAAACCATTGCTAAACTTAAAACAATTTAGATGATTTGTTAGAAATCCTCTTTCCCTGTGGGGGCAGGGAATGAGGATAAAAAAAGCGGTCTGAGGTAACCACTCCCCAGACCTGAACAACCATTACAACCTAAAAACTTATATCATCTAATCACCGCAGTGATTTTTATTCCTTTTTAAACTTTACTCTGCTTTTGTAAAAAGCGGTCTGAGGTAACCACTCCCCAGACCTGAAACAACCATTACAACCTAAAAACTTATATTATATTATCACCGTTGTGATTTTTTAATCCTTTTTAAACTTTATTCTGCTTTTGTAAAAAGCGGTCTGAGGTAACCACTCCCCAGACCTGAAACAACCATTACAACCTAAAAACTTATAT
>JBDTRM010000138.1:0-11647 GCA_039931675.1 Bacteroidia bacterium | reverse complement strand
TGAAAAGCGGTGGAGGACATGAATCGGCCAATGAACAACCTGCACGCAAATCGGGGATAACAACTTTCTTGTTCGGATTTAAAAGTTTTGCAGTTTCAGCCATGAAGTGAACGCCTGCAAAAACGATGATGTCTGCTTTTGTTTTTTCCGCTTCCTGTGCCAGCCCCAGGCTGTCGCCAATGTAATCGGCAATGTCCTGTATGTCTGAATCCTGGTAGTAGTGGGCGAGCAGTATTGCATTTTTTTCTTTTTTGAAATTTTTAATTTCTGCGAATAAATCGAGTGAGGCATCAATCGGTTCGGCAAAGAAACCTTGTTTGTTCACTCTTTCCAAATCAGTTGCTGAGAGCATCATTATATTATTATTTATTTTAAATATATTTAAATATATGGTAATAATAGGGTGTTAGTATTGTTTGCAAAAATAGTGAGAAACAGTAGGATATTAGAATTAAACTATGTTATACAAACTAATCAACACTTTATGAACGGCTAATAAACAAACATATCGTTTAAAGAATAAAATTTTCAGTTGCTTTAAATTTAAACTCACCTAAAAAATTGATTTCCTCACCTTCCATATCATGTAAAATTATTTTTATTCTCACTATAAAGCAACCTGTGATACTAACATGCTGTTAGCGTTTATTATTCTTGATAAAATTATGTTCGTAATGTATGCTGCTGCTGTTCATATGCAGGTGTACATTTTCTAAAACATAAAATATGAAATGTGACATGCTAACAAAAACTATGATAAGAGAATGAGTAATAAACATTGCAAGAAAAATTTTCGCACAGTTATTAACCATAAAAATTGTTTTACACGTTTTTATGGTTAATAAGTGGCAACTTCATAAACCATTAATACCAAGTCTTTCAGGGCATGTTAACTTTTATATGTTGATAAGCGGTGAAAAGACTTACAGAGTTATGCTGAACTCGTTTCAGCATCTGCCAAGTCTGGTCAGATTCCGAAATAAATTCGGAATGACGGACTCAGTTCTACCCTCCGAGGGTTTTTCAACCCTCAGGGGTAGAGCAGTAAGAGATTTATTTATTTACTTTGTTACAATAATAATACTCAACACTCACATAATAATTTATCAAAATGAAACTATCAATAGGTAGTGACCATGCAGGTTTTGAAATGAAAGAACAAATCAAAAACTATTTGCAGTTGAAAGGAATAGTGGCCTATGACCGTGGAACTTATTCCATAGAGTCAACGGATTATCCTGATTATGCACACTTAGTTGCAATTGATGTTGCCGAAAAAATTTCAGACTTCGGAATTTTATTATGCGGCAGCGCAAACGGTGTCTGCATGACTGCCAATAAACATAAAGGTGTAAGAGCCGCATTATGCTGGACTCCTGAAATTGCATCACTTGCCCGCCAACATAACGATGCTAATATTATATGTATTCCCGCCCGCTTTGTTGATGCCACAGTTGCCTTTAAAATGATTGATACATTTCTTAAAACTGAATTTGAAGGAGGCCGGCATCAGAAGCGAGTAGAGAAAATTAATGTGTGAATTAACATGCAAATAAGTTCATATCGCATCTTTAAAAACATTATTTTTGCATATAAATATGAATATCAAAAATGAATATTGAAATTTCGGATAAATTATTAAAGCAAACAGGATTTACAGGTGAAGATTTACTGCTGCACCTGGCAATAATTCTTTTTGAAGAAGAAAAAATAACGCTTGGACAGGCAGCCGAACTTGCAAAAATGCATCAATCTGTATTTCAGCTTGAACTTTCGCAAAGAAATATTCCAATCCACTATTCTCAAGCTGAATACCTTCATGACAGAGACCTTATTAAAACCTTGAAATGATTGTTGTTTCTGATACATCCCCTGTTTCAAATCTTCTTTTAATTGACAAACTTCAAATTCTCCATAAGATTTTTGATGAGATAATTATTCCGGCTGCTGTTGATAGAGAAGTAAAATTTCTTAAAAAATTAGGTCGTGATATTTCATCTTACGAAAACGCTGAATGGATTATTGCTAAGCAACTTTCTGATTATTCACAGTTCGAAACATTAAAGTTGAAATTAGATATAGGTGAAGCTGAGGCAATTGCATTGGCTCTCGAAGTAAGTTGTGATTTGATTTTAATTGATGAAAGACTTGGTACATCATTAGCAAAACAGGCTGGACTGAAAACTATAGGTTTAGCAGGAGTACTTGTTCTTGCGAAGCAACGTGGCATTATAAAAGAATTAAAACCCATTATGCTTGAATTAAAAACTAAAGCAGGATTTTGGTTGGGCGAGAAATTGCTGCAACAGATACTTTCAGATAATGGGGAATAGTAGCGTCATGATTAAAAATGCCCCTCAAAACTGAGGGGCGAAATTTTTTAAAGAGGTCGCGAGCAGGTTCGAACTGCTGTAGCAGGTTTTGCAGACCTATGCCTAACCACTCGGCCACGCGACCTTTTTTGATGCCGCGCAAAACTAACAAAATTTTGTCGCGACAAAAGAAAGTTATTTTTTATGCGATGTTTGCCTTCTGAAAGTCGAAGAAAAACACAAAACAAATGACAAACACGCTGGATATGAAAATCAAAAGATTTGAAACCATCGAATCATTGCAATCTTACCTTGATAGTGTTCGCGGTTCTAATAAATCAATTGGATTTATTCCCACTATGGGAGCATTGCACAAAGGGCACATTGAACTCATCAATAAAGCACGCAATGAAAATGATATTGTTGTTTCGAGTGTTTTTGTTAACCCTACACAGTTTAATAATCAAAACGATTTAGCACTATATCCGCGACCCGTTGAAAAGGATATTGCAATGCTGGAAAAAGCAAATTGCGATGCAGTATTTACTCCGCCTGTTGAAGCCATGTATCCCGATGGAAATAATTTATTGAATTTAGATTTAGCAGGTTTAGATAAAGTGATGGAAGGTGTTTTTCGCCCAGGGCATTTTGCAGGTATGATTACGATTGTACATAAATTGTTTAATGTTGTAACACCACGTAATGCCTATTTCGGAGAAAAAGATTTTCAGCAACTCGCCATCATAAAATATATGGTGAAGCAACTTAACATGCCTGTTTCAATTATTGGTTGCGCAACTGTAAGAGAAACTGATGGTCTTGCAATGAGTAGCCGCAACATTCATCTTACTCCTGAAGAAAAAAAGCAAGCGCCTGTAATTTATAATACTTTAAATGCATGCATTGATTTGAAAAATAAAATGAATCCTGACCAACTTCAACATTTTGTAAAAACTGAAATCGAAAAATCAGGATTATTTAAAGTGGAGTATATTTCTTTTGTGGATGCAATTAATTTAAGTGAATTAAAAGATTGGAACAGCAGCGAATCTCAACGTGCATGTATTGCAGTTACAACAAGTAAGACAAGACTCATTGATAATATTGCATTATAAAAAATTACTTTTGCCCGCGCTATGCAAATCGAAGTTCTCAAATCAAAATTACATCGCATCACTGTAACACAGGCTGAGTTAAATTATGTGGGCAGCATTACGCTTGACGAACACCTGATGGATGCCGCCAACCTTATTGAAAATGAAAAAGTGCAAGTGCTTAACGTTAATAATGGCGAGCGTTTAGAAACTTACGTAATAAAAGGAGAGCGCGGAAGTAAGATAGTTTGCCTGAATGGCCCCGCTGCACGGAAATTTGTTGTTGGCGATATTATCATTGTTGTGTCTTACGCTTCAATGGATTTTGAAGAAGCAAAAAAATTTAAGCCTGTAGTTGTTTTTCCTGATGCCAGCAACGAACTCAAATAGAACTTATGTTATTCGACTTTTTATTTTCTAAGGATATTTTAATCCCCTCACATTGAACAAGCAATTAATAAACGTTATTAAATATGTAGCCATGCTTGGCATAGGTGTGCTTTTAGTTTGGCTCACATTTAAAAATGTTGACATCAGTGAAACCTGGGAAAAAATAAAAAACGCGCATTTTATCTGGATGTGGATGACAGCAGTATGTTCGTTACTGGCATATTTCAGCAGAGCGTACAGATGGAACATGCTTATAGAACCTTCAGGATATAAACCAAAACTGATGAGCACATTTTATGCTGTGTGTATTGCCTACTTTGCAAACCTCGCCATACCGCGCATTGGCGAAGTAACACGCTGCGGCACATTAAGTAAAAAGGAAAAAATTCCTTTTGACCTTTTGTTGGGCACCGTTATAGTTGAACGGGTAATTGATGTGCTCACTTTATTATTGGCAATGGTGATATTATTATTCATGGAGTTTGATACGATGTGGAGATTTTTGAATGATAATGTTTTCGGCAAATTCAAACCGTACTTTAATCTTACTAATATAGCAATTGCAATCGTAGTTCTTATAGTGTTTGGTTTTATTATCCGCTTAATTTTTAAAAATGAAAAATCTGCAGCCTTTAATAAAAAAATAAAGGGCTTTTTACTTGGTTTACTTACAGGGTTAAAATCAGTTATGCAATTAAAAAACTTTCCGCTTTTTATTTTCCATTCCTTATTTATCTGGGGAATGTATTTAGGAATGGTTTTCCTGGGTCTCCGCGCTATGGATTCAACTGCACACCTGGGTTCCACGGCTGCAATTTTTACCCTTGTAGCGGGCGGCCTGGGAATGACCGCACCTGTGCAAGGGGGAATAGGCGCCTATCATTTATTAGTTGCTAATGGTTTACTGCTTTTTGGAATTGACTATGCTGATGGAATTGCATTTGCCTGGTTGATGTACCTATCCCAAATTTTGCAAATAGCTTTCTTCGGTTTGCTTGCACTTCTTATGCTCTTTCTAACCAAGGATCACGATGCGAAAAAAGAAACTAAAACTTTGGAGCAACAACTTTGAGAAAAAATTTTAAATTTATAAAAGTTACAGACAACAAAATTAAACTTCAAAAACCTTGAAGGAAAATAGCAGCCATTTTAAAACCATTCGAATATTATTTGTCTCGATTTTTGTTTCCTTCTTTTCATGTTATTCTTCAACTGAGAAATCCGAAATAAAAATTGCTGATGTTGCTGCATATAATGTTGGAACATTTCCAAAGATATTTGAAACGGCATTTTTTAAAAACAGGATTGATTCAGATGTTGCGTTTACAGCTGTTGAAATAGGTAGGATAAAAATTGAAAGTGGAAAAATAATTGCCTGCGACCCAATAGTGATGAATCATGGAATGCCTTTTACACAAATGTTTCCCATAGGAGAGTTTCCGGTTCAATTAGCCCTGATGCAAGAGAATAAAGATGCAAGAGTTGCATTCAGCAGAATTATTTTTTCAAACGACAGCGTTTCTAAATGGGAGTGCGCATTGACGAATGGACAATCGCCTACTTCTATTACTGGTATGAATATTTATTGCTATGGCGTTGACGGAGGCATTGGAATGTTTATTGATGAGCTGGCTGACAAAGATTTTGTGAAGAAGGGAAATGCAGAATGGTACGAAGCTTTTGTAAAGAACTTTCAAAACAATTATCGAAATTCATGGAGCTATGTTTTTCCGAAATTCGATGGACACAATCTTGCTGCGTTTTCAACAGGTTATGGCGATGGCTGTTATGCAACCTATATTGGCTTCAATTCTAAGAATGAGCCATGCCGTTTATTAACCGACTTTGGAATTATTGAATGGTGGAAGGAGAAAGAATAATTTAGTCCAGATGGACTTTTAGCTTTGCGCCATTTTATACTCCAAAATACTTTCCAAACAAAGTAGCAATTGTAAATGCTGCAGCAGCAGCAAGCACTCCAATACCGGTAACTTTTAATGCGCCAAGCAAAGGCGATTGCGATGTATATTTACTTTTATAGTAACCAAAAATAAAAAGGCAAACAATTGTAATGAGTGAAGAATAAAGCAATCCGTTTTTTGGTGTTTCAGTAAAAACATAAGCCATCAAAGGAATTAAGCCTCCCACTATATAAGATACTCCAATATTGACTGCACTTTTTCGTGCGCGGTTTGCATCGGGTTTTTCCAATCCTAATTCAAAACGCATCATAAAATCCACCCACTTATCATGATCTTTTTCCATTTCACACATGATAAGTTCTTGCGATGATGGAGACAAACCGTATTGACCAAAAATTTCTTTTACTTCCTTGCGCTCGGTTTCATAATGTGTTTGCAACTCACTGTATTCGCGCTTCAACTCTGAATCATAATGTTCCACTTCAGTTTGTCCGGCCAGAAAACCGCCCAAACCCATTGCGATACTACCTGCAATAATTTCGGCCACACCTGCAGTGATGATGATGCCGTTACTTGCAACAGCGCCCGTTAAACCCGCAGCCAAAGCAAACGGAACAGTAAGTCCATCGCTCATGCCTATTACAATATCGCGAACAAACTCAGGCTGTTCAAAATGTTCTTCGTGATGATGATGGTGATTATCGCTCATTTATTATTCAATTTTAAAACGCCCGAAGTTCTAAACAATTTTCAAATCATAATGCTCACATTTGTATTTTTAAAAGAAGCAATTGGCAAGAGGCAAAGGGCAACAACAGACATCCAATATGATTTATCTTGATTACAATTCAACTACCCCTGTTGATGAAAAAGTTTTACAAGCGATGCTTCCATACTTTACTGAAAAGTTTGGCAATGCTGCAAGTAAAACACATAGCTATGGTTGGATTGCTGAAGATGCTGTTGAACAGGCACGCAAACAAATTGCTCATTTAATTAATGCAGAAGCATCAGAAATTATTTTTACATCAGGGGCTACCGAAGCAATTAATCTTGCGTTACGAGGTGTCTTTGAAAAATATTCAACAAAAGGAAATCACATTATTACAGTTGCCACCGAACACAAAGCAGTTCTTGATACCTGTAAATATTTAGAAACTGTTGGTGCATTGGTAACTTATTTAAAAGTGGATAATGGAGGATTGATTGATTTGAATGAATTGGAAAATGCAATCACTGATAAAACAATTTTGGTGAGTGTGATGTATGCAAATAATGAAACAGGCGTGATTCAAAATATCAAAGAGATTTCAAAAATCGTTCATTCAAAAAAATGTTTGTTGATGAGTGATGCAACACAAGCCGTAGGAAAAATAAGTGTTGATGTTCAAAATAATGGCATTGACATTATGAGCCTAAGCGCTCATAAAATTTATGGACCAAAAGGAATTGGTGCATTATATATGAGAAGAAAAAATCCGCGTGTAATTCTAGCGCCTTTAATTTTTGGTGGAGGCCATGAAAAAGGTTTACGTTCAGGTACCCTGAACGTGCCTGGAATTGTTGGCTTTGGCAAAGCTTATGAAATTGCAGAAAATGACTTGCAAAAAAACTCTAATCAAATTGAAAGACTTAGAAATAAGTTAGAGCATGAATTATTAAAATTCAAAAATGTAAGCGTCAATGGAATTATTCAATATCGTTTACCTAACACTTCTAATATTTGTTTCAAAGGAATTGAAAGCAATAAGTTTATTAAAGAGTTGGGTGATATTGCAGTTGCAACAGGTTCAGCCTGCACATCAGCATTGCCCGAACCTTCGCATGTATTACGTGCACTGGGATTGAGTGAAAGTGATGCTTATTCATCAATAAGATTTAGTTTAGGAAAATATACTACAGAGGAAGAAATCAATTATACTGTTGAGAAAATAAAATTACTTTTAGCCGAGTGAAGAAATGAGTTTATCAAACGACTTCTGTATCCCCAATTGCATAAATTATTTTTTATGAATAAATTTCTCTTCCCCCTTATTCTGTTTTTCATCATCAATAAAAGTTTCGCGCAGCAATCTTATATTCCTTTGGTTAAGGATTTCAATGCACGTTACGAGCCTTACTTAGACAAAGTTGGTAGCGACATGCATACTTCTGTAAAGCCATATTTGTCAAATGAAGTGCGTGCAAATGCGCCTTATGATTCGCTTAATACACACTTTCTTAAAGACAAAAAGTTCAACCAAACATGGTGGGGAAGAAAAATATTCCAGGAACACTTGTTACAAGTAAAAAAAGATGACTACTTTTTATTTGCTGATTTTGTTTTCGATTTTTCTTATGGACAGGATTCAAAAGCCGATAAAAGTTTTTACACTAATTCGCGGGGCTTATGGGCCGGAGGAACTATAGGAAAAGGTTTTGCATTCTCATCATATTTTTTTGAAAACCAGGCCACATATCCCACTTACGTGGATAGTTTAATCAATCTAACTCATGTTGTTCCCGGGCAGGGAAGACCAAAGAGTTTATATGGAAGCCGTGATTTTGCATTTGCATCGGCAAACGTTTCATACTCACTAAAGAAATATTTTACGTTTCAATTAGGGACTGATAAAAATTTTATTGGCGAAGGTTATCGCTCGTTATTGCTTTCTGATTATGCATTTTATTATCCCTACTTTAAAATTGAAACCAACATCTGGAAAATAAAATATATGTGTATGTGGACTGCCTTTCAGGATTTAATGGTGCCGTCACCTCCGGGCATCAATCCCGATGACTATAGCTTTCGGAAGAAATATGCTACCTATCATTATCTGGATTTTAATATTGGGAAAAACAATCGTGCTTCTATCGGAATTATGGAAGCTGTTATATGGCGTAGTGATTCGGTGCGCGCTTACAGCGTTGACTTTAATTATGCTAATCCGATTATCTTTTTGCGACCTGTTGAGTTTTCTATGTCCTCACCGGATAATGTGGTACTTGGTTTAAACACAAAATTTAAAGTCAACTCGAACAACATTTTATATGGACAGCTTTTGCTTGATGAGTTTAGATTAGAGTCTTTGAAAGCAAATGATGGTGACTACCGGAATAAATTCGGATTGCAGGGCGGTTATAAAGCCTACAATATTTTTGGTGTTGCTAATCTCCGTTTTCAAACAGAGTTCAATTATGTAAAACCATACACTTATTCTCACCGCTCATCCATAACCAATTATGGTCATTACAACGAACCATTGGCGCATCCGCAAGGCGCAAATTTTTATGAATCGGTTAGTTTTCTGAACTACAAATATAAACAATGGTTTTTCCAGGCCGAAGTGATGTATGTTAAAACGGGTTTAGATACAGCGGGGCTAAATTTCGGGAAAAACATTTTTAAAAGTTATGAGCAGGCGGTTCATTATACCGGCAATTATATGGCGCAGGGTCTTGAAACTAAAATCACTTATGTTGACCTTAAAGTAAGTTATCTGATCAATCCGGCATATAATTTGAAAGTAGAGGCGGGTATCACCAATAGAAAGTCAACAAATAATAAGCAAACGATGGAAAATAATTTTATATCATTTGGCATTAAAACCTCCATCTGCAATCATTATTACGATTTTTAAACTTATTGGAAAACAACTTGTTTAATACAATTGAATTTATGGCCAATGTGAAATAAATTTCCCTTCATTTTGGATAATCTGTAAATATTTTTGTTCCTTTACGAGTGTTTTAAACCACAGCATGATAAAAATTATCAAGGATATAAAATGATCACCGATATTACTTTTGCGTCAATAACCGCATTCATAATTACTTTTCTGGCCATACCTCCCACGATTAAGATAGCTATTTATAAAAATTTATTCGACCCACCTGATGAGCGAAAAAGTCACACCAAAGTAATTCCGCGTTTAGGCGGTATTGCAATATTTGCAGGAGCTACTTTTTCATTTGCGTTTTGGTCTGCCACTTATAAATTCGTGCCCGGTCAATACATTATTTCCGCAGTTATCATCATGTTTTTCATTGGACTTAAAGATGACATCATCACGCTAACTCCTTCCAAAAAATTTATTGCTCAATTACTTGCCGCATTAATTATTGTTTTGATCGGTAACATACGCATATCCAGTTTGTGTGGCGTATTTGGCATTTATGCATTGCCATATTTTGCAAGTGTATTGTTTAGCATTTTTACAATCATCGGAATTACCAATGCCTTTAATCTCATGGATGGAATTGACGGTTTGGCAGGCGGAATTGGTGCCATAGCTGCTTTCACATTTGGGCTATGGTTTTACAATTATAATGAAATTGCACTTTGCATTTTGTCATTTTCATTGTTTGGTGCATTGCTTGCATTTTTAGTTTACAACTTTTCACCTGCAAAAATTTTTATGGGTGATACCGGTTCACTCATTGTAGGATTGATTCTTTCAATCCTTGCGATTTACTTTGTACAATTAAGTTTTTTCGCTACTCCATATTCTTTTCCGTTTCGTTCAAGCCCTGCAATGGCAATTTCAATTTTAATCATTCCATTGTTCGATACCATTCGCATTTTTATCTGGCGCATTTATAATAAGCGTTCACCATTTCAGGCTGATAGAAATCACATGCATCATATTCTTTTAGACCTTGGTTTAAATCACCGCCAGGTTACATTGCTTTTATACAGCATCAATATTGCTTTTATTTTGATTGCACTTGCCTTTCGTAACATCAGTAGTTTGGTGCTACTCATCGTTATTGTTTCACTTGCCATTTTGCTAAGTTTGGTTCCATTGGTATTGCGCCACTTGCAGAATCGTTCTAAATCAACTGCGTTGGATACCAAGACAGCAGTTAAGGTTTAAACCAGAAATTTCTTAGTCGTAGTTTCAATCTCAACATTTGAGTTGATTTACTTTTGCTATTTTTGAAAAAATTAAAACGAGGTTCCATCAAATAAATATTTATCATTAAAAATAATGGCTAAGAAACTTGCAGCACCTCTCATTGACCTTTCATTCGGTAATGGATGGAGTTATTCACCTGCTCCTGAAAGCACAGACCACATTAAAATAAATTCGCGTTATGATTTATTTATCAATGGGAAGTTTGTTGCACCTGCAGATGGAAAATATTTTGAAACAATTAGCCCTTCAACAGAAAAAAAATTGGCCGATGTTGCCGAGGCTTCTGCAAAAGATGTTGACCGCGCTGTGAAAGCTGCGCGCAATGCTTATGAAAATGTGTGGAGTAAAATGAAAGCAAGTGAGCGCAGTAAATACATTTATCGCATAGCGCGAATGATACAGGAACGAGCACGCGAGTTATCAATAATTGAAAGTATGGATGGTGGAAAAGCAATTCGTGAAAGTCGTGATGTGGATGTTCCTTTAGCAGCAGCACATTTTTTTTATTATGCAGGCTGGGCTGATAAATTAGATTATGCATTTCCAGGAAAGAAGCCGCAATCACTCGGTGTGGCAGGGCAAATTATTCCATGGAATTTTCCTTTACTGATGGCAGCCTGGAAAATTGCTCCTGCATTAGCCTGTGGAAATACAGTCGTTTTAAAACCTGCAGAAACAACTCCGCTCACTGCATTAAAACTGGCTGAAATTATCCAGGATTGCGATTTACCTCCGGGTGTGGTGAACATCATCACTGGTGCCGGAACAACAGGTGCTGCAATTGTAAATCATCCTGATATAAATAAAATTGCTTTCACAGGCTCCACTGATGTGGGAAAAATTATTCAGCGCTCATTAGCAGGAAGTGATAAAAAATATACGCTTGAGTTAGGTGGAAAAGCAGCAAATATAATTTTTGAAGATGCTGCAATTGATCAGGCTGTTGAAGGAATTGTGAATGGAATATTTTTTAATCAAGGTCATGTGTGTTGTGCCGGTTCGCGATTGTTGGTTCAGGAAAATATTAAAGA
>JBDTRM010000137.1:0-1987 GCA_039931675.1 Bacteroidia bacterium | reverse complement strand
ATCAACACAGTTGACGAGCAAATTAAAGGCATAAAGGATAAGCGAACCATTGGTGTGCTGCTATGCAAAACACCAAATAAAACTGTAATCAAATATGCACTTAAAGGAATTAAAGCACCGATAGGAGTAGCCGATTATGAATTAGCCCAAGCTCTGCCTTATCAACTGAAAGGTGAAATGCCAACTATTAAAGAGTTGGAAAGAGAACTTGAAAATGAATCAGAAAAATTATTAAAACCTAAAGATAAAAAACTCAATAACCTCAAAGAATTGATAAGCGGTTTAAAGTATGGTGAGCTTAAAGAAAAATGCAATCCTCAAAACACCTTAATTATTTTCCAAAAAGTATTGTTACCTCTTAAAAAGCAACTCGCCATTTCAATAGCAGATATTTCAAACATGTTTAAACAAACCGAAATCATTTTATGGACTGACAGAAAAGGACATTCTACAGAAAAAGCAGCCAAAGATTATCTTATAAAAAACAAACATTGCGGTGAGTTCAGAATTGAAATAAAAACCAAAGGCTTTATGAAAGCGGGAATAAAAGCATTTGACTGTTGGAAAAATTTAAATATCATTTTGAACGAATATAAATATACTGTTGAGTTTGAAAAACAAAATCAAAAACCATTGTTTGAGAAACTATACAATCAGTTACTAACTAAAACCGAACTGAATGTTGTAGCAGAAAATTTTTGTGAAATATTATTGGACCATATCACCGCACAGGTGGAAAGAATTAAAAAGCAAAAACCCAAAAATAAAATCATTAAAAAACGGGTAATAAATAAATAACATTAGAGCTCTCCTCAATTTTTTGCAAAACCGAAATGGTAAAAGAAAATATTCTTTAGAAAAATTTAATTTAATAACTCACCCTGATAGCTATCGGGATAAAAACTAAAATCATGATTTCAACAACAAGAATTTCATCGGGCTTCGATGTTGAATTACAACTTGGAGCTAATTGGTTTCGCACCGCTCTTGAATTACTCAATGAGCATAAACTTCTCGGACCTCCGGGACTTCCTATTTTAATTTTAGATGTTCAGATAACTTTTGAACCAGGTTGGGATTTACAGATAAATGTTTTCGGACTTGATGAGCCTGTGTTTGCAAAAGCCGAGTTGAGCGATGATGGTAATTCGCTCATACTTACTACAAGCTTGCCGCTGGTTCCTCCAAAAACAATTCCGTTTGGAGTTTTGAAAGACCTTGCAGGTCCACCTGTGCTGGTAAAACGTGGTGGTGATGCTGACCATGAAGCAGCAATGATACTGCTTGCAAATTTGAATATCCATGCAGAATCGCAATCGCAGGAGCCGCTTGATTTATCCGTTACCCAGTTTATTCGTGGTAATCCTGAAGATGCAATTTCATTTTTGCCGTTAGGTAAGGATGTTGCATTCGGCATGTCGAAAGAAACTTACAAGCGTTTTGCAAATAACATCTGGCATACGCAACTTAGGGCTAATGATGGAACACATCCTCTACCCGATTTGGAAAACAAAAAGGGTGATTGGGAAAAAGTAACCATGACAGCAAGTGGGGGAAAAATACAAATCAAGTTGGAAGGAAATGTGCCTGTTGATTCACCAATCATTGATGTGGTGCCTGACCCTCACGTTACCATCACTTTAAATATTACACCTAAACTAACCGATGATGGTCAATTAACATTCAGTATTGACCCTGATACCGATGTTGACACCGGATTGCTGGGAGATATTTTTGGAGCCTTAACAGGTGCATTAGGTGGCGGAATTGTAGGAGGTATTATTGGGTTTATTGTAGGGTTAGTAACAGGAGGCATTCTTGCCGCAGTACTTACAGGGCTTGTAATTGGTGCAGGCATTGGTCTTGTTGTAGGAATAATTGTAATTGAAGTTGCAGAAGTAGTTGTCGAAGGTATTATTCAAAAAGAAATTAAAGCAAAAATAAACGGAGAGCAATTGCCTTCGTTGCTTTGCGGCAAGAATGGAAT
>JBDTRM010000136.1:0-9527 GCA_039931675.1 Bacteroidia bacterium | reverse complement strand
CACAGTTATGTGCTGCAACTAATTCAGGGTATTTATGGAACACAGGTGCAACTACCCAGTGCATTACCGTTACCACCGGTGGAACCTATAGAGTTACTGTTACTAATGCCAACGGATGTACAAGCAGTTGCAGCAAAACAGTAACTGTAAAGGCACTTCCTGTTTGTTCTATTACAGGTAACAGTTCAGTTTGTTCAGGCAGTTCTGCACAATGGTGCGCAGGTTCAGGCTTTGCTTCTTATTTATGGAATACAGGTGCAACAACCAAATGTGTTTCAGTAAGTGGACCCGGTTCATATACTGTTACTGTTACTAATGCAAGCGGCTGCACAAGCAGTTGTTCTAAAGCGCTTACGATTAACCTGCCCCCTCCCCCATTTACAATAACGGGAAAAGGACAAATATGCCAGGGCAGCTCAAGTCAGTTATGCGCTCCTGCAGGGCTTGCAGGTTACCTCTGGAGTGATGCAAAAACTACTCAGTGCATCAGTGTAAATACTACAGGAACCTATACAGTAACTGTTACCAATGCAAGCGGATGTACAACGAAGAAAAGCAAGAAGGTAACAGTTAACCCGCTTCCGGCATGTGCTATAACCGGTAATACCGCTATACACCCCGGTCAATCAACCAATTTATGTGTTGCAGCGGTTTCAGGTAATGCTTATCTATGGAATACAGGGGCTACCACTAATTGCATTGCGGTGAATACCGTGGGTGATTACACGGTAACTGTGACGAGCAATAAAGGTTGCACAAGCTCCTGTACTGTAAAGGTAACTGTTTCAACAACACGTGAAGGAATTGATGACGGGTCTGCGAATGTTGCAGGTAATATTGAAGCAAAAGCTTACCCCAATCCATTCCACTCTGCAACAACTATTGAATTAAAAAACAATAACAACGATGCTCACCTTACGGTTGAAATATTTAATATCACAGGTGAAAAAATCGCTGTTCTTTTTGATGGTGATATGTCAGCAGGCGAAGTTCACCAGGTTAAGTTTGATGCAGCCAATTTAGGTGATGGTGTTTACTTCTATCGCATCACAAGTGGCGAAGCAGTATTGAACGGACGCGTGGTGCTCATCAGGGAATGATCATCTAAAAGTTATTCCATGTAAAGTTAGAATGATGTTTAAACGAGCGTGCCCGGAAATTTCCGGGCTCGCTCTATTTTATGGATGAAGTATGGGTTGCAGATGTACTGCTCTTCGATGCCTTTTCCATCAACCATTTTACAACAAAAGACCCGCCCCGGTATATACCGAAGCGGGTCTTTTATTGTCTTTCAACCAGCGAAACTAATCACCATTATTGCTTTGATAATTTTCCTCTTGCTATTATTCCTTCGGGAGTATAGAAAGTGTAAATGTAAATGCCGGGCATCAAATGTGAAATAGAAATGGGATTGTTACTAACTGCTGTTTCCAATACAGTTATCCCCGCAATGTTAGAAAGTTTTAGCAGCAATGTTTTCTTTGTATCTGGATAAGAGTTAATGGTAAATTGATCGTGTGCGGGATTTGGAAAAAGGAAAAAATTATCCCGCACGGTTAATGGTGAAATCCCCAGACAGTTTTGTACAGTAATAATTTTTGTGGTGGAATCAATGCCGCTGCCATTGGCGGTGATTAGTGTAACCGTGAATGTTCCGCTGCTGTCGTAACAAACATTCGCAGGATTTTGAAGCACCGAATTAGAAGGATTAGCACCATTCATTATCCAGTTCCATACTACGGGGTTGTTAGTGCTGCTGTCGGTAATACTGATACAATCGCCTTCACACAAGGTCGAATCGCTAATATTGAAAAATGCCTGGGGTGTCGCTTGCAGCGTGCAAAGAGAATATTTCTGAATACGCCATTCAAAATTACCGGCAGCAATTGCATCATCCCCTGATACATATACACCCGAAGCATCCACAGATATTCCGGCAGGAAAATTGGCGCTTATTCCCGGACTGTTAACTTGGGAGCAAAAAATAGTGCCCGTAACCTTATCGCGTTTTTCAATGCGCCACCCGGTACCGTTACTTGACGTTCCCTGGAAACCAGCCGCATACATATAATCTGTGTCAAGCGTTACAGCAGTAGCGAAATCATTATCAATGGAAGCATTGCTTTTCTGTGTCCATATAGTATCTCCGGTTATAAGATCCCGCTTTTCAATATTCCATTGGTTATCTGTTGACGATAAAGAAAAATCAGAACCCACTATGTATATACCGCTTGCATCCATCGCAATATCCTGTGCATAGTCATAACGGGCAGCAGAGTAGTCATTCACTTTCGTCCATATTGTATCACCGGTTGTTATGTTGCGTTTTTCGATATGCCATTGTCCTGTACCGGGAGCGGCATCGAATCCGCATACATAGATAGATGAATCATCAGCCGCCACATGCAATGCCTGGGCTGTACTGCCGGTGGTAGCACCATCAGTATTTTTTGCCCAGGTTAAATTACCTGAGACAAGGTCACGTCTTTCTATTCTCCACTGATTTTTCCCAAGCACGTAATCTGCACCAACCATAAACACTCCCGAATCATTAGCACAAACTCCGAATCCAACATCTCCACCCGTTGAGGGATTACTGGTTTCTACCCATATAAGTGCGCCTGTTGTGGGGCTTCTCTTTTCCAGTCGCCACTGATAATCAGTACCTGAGATGTTCTCATAACCGGAGATATAAAGTGCGGTATCAAATACCACAATATCCTGTGCATAATCATTGCCCGCAGAAGGGTTTACTGTTTGTACCCAGATCATCTTTCCTGTATAGAGATTACGCTTTTCAATCCGCCACTGATTATTTCCAGGCTGATTGTCATTGCCCACTATGTAGATGCCTGAACTGTCTATCGCATTTTGCCGCGCACGGTCATCATCATTGGTAACATTACTGCTATCCGACCAAAGTAAATTGAAATTCTGTGCTTCCACATTTGATATCGCAAAGGCTGACAGCAGGCAACAGTATATTTTTTTCATAAATGATTGTTGTTTTAATTCATAGCAGTGTTGCAGCAGCTTAGGTTAATTATTATCAAGGCATGCAACACCTTCTAAGCATCAGACAGCATGCCCATAAGCGCTTAATCCTGCGAAGGCAAATGTATTTTTTTTTGAGAGCATGAAAATTAAATAATTGATTAGAGCCATTTGATTAATTATGAAAAAATTCGGATTTACAAGAGCCACGTAAGTGGAGGCAGCGCGAGGAGGGGCAGGGAGTAACAGCGGATATCCAGGGAGCGCTTGACCAGAGCAGTGGGGTTTACAAATGGTTATGGCTTTACATATACTTCCACAATCAATTCATCAGAAGTATGTTTATTTAAATCATCCTCAATACCTCGTGGATTTACTATTAAACTATCAGGGTCGTAAACAAAACAAATTAAACGTTTGCAATCAGGATGAGATTTATAATGCATAATATCAAGTAAAAGCTCATTACCAACTTCCTTATCTTTAAGAGTATTTCGTGTTTTTTTTATTTCAATAACTGTTTTCTCACGCTTTAATAAGAAATCAAATCTTGATGAACTTCCTGCAAGAGAAGGTGTATTCTCTTCTTTTCTTACGTCTTCAAAATTTATTTTTAAAAGTGCATACATTAGATCCTGAACATCATATTCATCTTCAATAATTATAGTTGCCCTATTTTCTCGTCTGTTTCTAAGTTGGGTCGCCACGATATGAAATCTATTTATGATAGCATATAATGCTTCGTTTTGAAAAATTGCTCCGGATTCTTCTTCATTTGAAGAATCTGATTTTAATTCTAAACTTCTAAGAAGTCTATTTACAAGTTTTTCAAAATTACTATATGAATCGAGTAGGCTAAAATTTACTAATAAATCATCAGAAATAGAAATATGAGGTGGAGCAGAAGGAGGACGGTTGATTATTGACGGGTCAGAAACGATAGAAAATCGTGGTTTTTGTGAACGAATATATTCTCCTCGAGGCATTCCCCATTTAAAGTCCTCAATTTGTTTTAAAAATTCAACCTCAGTTGTAAAATTTTCATTGCTAAGTATAAAGGAAAACTCAGAAAGCACAAATTCTCTAAAATCAAAGAATCGTTCTGAAACTTCTACAATCCTCTCTCTGACTTCATCAATGTCAATACCTCCGGATTTAGTCTTCAAATCTTCTTGAATCATCTTTTTGTCAACTTCCATTAATTGTGTAGAATTTACATTGAAAGATGCGCGATAAGTATCTGTGTCCTCAACCCAATCACCCTCCCAACTTTCTATGTATAGTGGGGTCAGATTAATTAATGCTCTAATTTTCTCTGAAAGTTGATTTCGTGATGAAGTTGTTTCGGATTTTACTTCTTCCAATTTTTGTCTTACTGCACTTATTTGCTTATCAAGATTTTTTATCATTCTTTTTATAACATAATTTAGTTCGCTAATGTAACATTCCAAAAACAAATATCTTTGTAACATTCCTGAAAGATAAAACCATGCGCCCAAAATTTAATTGCAATCAGTATAACGATACTTACTATCAGGATTTCCGAAAAAAGAAACCAGAAGGCGAGCAAATGGCTCGCGTATATTGTTACGCTTATAATAGTAATTGCATTGGTGGTTTATTTGTTAAATTGATTGTGGTTCGGTGATAGGAATGTTACATTCTTTTTGAGATAATTGCATCAATAAAAACATATTGAACCAATGGAATTATTAAACACTCAGAATCAGCAAATTTCTAAAACTATAACTAATGCAATATTAAATTCTAAGCGAGCTTTTCCTTTGGATTTAAGAACTGAATATCCTTCACTTATTGACTTTGAAAGAACTCGAAAAGAAATTATTGAGACTGAGTATGACTATGAATACAATATTATTTACAAGAAAAGGACTCGTTTTTATTTCACAATCAAAGTTCATAGAACTAAACAACAGTATCAGCTTGCATATTCACCTTTCAAAATGGATATAAGGACTGATGCAACAGTTTGGGATTTTGACGGTGTTAAATCTAATTTACTAAGCTGGATGAATACTGTGTTGGCTGAAATAAAGGAAAATAATTTTTGGGGCAGTTTTGCAAGTGAAGACGATTTTTCTTTTGAAACTGACAATGCTGAATTAAACGACCTGAATGATAGGAGGTTTACAAGTACTGAGTTAAAAATAGTAATCGCAGAAATTCAGGATTGCAAAAAAATGAATTTTGAAATTGCAACTCTAACAGCAGACCAATTACAAAGAATAGAGGAAAGTTTAGAATTTCTCAAAGAAACAGCCGAAAACAAAAAGAAAAATCAAGTTATTGAAGTTCTAATTGGAATTACTGTAAGGACACTTGCTCCCTTAGTTGGAAAAGACACAGCTTTAACTTTGATAGATATACTTAAACATCACTTTGCAACGTCTGATGAACTTAACAAGTTGTTACATTAACCTGAAATTAAAAAAGGTGCATCAATTTTTCAATGCACCTTTGCGTTTTCACTCCAAAAAATTCCATATATACAATGCATCCTGATTATATAGAAATTCTAACAAAGGATTATATTGAAAATGTTCTGATACATATATTTCCTGATGCAATAACGAATAAAGCTTGGAGCAGCGGAATGTCAATCAGTGGAAAAACTTTTTCAATTGAAATTAGCAACGATTCAATAATTCGTTGTGCCCAACATTATAAACCAACTTCTCAATCATTTGTACATTTTACAAGTTTGCAGGGGATGGATTCCATTTTAAGGGAGCAGAGTTTAAGAATGTATAATTTAAACAACGTAAACGACCCAAATGAAATCTCTTTTACATTGATTGATTTGGGTTCGACACCATCTGAAATTAAAAAAATTAAAGATGGTATATACGTTCTCTCAATGGTTGATTCTGTGGAATTGAATAAGGAAAATATTTTGAACTTATGGAGACTTTATGGTAGAGGAGGAGAAGGGGTTGCAATCGAATTGGAAATAATAGATGAAGGATTCGAAAATAATTTTGTTCTGGCAAATATCATATACGATAAATTGAATTTGGAATTATTTTTAGAATCAAATAATCAGTTTGAAACCAGAAATAATTTGATAGTAAATAAAAATGATGTGTTGGCTGTTATAGCCTGTCTTCATAAAAACACATATTACAAAATTGAGAATGAAATTCGTTTAATTCACAATAGTGAAGATGGATATTCTGCAACACAAACTTTTAATCCTAATTCACATTTTGGGCGTGACTTTAATCATCGGAATGAAATCGGTTCTTATTACAAATTGAAAATTCATAAAAATGAAAAGGAAATAAGAGATATGTTTAAACCAAATGTTGTAATTAAAAAAATTCAAATTGGTTTTAAGCACAAGCAAAGATTTCAGGAAATAAAGGAATATTTTGAGGAGTTGAAACTTGCTTTTTGGGTAGCTAAAAATAGACCGGTGGAATTTGATATTGAACTATCACCTCTTGGAGATAGTTATAGATAGAATTAAAAAAGGTGCATTAATTTCTCAATGCATCTTTGCTTTTGTAACATTCCTTTTATTGAATATGAAATTTTACGAGAATTAATCAACCCGCTGTAGTAGAGTGTCCTGTGTTGCTGCGGTAAGGGACACTGGTTTGCTCGCCTTTTTAGTTCAATTAGTACCAAATGCGTTTTAAGAAACCACAAATTTCATTTCATTATGTATCACTAAATAAAATGTAAAGCTCATGCTTTCGCAAACCACCTGCGAGGACGCAGGGCGGCAGCGGGAATTTATTTGATATGGATACTTGTTGCAGCGATGCTTCCGATTTGCAAATGTTAAGGAAATTGCAAACTGAACCACAAAGAAAAAAAATGGCTTAGTTGTTTTTAACTTCGCTAAAACATAAAAGCAATTTAGAAAAAAATATAAAAAATAATGAAGTCAGTATTAGACCAATCAACAAGAGATGAATTGATTAAGAGAATTAATTCGCTCCATGAAAACAGCACAGCTCAATGGGGCAAAATGAATGTTTCGCAAATGCTGAAGCATTGCAATCAATGGGATGAAATGGCTTTGGGCAAACCGCGTTATAAGCAATCGTTTATCGGTAAATTGTTTGGAAAGATTGCGTTAAAAAATATGATGAAAGATGAACCAATTAAAAGGAACCTGCCTACTGTTCCTTCTTTTAAAATAAACCAGCATGTTGATTTCGCTGAAGAAAAAAACAAATGGATTAAGTTGCTGGATGAATACACGCATTTTTCAAACGAAGGTTTTATTCACCCTTTTTTTGGCGCAATGACGAAAGAACAAACGGGCTACATTGTTTATAAACATGCTGACCATCACCTGCGACAATTTAATGGTTAATTAATTTAGCAGATGCTGACCTTCGTCAGCATGACGAGTACGATGCGTTTTGCTAAGCCACAAATTTCTTTTCAATATGTATCACTAAATAAAATGCAAAGCTCAGGCTTGTGTAAACCACCTGCGAGGACGCAGAGCGGCAGCGGTGCTGATGCTGACCTTCGTCAGCATGACGAGTACGATGCATTTTGCTAAGCACAAATTTCTTTTCTTTGTGTATCACTCCATCACAACAGTAAATGAAAACAATAATCGCATATTTAAAATCAGCAAAGTTGATTATCCTGCGCAATACTGTTTTGATATAATTACAGGACAAAAATTCAAATGAAAAAAACAGCCGTTTTATTTTTATTGGTAACAAATTTTTGTCATGCACAGGTAATAGACCAAACCAAATCCTTATATACTGATAAAAGGTTCTTACAGGAAATTAAAAAGGGGCAGGAATTAGTCATCGCCTTAATGAAGGAAAAAAACATTCCCGGTTTATCCATTTGCGTAGCCACCAAAAATGAAATTATCTGGACGCAAGGATTTGGGTATGCTGATTTGGAAAATAAAATACAAGTGACTCTTAACTCCAAATTCAGGGTGGGTAGCATTTCAAAAACACTCACAGCACTTGCACTGGGCAAACTGCTGGAAGAAAAACAGGTGGAGCTTACAGACACTGCTCAAAAATATGCTTCTTATTTTCCCGGGAAAAATTACCCGGTTACCATTTATGAGATCGCTTCTCATACTGCAGGCATAAGAGACTATAATTATAAAAATCATGAGTACGTAAGCGATAAACATTACAACAACGTGGAAGAAAGTGTTGATATTTTTAAGGACGACTCTTTGTTATTCAGACCTGGTACAAAATTCAGTTATTCCACTTACGGATATGTATTGCTTGGAGCTTGCATTGAAGGTGCTGTAAAACAAAGCTTTCCCGGTTTTATGAACGACAGCGTTTTTGTTCCGATGCAACTCGAAAATACAGTGCCCGACTATAATGACAGCATCATACCACACAGGGTACGGTTTTATGATGAATCAAATGGGAAAATCATAAATGGCTACCATGTTGACAATTCAAACAAATGGGCTGGCGGAGGGTTTCTTTCTACTTCCTATGACCTCGCGCTTATGTCTCAGAATTTATTAAGTCACAAATTTCTGAAAGAAGCAACTATTGAAAAATTATGGAGTGCAGATACTTTGCTGAACGGTGAAAAAGTAAATTATGGTATAGGGTGGAGATTAGATGTTGACAGCCTGCAGCGCAAATATGTTTATCATGGCGGAAGTTCAATAGGAGGCCGTTCTTTTTTATTGATTTACCCCGAACAACAATTGGTAGTTGCAATAACCTGCAATCTAAGCACTAACTTTGATCAACGCTTCGTTTTAAAACTTACAGATCTCTTTATAAAAGACACTATACGTTGAACCAGCGTGCTTCTCATTTTTTCTCAGAAAAGCAGAATGCCTCTTTTTTATTTACGTTTGACAGAATTGCTCAAGGAATAATCCCCCCTATGGTAATGAGTGACATTGACTTCTGCGAGGACGCAGAGCGGCAGCGGATATTTATTTGATATGCATACTTGTTGCAGCGATTCTTTATCCGATTTGAAAATGTTAAGGAAATTACAAACTGAACCACAAAGAAAAAAAATGGCTTAATTGTTTTTAACTTCGCTAAAACATAAAAGCAGTTTAGAAAAAAATATAAAAAGTAATGAAGTCAGTATCAAACAAGTCAACAAGAGATGAATTGATTAAGAGAATTAATTCCCCCCGCTGTGGTAATGTGTCCGCTCTCGCTGTGGTAAGGCGTCCCGCTTACCCGCCTGTGCAGTGCAATTAGCACCCAATCCATTTTCCAAAACCACAAATTTCTTTTCTTTTAATATCACTAAATAAAACCCAAAACTCATACTTGCGCAAACCACCTGCGAGGACGCAGGGCGGCAGCGGGATGGCAATAAGACTATCTGAATTAAGAGCCTTAACTCTATTGTAAAATGGTTGTGCAATAGTGTTTTGTCGCATTACTCGCGTGTAAAATGGTTTTGCAATAGTGTTTTGTCGCATTACTCGCGTGTAAAATGGTTTTGCAATATTGTTTTGTCGTAATACTCGCGTGTAAAATGGTTTTGCAATAGTGTTTTGTCGCATTACTCGCGTGTAA
>JBDTRM010000135.1:0-30072 GCA_039931675.1 Bacteroidia bacterium | reverse complement strand
CACTACCACTACCACTACCACTACCACTACCACTACCACTACCACTACCACTACCGCTACCGCTACCGCTACCACTACCACTACCTCTCCGAATCGTCCCCTTAATCGGTTGCGAAATCAATTTATTCCCTTCACGTTTCATAAATCTTTCGGGGCTTGCACACATTAAATAATTGCTTCCGTTTTTGTAAAAGCAACTCATGGGCGCATCAGTTAATGCTGTAAGTTTTTCATAGACATTTATTGGGTTTATTATTGCATCATCCTCAAAAAATTCCATGCAATAATTTAATTCATACACATCGCCAGCTTGTATATGATCAAGAATTTTTTTGCAGTTGCTAAGGTATTTTTCTTTATTCGTTCGTGCCTTTAGTTCAACTTTTTTTGAAGACTGATTCTCATATTTCTTTTTAAAAAGATCATTCACTTTTTTCCCATCCTCTAAATCCTTTACCCATGATTTTGAAAACACGGATGCATCATCATCACAAATAATTTCTAATTCATTCTCATGTGCAATAATCGTAATCTCCGGAACAAAAAGTCTAAGTAAATCAAAGGATATAGCATTGTGATGTTTCGATTGCAGTGATTCGATTTCATTTTTAAGGTCGTAATTTATATGGCCAAACAAGTATTTACCCTTGTTGGCCAAAAAAAAATTTGACAACTCGTAAAAATGGTTATATTCCGCGCTGAAATTACGGGATACACCCAATGCTGCAATCCATTTTATGCTACCGTTTGAGCTGCATGAATCCAGTAAACAAAAGGTATCGTATTGACAGGAAGCATTAAGCGCAGTCATTTTAAATTCTTCAAAGTTTGGGTTGTGAAGTTTCAAAGAGTAAAAGAGTATTGAAATTAATTAAAAATCTGAGTTTGAAATGTTTGAATACCGGTGTAATAATATAATGTTAACAACAGGAAAGTAATATTAAATAATTAATACTTTTGGCACTTGAAATACTCCGGTAACAATAGCATATTTATTAAACTAACTTTAGTTAAGAGTAAATATTATCTGAATTTAACTGATTCAAATAAAACCTTTGGCGAATTAAACAATTTATAATTTTTAAACGCAGGCCTTATTCAAAATATGAAAAAAATCATACTCTTATTTTTCTTCCTGTCCTCCATAGCACCGAATGGATATTCACAGATGCAGTGGTCATGGGTAAACTCTCAAAGTGGCAGTGCTTCTCAAATAGGCGCCCCTAAAGTTGTGGCAGGCGCAAACGGCAATTTTTATTTAACAGGATCATTTGACGGCACACGAATGTTCGGAACCTACGCCCTTACTTCAATTGGAAATAGTGACGCGTTTATTGCCCGCTATGATAACCAGGGAAATTGCCTTTGGGCAAATAGTTATGGTGTGCCAAAGCCGAATGCAAGCACTTTTTCAAATGCTGTGGCTGTAGATGGCAATGGCGATGTATATATTGCAGGCACATTTACTGACACCATGGTGGTGAGCGGCATAACGCTATACCCTTATGGAATAGTTGATATGTTCTTAATTAAGTTAAACCAAAGCGGAAACGTTATCTGGGCTAAATCTTTTGGGGGAGGCAGTGCAGACCACGCCAGCGCTCTTGCAATTGACCCGCAAAACAACATTTACCTGTCAGGAACTTTTTTCTGGAAATGTTATTTTGGTCCTAACGACAGTATTGGCAACAACACCCCAAACGATCAGATTTTCATCACCAGGATTAATCCGGGCGGGCAAGTAGAATGGGTTGTAGAAGCCGGTGGGAACCAGTCTGACCAATGCGCTGGAATATCATTCAGCAACAACAGCTTAAGCCTTACCGGTACTATTGCCGGAACATGTATATTTGGTTCGCACACAGTTACTACCGTTAATTCAGATGCATTTATTGCCGGTTATGATACTGCCGGCAATAACAATTGGGTTAAGGTTATCAGTGGACCCATTAGTGATTTTGGTGCAGGTGTCAGTAAAGATTCTTACGGCAATTCCTATGTTACAGGGCTTTGTATGCAAGGTGTTAGTTTTGGCAGTGGTGTTACCTTAAGTTGCGGAAACTTCCTGCAGGTTTTTATAGCCAAATACAATGCAACAGGCGTTTGTCAGTGGGCTAAAAAAGGTGGAAACCCGGGTGTGCCCACTAATGGGATTGGCGGGATAAGCACAGATATAAACGGGTATTCTGTGATCACAGGGACATTTGAAGGCAGTGCTACTTTTGGCACTTTCACTATCCCCTCATCGGGTACGCAAGATGCGTTTATTGTCAAATATAGTCCTTCAGGCAATTGCCAGTATTTTTTAAAAGGCGGAGGAGTTGGACAAGACAATGGCTACTCATGCACATGGTTGCCGACCAATGAATTTATCGTTGCAGGAACTTACAAAAATACGGCTAACTTCGGTAGCATAAGCGTAAACACACCGGCAGCCACAACGTATGCAATATACCTCGGATTGTTGCCCGGGTTCTATACGGGGATTGATAATATCATACCTTCTTCTGCAGGTTTCGCATATCCCAATCCGGCAGTTAATTCAATTACGATAGCGAACGATTATTTAAAAGATGGCACAAAAGTTTCACTCATTAATTCAATCGGGCAAACCCTGTTCACCGAAACTAATTTCAACAAGTCAGGTGATTTGATAATTGATACAGGTGGTTTTCCTTCGGGAATTTATACTGTGATGATTACATCAGAAAGTTCTTCTGTTTGCAGCAAGGTTCAGATCAGTAAATAAAAATCAGATACATAAAAACATAAAATTGATAATATTTAAAACAGTTCTTCAAATGAATACAATGTACATCAAATCAAGACTGAAGATTTCTAAGAATTTCTTCCTCCACGTTACGCTCTGCATTTCAATACTGAGCTTAATCGGTAATCTTGCTTATGCGCAGGTTTATACTGCAGAAGCATTTAATGCAAATATTCCGGGGTATCCAACCTTTACGGCAGGAGCTAATTTTAAAAATCCAACAGTGGATTGGACGGAAGCAAAAGTTGTCGGTGCTGGTACAGCCCCAAATGATTTTGAATGGGTTAATGGGGGAGCAAACCCTGTGGTCGCTAATCAAAACATTGCTGGCTTTCCCACAGGTGCTGGTTTTGTAAGATACATCAATCGTGTTGCTGCGTACCCTTCAGCATCGGGCGCGGCAAATGGAGATGCAGCATCTCTTGCCACCCGCTCACTCGACTGGTCCGGGCATACTGCCTATTCTGCAATAGCAGATACGATCGGAATCTCTGTTTTTAGAGACGGTACAGCGGGCGCATTGCTTACGGTTATGGATTACATTGAAGTGTACGTAAATGTTCAACCAAGTCTTACAGGTGCTGTATTAGCGCTTACTACAGGCGGAGCAAACAGAATTTACCGTTCATCCTCTCAAATTCCTGCCGGTGCAATAGCTAATGCCTGGAACAGGTATCAATTTGTGATACCAAACGATGCACGGTTTTGGGGTGGGACAGGTGGCTCAAGTAATGCTTATGTGATAATAGTAGGCTATAGTGCTCAAGGTAATAACATATTTATTGATAATATCAATATGCCGCAGTGGCCAACCCAGATGCAGGTAACAGGAGCTTCGGTGTTTGTTACGCAAAATGCTGATGTTGGTAAAAGTACTTTTGACAACTTGATGTTGGGTATGCAAATAACCACGAAGGGTAGTTTGAATCCGCGCAGGATTGATGGATTATTATATTCAACAGCCGGTTCAACTGCATTTACTACCGATGTACCGCAACCAAATGGAGCAAAATGCTGGTTTACTGGCGCTTCGACAACTTTCGCAACAACCCTTGGAGTAATTTCTATTCCAAAAGTTAATCCTACTGCAGCAAGTTATAGTAATGGAAGTTTGTTTTTTGGGTCATTAAGTGCGGTTAGCGGTTGCCCGGATGGTTTAACTGCGGCAACTTATAACTTTTTTCCCGGTAGTGAGAATTTCATCTGGCTGGCTTATGATATCAATGCCGCGCCAACAGCTATCTCAGGTCACAATGTGGCTGCCGATTTTGAACAACTCTTCTCAGGTTGGTCATCACCATCAAATT
Source organism: Bacteroidia bacterium (assembly GCA_039931675.1). Classification (GTDB taxonomy): domain Bacteria; phylum Bacteroidota; class Bacteroidia; order AKYH767-A; family OLB10; genus JAEUTH01. The sequence goes on along the minus strand of JBDTRM010000135.1, from coordinate 25,995 downwards.
CCGGTTGTATTAACGACACTATCGTAACGGTTAGTGGCATTCAAATTCCGGCATCAGTTGGCGCATTTGTTCCATCTCCCAGTACTTCTGCAGTTCGCCAGATAGACCAGGCATATAACATACCTACATATACTAATGGCACATCGTGGTCGGGTGGCAGTTATCAAAACAACGATTATGTTTCAGGTGTAAACATACTTGGCGATAACTCGACTAAAATTGATAATTATGAACACAATAACATTTGCGGTGCTTGCGTAAGTGTAGCAGGAACGTATTGCACCAGGTTTTCCTGTCACCCTCCTGACTATACACAGTTTCCTCCTACAAATCTTGGTATGACTCAAAACCGTGGACCGCTGCAATTAACGCAGGGTCGTGGAGTTAGAAAAGGCACTGCGCCTTATGCTTTAAATGCTCAATGCGGAACATGGTTTTCTGCTAATTGTATTGGTGTTTTCATTGACTGGAATAAGGATGGTGATTTTGATGACCGCTACGGAACAGGTGCAGGTGTAAATGCTTATATATATGAAAATTATGGGTCAAAGCAACAGGTTACGTCAAACATGGCTATTCCTCCCGCTGCGGTGACATGGCAAGCAAATTCACAGTGGTTGATTGATGTTCCACTTCCCGCAGATGTGGTAACAGATTTGGCAGACCCCGGTCAGCCAAATAGTGTGGGAAGCAATAATACAGGACCTATTATTATAGGAAACGTGCGTATGCGTATTCGTGAAATTTATGCAGCATCAAATTCTGTAGCAGGTGTTATTGGTGTGCATCCTACCAACTCCGGTTTTACATGGGGTGAAGTGGAAGATTACACCGTACAGGTTTTAGATGATTGCCCTGCACCTGGCGCAAATGTTTGCAAATGGGTGGGTGCAACCAATGACTGGAACAATGCGCAAAACTGGTGCCCCGGCATACCAACGAAAAATGATATTGCATACATCAATATAGGACCGGCTAACATGCCAACTATTTTAGATAATACCAATGCTGTGTGCCGTACCTTGAAAATAATGCCAGGTGCGAATATGAATATAAATGCCACAAAAAATTCAAGCTTAATTGTATATGATGATGTTGAAATTGGTTCAGGTGCTACAGTTGGTACAGGATCAAGTTTTGCGGTAACAAGTGACTTTAGTGCCACGCTTAGTATTCCAAGTAAATCACAGGTTCCTCCTTTAGGTTTGGCTTTGCTACCTCAAACGCCATTCAGAACAAATGCGCATGCAAAAACACAAATTTCTTATAATGCTACTGAACTTGCTAACACTTATGGATGGAAAGCAGGGGATATTATTGACGAAATTAGTATTGAGGTTAAAACAGTAAATGGAGGGGCAGGACTTCAGAACTATATAAATTTCAGGATACAGGCTTATCTTACAAATACCCAGAAGTTTTTTACTTTTCCCCCGCTTGCACTTACAAAGAATGCAATTATGCCTGGAGATCCAGGTATTGTTCCGGGTTGGCCTAAAACTATTGCTAATATAACATCAGTTACTATGCCTACTGTAGCTAATGGTTATCAGGGAAATGGTAATTATCAAACCTTTACGCTTATTCCAAATACATTAATCTGGGATGGGGTAAGCAGCCTTGTTCTTTCGTTTGAAAATTGGACATCATCCGGTGGTGCTCCTCTTAAAAGCTATGTGTTGTATGATGAATCTTCTGGTGGTGGTTTTACAGTACTTTCAATTAATTACGGGTCTGTTAGTGCAGGAATAATTAATGGACAAACAATTGATGGCGCTGGTCACTATACTAATGCTGGTCTTGCAGGAACAAATGCAAGTATTACATCAACCCCTACAGATGTTTCCAATAACCGTCCTCGCTTAGATTTCAAATGGCACAGACCTTATGATCAATTTCCGATTACCGTTGGTGGTGATTGGATTAATAATAACCGTTTTAGCAGAGGCTCTGTATATAGCACCACTCCTGTATATGGAATTCCGGGTGATTCAGGCTTCATTGCAAGTAACAGCAGGGTAATTTTTGATCCTAACGGGCGTGCTACAGTTAGCTCGGCAGGTTTAGGTGCTGCTAACCCTCCTTATACTTTGGTTGCTCCCGGAGTAACTATTCCGGCAGATGTTGACCAGGATATTACGAGTCTGAGTTCAGGTGTTGCAAACTCTACCGTGTTTAACGTGCTGCAAATCAATAAAGTTAGTGCAACAGGAAAAGCAGTAAAACAGAATTCTACACTTACCCCGTTGTTAACAGGGCATTATGCTGATACATTAGTGCTTACAGCAGGTGAGCTAAGTTTAAATCGTAAGGAATTTACTTTGCGACAGCCCGCTGCAACTGCTTTAGTACAATCAGGAGCAAGTTGGTTACGTAGTGAAGATAACATCGGAGGTGCTGCAGGTACAATTGAAAGCAAGTTTACCTGGAAAATAGGTACAGTTAACGGTCTCTATCAAATACCGTTTAGAAATATCACTACACCTACAGCAGTATTTAATTTAAAATATAATAAGCTGGCAGGTGATGTGGGCGATTTAACTGTGGGTACTTATGGCACACCTGGCAATAATACACCTTATCCTTATCCTCCGTTGCCTATAGGTAATCCGTTGCATGTAGCAACAATGACTACTAATGCACCTGTTTTAGATGCAACACCATGGACTGTAGATCGTTTTTGGTTTATTAAACGCTCTACTTTGGCAGTGCTGCCTACCGGAAGTACCTTAACTTTTGAATATGATAATACCGCTGAAGGTACTACTCTTGCCACTTACGTAGGAGGTGAAATGAAAGCGCAGCGTTATGAATTAACAGGGGCACAACCGGGCTGGCATACGCCTTATGGTCTTCAAACCGATGGTGTAGGAGCAGGTGCAGTAAGATTTGTAAATCATCCTGCTGAATATATTGACAATACTTACAGCATCTGGACAGTAGTTCATACCAATGTATTACAGGCACCACTTCCTTTAAGCATTACCAACTTTAGCGGTAAGCAGGTTAATGATCGTGTTAAATTATGGTGGAATGTTCAATCAGAAGCTAATGTGGTTAAGTATTCAATTGAGCGCACTGCTGATCAGAGTTTTTATGAGTTGATTGCGAATAAAGCGCCTATGGGTCCATCAAACTCAATATTAAATTATGAAGTATGGGATAGCAAGCCATTGAAAGGAACATCGTACTATCGCCTTGCATCAAACAATACTGATGGCAGTGTTAAGTATTACGGACCAATCTCTGTAAACTTTGGTGTACAGGGCATGTTTGATATTACCAATGTACAGGCAGGCAACACATCAACATCTATTACAGTTGATTTTAACTACGACAGCAATTTACCTTATACTTACATGGTTACAGACCTGTTAGGCAACATAGTTGCCAAAGGTGATAACCATAATGCAGTGGCAGGTGAAAACTCTATCGTAATACCTGTGCAGCTATCGCGTGGTATATACGTAGTGTCACTAATCAATAACGATAAAACAGTAAGCCGCAAGCTGGTTTATTAAAAATGTAAATTTTGTTTAATTCCATCCCCCCGGTTACACGGGGGGATTTTTTTTGTCCGAAAACTTAATCCTGTGCAGTTATCAGACACCTTTTTCGGGTGTCAGATATTTTGCTTTATGCAACTTTCGGAAAGTTGAAGGAACCACAAGTGTCCGAAACCTTGTGTAACCTTGTTATTATTGATTGTGAATCCCGTAGGGATGACCTTATGGTAGAATGAAAAAAATCGCGACAAACAAAAATCCCGTAGGGATGACCTTATAATATGCGGATTACCAAATGGTCGTTCCTATGGGACTATTTTCTTTTCTCGTTTTTGCATCCTTATGCATGGAAAGCCCTATTGCATAAGGGTTTCAGCCTTTTTACCTTTGCAGCCGATATACGAAGATGCGAGCAAATAAGGCAAATGTTGTACCCTTTGTTGTACCCGAAACCTGCTACAGCATTGACATAGGGCAATATTCAAAACAAATTTATTTACAAATTTAAAATCAAATTCAAGATGGTATCCACAAAAATAATATTCCGTACAGATAAAAAAAATTCATTGGGCGAACATCCCCTTTATTTGCGCATAATCAAAAACCGCAAATCAAAATACATTTCATTAGGTCAATACCTTAAATCTGAATATTGGGATGATGCAAAAAAGCGAGTTAAAAAATCACATCGCAACTCACAGCGATTAAATAATTTCATTGCACAAAAGGTTGCTGATGCTGAAGGTGTGGCATTAGAAATGCAAACCACTGATAAATACACAACACCGCAGCAGGTAAAGGATCAGATTTTAGGCCATAGCTCGGTAAGCTTTTTCACGTTTGCTGATAGAGTATTACTTGATAAAAAAATGAATGGTGCAGTAGGTACCTATGGTAACTACAAGTGTTTAATAAAGAAAATCAAAAAATTCACAAACGGACGCGATTTGATTTTAGATGAAATCACCGTTAACTGGTTAAAGAATTTTGAAATTTATTTACGTACTGAGTGTGAAAATAAAACAAACACCATTCACAAAGATTTAAAAAACGTTCGTAAGATAATTTACGAAGCCATCAGCGAAGAAATTTTTCCCTATGCGAAAAACCCATTTTTACGGTATAAATTAAAATCAGAAAGTACCACTAAAAATTACCTTACAGATGAAGAATTATGCAGTTTAGAATCTTTATTAATTACACCCAATTCATCAAAGGAACTTTCACGCAATTTATTTGTGTTTGCAAGTTATGCAGCAGGTTTAAGAGTTTCAGATTTGTTGCAATTGCGTTGGAAAAATTTTGATGGTGAAAAGATTATTCAACAGACACAAAAAACCAGTAGTTTAGTTTCAATCAAGCTACCCGTTAAGGCAATTGAAATCATAAATTATTACAAGCCTGAAAATATAAATGATGATTCATTTATTTTCCCTGGGCTTGATAACGGTTTGGATTGTTCCGACAAAATCGCTGTTCACAAAGCAATTCAAAAAGCAAATCAGACCATTAACAGTAACTTGCAAAAGCTTGCTGTTGATGCTGAAATCAGCAAACACATTCATATCCATTGTTCGCGCCACAGCTTTGCAGTTAGGGCGCTTCAAAAAGGAATGAGGATTGAATATGTAAGTAAATTGATGGGACACAAAGCAATTTCCACTACGCAGATTTACGCGAAAATTGTAAATGAGGAATTAGACAAAGCAATGGAAGTTTTCAATTAATCAAACAGCCCCTGCTATTTTCATAGCGGGGGCATTTACCAGGACTTCGGAGTATTTATCAAAATATATTAATCTTTGCAAGCCCGCGTAAATCAAACCGGACCATCTAATGGATAAAAGCTACTATATAAAAGACGACAACAAGAGCCAAAAGACGCTTAAGGAACTTAAAAGATGGTATCTCGATAAAATTGCTGAACAAAAGAAAATTCACAAAAATTTCAGCGAATTACCTTTCCTTGAAGAGGAAAGAAAACATGTACTTGAAATCCTAAACAGTCTAAAACCTGTTGATAATGAAAATGAAATTTTAATAAATAAATTATATTTTTATATAGGTTCCTTTCTCAACCTTAGACTGTTACCCTTGCTAGAAAAGCCAGATTCAGCAGAAGAGCAATTTCTAAGTTTAGAAAAATGGTTTGAAAAATGTATTGCACAAATTAAAGACCCTGGTTTACAAAAGAAATGGATAGAAAATGAATTACAACGTACCAAGCGTATTAGCTTAGATAGAATAGATATCGCTGATGATTTAAAAGACAATTACTTTAAAGAAGAGTTCGAAGCCGGGCAAAAATTTTTAACTTTTTTGAGGGATAAATTAGAAACGATTTCAACAGAAACTTTTCTTCCCTGGAATCCCACCAATCACTTCGAAGAACTCAAAAAACACCGCCTGCAATATTTTAAAAAGCGCAAGCAAGAATTGATAAATGAGAGAAACGACCTGGAATTAGAAATCAATGAAGATGATTTAAGAATGTGCTACCTTTTTTGGCTGCAAGATGAAATTAAAACAATTGATGTATGGATGAGTGATACGCTTCCCAATGGAAAAAAATCAATTAAAAAAACCGACTCAAATAAAATTGAGCTTTTTAAATACCAGAGGTTTGTTTTAAGTCAAATTGAAAAACATAAATTAGAGTCAAAACCACGTTCAGAATCGCAGGATTTGAAGGGCAAAGGTAACCCCAAAAATAAAGACTGTCCCCCTTCATTTACAATTACCCCAGGGTACTTACCCGACTTAAAAAATGTTCATGAAAACTTAGTTGATAATAAAATGCTCCCTAAAAAAACTTATGCCCTATTATTAAAAATCTTTTCAGGCGAAGTTATTTCAAGAAAAGTTAAATGGACGGGAGATAATGAAGAGCTTCATTATTTTATTCAAATGCTTAAAAAGCACTCTATTATAGATAAGCATAGCAAACCAATTTGGAAAATCACGGCATTGTGTTTTATAGATAAATATGGTAATGAATACACACAAAGCCAGTTACAAAAAACACTAAACCCCTCAAATAATATTAAGATTAAAAGTGCGCTTAAGAAATTTAACTTTCTTGGTCATGTCTTAGATAAATGATAATTCTCTCGGAGTTCGGTCGGAGTTTTTTATATTTTATCTTAAATTTTCTTAATGTCACTTTTTCCTTAAATACTCAGTTTCGCATTGTTTCACTCGGAGTTTTATTCGGAGTTTTTTAATCTCCGAGCGTGAGGGTGTAATCTGAATGTAGAATTGTTTTTTTTAAACAATATAATTCTATATTCAATGCACACATTCACATTCTCCGAAACAGAGTATCAGGACCTCTTAAAACGTCTTGACGAAATCAATCACAAGCTTTTAGAAAAACAAAAAGTAACCCAGGAAATTTATGACAATGCAGACCTGATGAAACTTTTAAAAGTTTCAAGACGTACGCTTTCTACATGGAGGTCTGAACAATTGCTTGAATTTAGCCAGGTAGGCTCTAAACTATATTATACAAAGGATAGCGTAGAGAATTTTTTATCCCGCTATCGTATCAAACGCATAGGCAAATAATAATAGAAAAGGAGTAACCAATGCGTTATGTTGGCTTTATACAAATCCCTGTTCCATTAATCAGGTATGGTATTAATCACAATCTTGTGAAAGAGCTGCAGTTGCTTGCTGCTTTTAAATTTGTTGGTAGTGGAAAAATTCATAAAGACAGCAGTGAATTTAAGGCAGCCATTGAATTACTGGGCGTTAAGGATAAACGCACAATTGAAAAGCGATTATTGGCTATTCAAAATTTAGGCTGGGTTTCACTCAGTAGTAAATCGGGGTATTATTTCATTTCAGGTTTTGAAAAGTTAAAAAAGCAATATGCTTTTAAAGGTCAGAAGGCTGCAGTATGTGAGCTTGGGGCATTAAAAAAATTCAGGGAATTTGTTGATGGTGCATTAATTTCTGAAAATATTAATGGCCAGAAATTGTATTATAACTACTTGCTTCCGAAGCAGAAGAGAGCCGCGGCTATAAATAAGGGAGCTGCCAGAAAACTCAAATCTGCTTCGCTGCAAGTGGCTCCCCCATATTACGGGTTGAGCAATAAGTCCATTTCAAAATTATTAAAATGTTGTTTATCGGTAGCTTGTGAGCGTAAGCAGGCTGCAGCAAATGCAGGCTTTATAAAAACAATTAAAAAAAGGAGAGTAATTTCATATTTATATCGGCCTGATTATAAAATTCGGATGGCATTTTCAGGCACCGAATCAGAAGCCATAATTAGGTTTGAGGTGGTTAAAAGAAAAAACAAAAATCTCATTATGGTTTTTGAGCAATTACACGATGAAATTGTGCCTTTGATTCATATCAGACGTTGCAAAAGGCCCTGAAAAAATTGGGCTTTTAATTTTTTTTCGGAGCCGTTTACTGAATTGCCCTTTTTTTTAACTAAAATGAAGTAATAAAAAAAGCAAATTGAAAATATCCCTATAACCCTTTAATAAGTTTCGGTTTTTTGCAGACAGTTTTCCATTCACCCAAAAATGCCGGACTAAATCAGGTTTCTTTTCAATAATTATCTCCTTTCAATAATCATCTTACAATTTATTATTCTTTATTTGTGGACATTAAAACCTTCAGGTAACTTTTATGCATAAAATTGACGGCACACCCAAATCAATCCGTGAACTATTCACAGGTGTCAAATACACCATTCATTATTACCAGCGTGAATACCAGTGGCAGACTAAGCAGATTGAAGAGCTCTTGGATGATTTAACCGAAGAGTTTTTTGAGTTCTATGCCGAAGATGATGAACGCAATGCGGTTTTAAAATATGGTCACTACTTCATGGGTTCCATTGTTTTGACCTCTGATGAGAATGCAATCATAGATGGTCAGCAACGGTTAACCTCTCTTACACTCCTTCTCATTTACCTCTTTCATCATCTGAATGATGTAGAAGAAAAAGCTGAAGTGCTTCAGCTAATTTATTCTCTTAGGGCAGGTACCAGGACATTTAATATTAACGTACCCGAAATGCCCGCACGAAACAATGTAATGAATGCATTGCTTCACAATGAGTATTTCGATATTACCAATGAAGCGGAAACTATCCGAAACATCTATCATCGTTACGATGACATAAAAGGTATCATGAATGATACCCTACCAGTTAAGGCAATACCCTTCTTTAAAGATTGGCTCATTGACAATGTGGACTTCATCCGCATCATTGCCCAGACTGAGCAGGACGCACACAAAATATTTGTGTCAATGAATGACCGCGGGCTAAGCCTTACGCCCACAGAAATGCTTAAAGGGTACTTGCTTAGTAAGATTGATAATGACAACATACGCCAGCAGGCAAACGACCTTTGGAAAAAACGGATTCTTGAACTAAAGGGTTTAGGTAAAGAAGAAGAAAGCGACTTCATTAAAAACTGGATTCGTTCTCAGTATGCTGAAACCATAAGAGAAAGAAAGAAGAATGCAACACCTGGTGATTTTGATATTATTGGTACAGCATTCCATAAATGGGTGCGTGACCGCAATCAGCAAATGAATTTGATTAGAAGCAAAGACTTTGAAGAATTTGTTTTAAAACAGTTTGATAAATTCAGTCACGTATATCTTGACCTAAAAAAATATTCTGCAACCCTCACTGCAGGTTTTGAATATGTTTTTTACAATGCAGATAGAAACTTCACACTCCAAAATCAATTAATACTTGCAGCAATTGACCCGGGGGAAACAAAAGTAGATACAGACAAAAAAATCAAATTGGTTTCATGCTTCCTCGATTTGTATTTCACCCGTAGAATCTTCAATTACAAAACAGTTGATTATTCTTCTATAGTTTACAATGTTTTTATTCTTTCAAAGAAGATTAGGAGAAAGCCTTTGCCGGAATTATTGGAAGTATTAAAGCAGGAAATTTCAGGTATGGAATTTCAACTGGAAACAATTGATGATTTCCGGTTAACCGGTTGGACCATTCGTTACATGCTCCATATACTTGCCCGGTTAACTGATTATGTGGAAACGCAAAGTGGCATGGCTTCCAATTTCAACAATTATATCAATCGTGAGATAAAAAATCCTTACGATATTGAACATATAATTTGCGACCACCATGAGCAGTTTATAAATGAATATTCCGAGCGGGAAACATTTGATAAGCACCGTAATAAATTCGGAGGCTTGCTTATTTTACCTATGGATAAAAACAGGAGCTTGAATGATTTAGGTTATGATAAAAAGCTCCCTAAATACTTTGGCGAAAATCTCTTAGCTAAATCATTGAGTGAAGATTGTTATAAAAACAATCCCCAATTCCTTAAGTTTGCTGAACTACAAAACTTGAATTTCAAACCGTATGTAATCTTTGATAAAAAAGCCCTCTTGGAGCGCCAAGAGTTGTACGAAGAATTAGCAAAGAAAATTTGGGGTGTAGATGTATTGAACGCTCAGGTATACTAATCCCCTCATATAAATTATTTTTAATGTCAGAAGAACATAAAAAAAACCTTGAACAGCAGCTTTGGAACATTGCCAATACTTTAAGAGGCAAGATGAATGCAGATGAGTTTCGTGACTACATTCTGGGTTTTATTTTCTACAAATATCTTTCGGAGAGGATGGATATTTATGCGAACAGCATATTGAAAGCCGACAAAATTAAATACAAGGACATTAAAGAAAACACCAGGCAAGGCAAAGAATACATTGAAGCCATCCGTGAGGAAGCAGTAGAAAAGTTGGGCTATTTCTTAAAGCCCTCTGAACTGTTTAGTGAGGTTGCGAAGCGCGGCAACAATCTTTCTCCCCTCTCTTTGGGAGAGGGGTCGGGGGTGAGGCAATCCATGCAAGGAACAGATGCTTCAAGCAATTTTATTTTGGAAGACCTTCAAAAAATCTTGAACAACATTCAGCTTTCTACAATGGGAACTGAAAGCGAAGAGGACTTTGACCACTTGTTTGAGGACATGGATTTGAACAGCACCAAACTTGGCAAAACCCCCGAAGCAAGAAATACAATAATTGCAAAGGTGCTATCGCACCTTGACAATATTGATTTCAAGTTGGAGCAAACCGAGTTAGATGTGTTGGGTGATGCTTACGAATATTTGATTGGGCAATTTGCCAGTGGTGCAGGAAAAAAAGCAGGTGAGTTTTATACGCCACAGGAAGTAAGTAAAGTGTTGGCGAAAATTGTAACCACAGGAAAACAAAAACTAAAATCGGTTTACGACCCTACTTGTGGTTCAGGTTCTTTGCTTTTACGAGTTGCGAAAGAAGTAAAAGAAGTGAGCAACTTTTACGGACAGGAACTTAACCGAACTACATACAACCTTGCACGAATGAATATGATTTTGCACGGTGTGCATTATCGCAAGTTTGACATTAAGCAAGAAGACACACTGGAACACCCGCAACACTTAGGCAAAACTTTTGAAGCCATTGTTGCCAATCCGCCATTCTCTGCACAGTGGAGTGCAAACCCTTTGTTTACGAGTGATGACAGGTTTAGCCAATACGGAAAACTTGCACCGGCAAGCAAAGCAGATTTTGCTTTTGTGCAGCACATGGTTCATCATTTGGCAGAGAACGGAACTATGGCAATCGTGTTACCACACGGTGCATTGTTTCGCAGTGGTGCAGAGCAACACATACGCAAATATTTAATTGAAGACAGAAATTATTTGGATGCGGTAATTGGTTTGCCTGCCAATATATTTTACGGAACAAGTATTCCTACCTGCATAATGGTTTTTAAAAAATGCAGAGAACAGCCAGAAGATATTTTGTTTATTGATGCCAGTAAAGATTTTGAAAAAGTAAAAACGCAAAACAATTTACGGGATAGCGACATTGAAAAAATTATTAGCACCTATCGCAACCGAAAAGAAATTCCGAAATACAGCAAAGCAGTTTTGTTGAAAGACATTGCAGCCAATGAATACAACCTGAACATCCCAAGATATGTTGACAGTTTTGAAATTGAAGAACGAATAGACATCAACGCTGTTGCATTAGAACTGCAATCTTTGGAAAAGGAAACGAAAGCAACCGATAAAGCCATTGCGGGGTTTTGTAAAGAACTAAAAATTTCAACTCCATTTTAAAAATGCAAAAGCAAAAGAACATACCGCAATTGCGTTTTCCTGAATTTGAAGGGGAGTGGGAAAGGAAGAAGTTGGGAGAAATTGGCGAATTCAAAAACGGAATAAATAAATCAAGTGAAGATTTTGGTTTCGGAATTCCGTTTATAAATCTTATGGATGTATTTGGAAAGCCCATAATATCTAATTTGAATTTAGGGTTGGTAAATGCAAATGAGAAAGAAATTAAATCATATGAACTGAAAAAAGGAGATGTATTATTTATTCGTTCTTCTGTCAAGAAAACAGGAGTTGGAGAAACCTCTTTATTAATTGAAGATTTACCAAATACAGTGTATAGTGGCTTTCTAATTAGGTTTAGAGACAATAAAATTAATTTGTATCTACACTTTAAAAAGTATTGCTTTTATATCAATCAATTTAGAAACGACTTAATTTCATTAAGCACAACAAGTGCAAATACAAACATTAATCAAGAGTCGCTAAATGAGTTATACATTTCAATCCCTTCTCTCCCCGAACAAACCCGCATTGCATCTTTCTTTACCATTCTTGATAAAAAAATTGCTGGACTAAAACAAAAGAAAAACCTTTTGGAGCAATACAAGAAAGGAGTAATGCAAAAAATATTTTCGCAAGAGTTGAGATTTAAAAATGAAATTGGAAAAGATTTTCCGAAGTGGGAAAAGAAAAAGTTAGGCGAGGTGGCAATTAAGAAATCTTCAAATATTTCCGCGAATAAAATTGAAGACAACTTTGGGAATTATATTATTTATGGTGCATCAGGCGTTTTAAAAAAAGTTGATTTTTATAAAGAAGAGAATGATTACATCAGCATAATTAAAGATGGTGCAGGTGTAGGAAGATTGTTTTACTGCAAAGGAAAATCTTCTGTTTTAGGCACTATGGAAATCATAAAACCAAAAGAAGAGATAAATACACATTTCTTATTCTCTTTGTTAAGCAATATTGATTTCGTGAAATATGTTTCTGGCAGCACAATACCACACATTTATTTCAAAGATTACTCACTTGAAATTTGCGGTATTCCTTGTCTTGAAGAACAAACCAAAATCGCAAGCTTTCTTTCAGCCATTGATGGAAAAATAAATCAATCAGGAATTCAAATAGAAAAAACATTGCATTACAAAAAATCTCTTTTGCAAAATATGTTTTGTTAGATATGGCTAAGCAACCCGAACAACTGTCTGAATCACGGATTAAAAAGGATTAAAAGATTTCACGGAATATGAATACAGAATTAAAATATAAAGACATTACCGAAAAGATATTGGGAGCATCGTTTGAGGTTCATAAATTTTTAGGCAATGGTTTTCAGGAAGTGATTTATCAAAGAGCATTAGCGTGGGAAATGAAACAGAAAGGATTGGAATTTGCCAGAGAAATTGAACAGGATATTTTTTACAAGAACTTACCCGGACCTATTGGAACAAGAAGAGCAGATTTTGTAGTAGAAGGAAAAGTATTAGTCGAATTAAAAGCAATCATACTTTTAGAAGATGTGCATTTGGCCCAAGCCTTAAATTATTTGAAAGCATATAAATTAGAGGTTGGTTTATTAATCAACTTTGGAAGCAAGTCATTAACCTTTAAAAGAATAGTTGTCTGAATCACGGATTAAAAAGGATTATATGATTTCACAGATTATTTTTAAGATTCAACCAATCCGTGCCATCTGTGCAATCAGTTTAATCTGTGATTCAGACAAAAAGTGTAATCAAACTAATCCGTGATTCAGACAAAAAAGGAAACAAATGAGTAAGCAGCCGGAGCAAATATTAGAGGAACAATTAGTAGCACAGCTTCAAAAGTTGGGTTATGGTTTAGTGCTTATCAAAGACGAGAAAGATTTAATTACCAATCTAAAAACTCAGTTAGAAAAACACAACAACATTCAGTTCAGCAAAGCAGAGTTTGAAAAAGTATTAAACATTTTAAGCAAAGGTTCTGTATTTGAAAAAGCAAAAACACTGAGAGCAAAACAGCACATTGTAAGAGACAACGGAACGGATTTATATTTTGAGTTTATACAATCAGAGCATTGGTGTCAAAATCAATTTCAAGTTACACATCAGGTAACGATGGAAGGCACATACAAAAACCGCTATGATGTAACGATACTCATAAATGGTTTGCCGCTTGTGCAAATAGAATTGAAACGCAGAGGACTTGAATTGAAAGAAGCGTTCAATCAAATCAACCGCTATCAGCGACATTCATTCGGTGCAAACGCTGCCTTGTTTCAATACTTGCAAATATTTGTAATCAGCAATGGAGTAAACACAAAGTATTACGCCAACAACAGGCAGCAAAGTTTTAAGCAAACTTTTTATTGGACTGATAAGGAAAACAAACGGCTCACAAACATTGTAAACGGTTTTACTTCTGAATTTTTAGAACCGTGTCATATAAGCAAAATGATTTGCAAATACATTGTGCTGAATGAGACCAACAAAATTTTAATGGTGTTGCGACCTTACCAGTTCTATGCAGTGGAAGCATTGATAGACCGAGTGAAGAACACAAACAAAAATGGTTACATCTGGCACACAACAGGAAGCGGAAAAACGCTGACATCGTTTAAAGCAAGTCAGGTATTGATGAATTTGCCACAGGTAAAAAAAGTGGTGTTTGTGGTTGATAGAAAAGATTTGGATTACCAAACCAATAAAGAGTTCAACAGTTTCAGCAAAGGTTGCATTGACGGAACCGACAACACAAAACAATTGGTTCAGCAATTTTCAGACGACACAAAATTGATTGTAACCACCATTCAAAAACTGAATACTGCAATCAGCAAGAAACATTATTTGAGCAGAATGGAAAAATTGAAAGACGAAAAAATCGTTTTCATTTTTGACGAATGTCACCGCAGTCAGTTTGGCGAAACACATAAACGCATCAATTCTTTTTTCAACAACATTCAGTTGTTTGGTTTTACAGGCACACCAATTTTTGCCGACAACTCTATGAAAAATGAATTGGGAAAACGAACAACCAAAGATTTGTTTCAGGATTGCCTGCACAAATATGTAATCACAGATGCCATCCGTGACGAAAATGTTTTGAAGTTTTCTGTTGAGTATGTTGGAAGATACAGACGAAAAGAAACGGCAACTGAAATTGATATTGAGGTGGAGGACATTGACAAAGTGGAGTTAATGGAATCGCCAAAGCGTTTAGAAAAAATTGCCGACTACATCATTGACAACCACAACCGCAAAACGCACAACAGAGATTTCACAGCAATGTTTTGTGTGAACAGTATTCCAACACTGATAAAATATTATGAGATACTGCAACGAAAAAAGGAGGAAGGAAAACACAATCTGAAAATTGCAACCGTATTCAGTTACACCAGCAACGAAGATGATTTAGATGCAAGCGGAATTTTTGATTTTGAAAAAGATTTTGACAGGGTTGATTTGAATGTAGTAGCAGAACCAGCAGTTGAGTTTGGAGCAACCAAACATACCCGTGAAAAGTTGGACGAGTTTATTACTCACTACAACGCCATGTATGAAACCAAATTTTCAACCAGGGACAGTGAAAGTTTTTACAACTACTACAACGACATTTCTAAAAAAGTAAAGGAACGCAAGATTGATATTTTGTTAGTAGTGAATATGTTTCTCACAGGTTTCGACAGCCCTACTTTGAACACTTTGTATGTAGATAAAAATTTGAAGTATCACGGCTTGATACAAGCATACAGCAGAACGAACAGAATTTTAAACGAACAAAAATCACAAGGCAACATCATTGTTTTCAGAAATCTGAAATACGCCACAGACGAAGCCATTACTTTATTCAGCAACAAAGAAGCGATTGAAGTAATCATAATGAAACCGTATGAGGACTATGTAAAAAAATTCAATGATGCAGTAATTGAGTTGCTGAAAATTGCACCGACAGTTAGCAGCGTAAACGAATTGCAAACGGAAGATGATGAATTGAATTTTATAAAAGCATTCAGGGAACTGATGCGGATAAAAAATATTCTCACAGCGTTTGCTGATTTTAATTGGACTGATTTAGCAATAGAAGAACAGAAGTTTGAAGATTACAAAAGCAAGTATCTTGACCTTTACGATAAAGTAAAAAGCAATCATCAAAAAGAAAAAGTTTCCATTTTAGAAGATGTGGACTTTGAATTGGAACTCATTCACCGTGACGAAATAAATGTTGCTTACATTATTCAGTTACTCATAAAACTGAAATCACAAACACAGAAAGATGTAACGCAAGCAGAAAAGGAAATCTTCAACTTGTTAAGCACCGATGTTACTTTAAGAAGCAAGAAAGAACTGATTGAGAAATTTATTTTGGAAAACTTACCAGTGCTTGAAGATACAGACGATATACCCGAAGCATTTGACAAATTCTGGAATGAAGAACAACAGAAAGCTTTTAACGAATTGGTAAAAGATGAAAACCTTTCAGCCGACAGAACGCAATCACTCATTGAAGATTATTTGTATGCTGAAAGAGAACCGCTAAGAGATGAAGTGTTGCAACTAATTGAAGCCAGCGAACCAAAACTTTTAGAACGCAAAAAAATTGGCGACAGGATATTGCAAAAAATAAAAGACTTTGTGGATAGGTTTATAAATGGAATGGCAGCTTAAATTAAAACAAATTATAAAATGAATCTTATTTAATTCAAACCTAATAAAAACCATGCAAAAAACTTTAGACAAAGTAATTATTGAAGTATTGAAATCATCTCCTAAACCATTATCGGTTAAACAAATTGCGGATATAATTTCTAAGGAGAAGTTGTGGTTTCGTCCTAAAGACAATCAATTGCCAAAC
The DNA here is from genome assembly GCA_039931675.1 of Bacteroidia bacterium. Taxonomy (GTDB): domain Bacteria; phylum Bacteroidota; class Bacteroidia; order AKYH767-A; family OLB10; genus JAEUTH01. The sequence goes on along the minus strand of JBDTRM010000135.1, from coordinate 9,533 downwards.
GCAACCCAAGTGAGTGCAAGAGTAAATAACTATTCAAATGTCTTTAAAAGAAGAAATGGTGTGGTTACCTTAAAAAGTGAGCGAGAAAGTGACAACCGGCTTTGCAAAATAGTATGGAACAGTAACTATTGGATTAAACCAATGGAAAGGTCATGGAATCCTTCTTACATTGAAGACCCAAATAAGGGTTATGAACAAAAGCATGGTTTTGTTCATGAGGATTGGTTGTTTAATCCCAAGTTCATTTTTGATGGTTATCATTATGGTTACATAAGAGGTATTGGAAAACTAAATTCTTCAATTAAAACTGTTGACAAAGTTTACCTTTTCACAATAAACCCAAACTCTAAAGAAAGATTTTATGTTGGAAAATTGCATGAGGTAGAAAGTATGCAGTATAACGAAATAAATAAACATGTTCTCAATACAATTCATTCATATGAAAAAGACATGATACAGGAATTGAAAGACACAGGTGCGGATTTTTCTGTGTTTAAGAAAGACCCTTTTGTTCCGAATTTACGTTTTAAAGTTGAGTCAAAAGAATTATTTCCCACACCTCTAATAATTAACAGTAGTTGGTTTATCAGTAAATACTTCAGAACAATGCCAATGAAAATGGATGCTGAACTTTACTACTTACTCCACGAACTTGAAAAGCAAATACAATTTACCTTTGTTGCTTCAAGTCCTGAAAGCAAAAAAGGTGGCTACACAAAACATACAAAGGAAGGAACAACACAAGTTGATAAAGTTCATGACGCTATTGAAAAAGCACTATATAATTATCTTTTGATGAGCGGAGTTAGTAAATCTCAAATTGCTTGCGACACTACAAGTTTCGGGGGAAAGTTAGCAGATGTGGTTATTAATTTTGGCAACAACAAATTTGATATTTATGAAATTAAAACTGATACCGATATTAGACGGGGTTTAAGAGAGGCAATCGGACAATTACTTGACTACGCAACTTGGGAGAAAGCGGTAATAGTAAAAAATATTCATGCTGTTCTGCCTTATTGCCCCCTTTCAAAAAACATCAAAGATTTTATTCAGCGTTTAAAAGAAAACCTTAACTTAAAATTTGAAGTTCTGTTCTATAACAAAGACACAAAAACATTTTCATCAATAGTATAAACAATCCGCTAACTTGTTTTAGGTTGAAAAGCGTGATAAGTTTACCCAAAAAAATTATGAGAAAATGAATACAACCGAAACAATACAGATTTCAATGTTGCTGCTTGCGGTTATATCTACTACAATCGCAATAGGCAGTTATAGACGTAATAAAAAAATTGAGCTTGAAAATCACCTGTACAAAATCAAACTCGAAGCCCTTTCGAATATTGTTTTTGAAATAGATAAAATGTTCAAATCCCTTGACAAAGCCTTAGATAGAATTTCTGATATAGATGAATCTGCCAGGAGACTTGTAATTGAAGATAAGCTATTTGGTATTTTAATACAGGCAGATGCTCATGTAATAGAATGTGATAGCTTAATGGTTAAATATTCTGTTTATTTTCCAACAAAAAGCACTGATGCCCTTTATAATTTTTCAATGAATCTTATCTCTCATGAAATAAATTTTGATAAAACACTATCAATTGCTTCGCTTGAAAAAGTGCTCGATAAATATTATGCTAAACAACTTGCTAACGCAGAAATTGCTGTTGACCTCCTGCGAACAGATTTGCATTTAGAAAAACTAAATCAATCCTTATATAAAAGAGTGAAATCATAGATGCTTTATAAACTCAATATATCAAAAATTCAAATTAACTATGGGATATGAACTTTGGATTTCACCTAATACCGGGATAAGAAGAAAAGGTACAACGTTTAAAGAGATTCAATCTATCTTTATTGACAACATTACCACTAAGTATATTTATGAACCTATTTATTCATGCAGACTTATTGATGAATGTCATTTCGTAAAAGAGGCGTTAACCTTCAGAGATTTTGATGTAGCGGGTGTAATAGATAATAATACAAAGATAGTTGGCTATGTTACTAAATTAGAATTAATTGATGGACTAATTGAAACCCATTGTAAAAAAATAGAATCACATCAATTAATTCCCGATTCAACCCCAATAACATCCTTAATGAAAATTCTAACTGAAACACCATTTGCATTTGTTTCAGTAGAGGATGAGATTGAAGGTATTGTAACGCGTGCTGATATAAATAAGCCTATTGTCCGAATTTATCTTTTCGGCATAATTTCCCTTTTTGAATTGCATCTTTATTTTTGGATAAACGAATATCATAACAATGAATCTTGGAAGTCATGTATTAAGGAAGAAAGATTAAAAAGTGCAGAAAGAATATTTGAAAAAAGAAAAGGCAAGAATGAAGAATTATCTATTTTAGAATGTTTAGAATATTGTGATAAGAGAGATATTTTAAGCGTCACCAGAGAATTTATTGAGAGATTCAAGTTCTCAAGAGGAAGTTTTGAAAGACTTTTAAATCGTATGGAAATTATAAGAAATGAATTAGCCCATAGCCAGACTTCAATTACTTCAAATTTGGAATGGGATGAGTTTTATCAAACTATATCTAATGCAGAAGCTTTTTTACATACCTCTGAAAAAATTGTTGAAGAAAAAGTCAGTGAATCGTTTCAATAAGTGCTCCCATATTACCCTGCAACAAAATGAATAAAAACCAACAAATTGATGAACTTTTTATAAAATGGCGTAAGGTCCTGCCAGTTTATAAAAACAATTTTCATGAAGATGGTATAATTAACGAGGACCATTTTTAAAAGAAAAATAATCCTAAAATTCTTTTTGTCTGCAAAGAAGCAAACATTAAAAACCACAAAGGATTATACCAGCGTGATTTTCGTTCCGAATGGAATAAGGAAGGAGCAACATACCCTTTTGCATATCGCATTGCTGAGTTGTCCCTTGGCATTTTAAATGATTTTCCATTATTTGATACCATCAACAAAATAGATAAGTGGCATCATTTGTATCATCATGCTTTAAAAGAAATTGCTTTTATGAATGTAAAGAAAAATGCAGGTGGAGGAATTTCAGAAAATAAAAAGATGCTTAAATCTGTAAGATATTACAAGAATAAAAATTTAATTATTGAACAAATTAATATCATTGAACCTAAAATAATAATTCTGGGGTTAAGTTGGGAGGCATTACGAAATGAAATATTTGGTAAAGAAGAATGGACATCCTCTGGCTATGGCATTGAAATTAAAAAATGGAACAATTCAAAAGTTATAGATTTTTATCATCCTTCTTCACGCAATGCCCCAGCTTTGGAAGAGTGTCCTGTATCGCTGTGGTAAGGTGTCCCACTTACTGGCCTTTGCAGTGCAATTAGTACCCGTGGCATTTTGTTAAACCATAAATCCCTTTCTTTGTGCATCATTACATCTCAACATTAAATGAAAAAAATAATTGCTTATTATAAATCAGCAACTTTTGATCCAAGGAAAGTTCAAGCCAAGGGTACTCGTATTATATTTTGTTTAATGTATTTTGTAATAATTATCCTTGCAACGGCATTAATCAAACAACTTTATTGGAGATTTTTTATAAATTAATCTAAAAGTATAATATATATATATGCCTTTTAAATACGAGCTCTATTGCACCTACATGAATGATTAAGGAACCTTCGTAATAGTTACAAGTAACGAACTATGCAAGAAAAATATCGCTTTAATACCAGTCATAAAAAAAATAGCTACTGATAACAACATTAAAAAAGTAAAAGATTGGCAAACCATCACCTTTATTGAAGAATATGCTTTCCTATTATTGAAGGTCAATGAAGATTATCTGATGCTTTTTATACATCACTCGCTTAATTTTGATAACGTTGACAATGAATTAATACAATAGTATAAAAAGGAATTGGCAGGAGCACAGCCAGTTGCAAAGAAAAATTATAAGGGTGTAAAATTTGCAAGCATCCACTTTACCTATGTTGAAGCAACGGATTCAAAGGAGATCAATTAACGTCCGGTACATCCTTTAGTAATAATTTTACTTTGTTTTTTTAACCTTATGTAACTTTTTAAAATAATCACATACTTCATTCATAACGCACTCACCATGCTTTGGGTCAGTTGGTCGGCAAATTTCTCTGCCCAAAAAAGACATAGCCATTCCTACCTCACCCCAATTTTTTTCATCAACTTCAGCCATTATTTGCTTTTCAATATCCTTAGCATCATCACCTTTTGCTATTCCAAGCCTTGATGCTACGCGCAACACATGTAAATCAACTATAACTCCCTCTGCTTTCACATGCGCTTCGCGCATTATCACATTAGCTGATTTTCTGCCAAGTCCTGGCAATTCTACAAGCCCTTCCATAGTAAGTGGTATGTTTTTATCCTTTTTTACTTGCTGCGCAATTCGCATTAACCAGTCCGCTTTTTTCAAAGCTCCCCTAACTTTATTAATAAACGGTAGTAACTCCTCCTTTTTTGCTTTTGACAGTGCATCCATGCTTTTGTATTTTTTAAACAATGCAGGCGCCATATCATTAATAAGATTATCTGTGCTCTGTGCTGATAAAACTACCATCACTAATAATTGATAAATATTTTTGTAATGAAGCGGATGGTGCTTATTACCATATTTTGCAATTAATGGCTTAAATGCCACATTCCAATCTGTTTTTTTTATTTTTGCCATAATAACTACAATACAAGATGAAATATTTTTTTCCCAATATTAAAGATTATTTTATTGAAGAAGTTACTGAAGATGAATATGCAAACCTGACAACAATTTTCGGGCAGCAATTCAAATTTCAATTCGGACGAGTTGTGGGTTTGAAAAGATATTCATTCGATACTCTTTTTATGGGAGCTGTGGATAATTATGAAGAGTTGCTTCCATATATCATTTATACCTTCAAAGATGAAATACAGCCCAATGCGGATGGTGTCACCTGGGTTAATATTACTCACGAAATTGAATATTATGCAACTCATGAAGAATTTATAAGTCGCATTGAACAGCTAAAATCAAAAATCATTGGCCTTAAGAAAGAAGAAGAATAAAATGTTATTTCTAAAAAATGACAAAACCTTTTTAACCTGATTTCACCAGCAATTCCTGCTTTCTTTTACTTTTCAGATTGCAATGCAATCTGAAAATTGATATTTTTGCTATCCTGCTATTTGAATTTATTTACTTTTGTACCTCCTTTTCACGATTAAATTTTTCAAAATTGTGTAAGGTTAACTTTAAAAGAAACAGGCTTATGAAAGTGTTATCAACAACAAGTGCTGGAAAGGTGAATCTTAGCGGAGCATTATCATTTGCCGGAACATATATCCCGGCTGGTTTTCCTTCACCTGCGGCAGACTATGAAGAAGACAGAATTGATATGAACGAGTTGCTTATTAAGCATCCATCATCAACCTTTTTCATAAAGGTGGAAGGTAAATCTATGATTAACGCATTTATTCCTAACAAAGCCTTATTGGTAGTTGATAAATCTATAACCGCTAAAAACAATGACATAGTGGTAGCAGTAATAAATGGAGAGTTTACAGTAAAAAAATTTGTAATTAATAAAAAAGGCTATTGGTTAATGCCTGCCAATGATGATTACAAACCCATTGAAATAAGTGAAGAAATGAATTTCCTCATTTGGGGGGTAGTAACCAAAATAATTATTGACCCTAAGGATGTATTATAATGATTGCACTAGTTGACTGTAATAATTTTTATGCCTCTTGCGAAAGAGTTTTTCAGCCTAAGCTGGAAGGCAAGCCAGTGATTGTTTTATCAAACAATGATGGGTGCGCTATCGCTATAAGCGATGAGGCAAAGGCTGTAGGAATAAAAATGGGTGCACCGGCATTTATGATGGAAGACATTATTAAGCAACACAAGGTAAATGTATTTTCATCTAACTATGTGCTATACGGTGATTTGAGTAAACGGGTAATGGATACAGTTGGAACATTTGCCTCCCGCATGGAAATTTATTCCATAGATGAAACATTCCTTGATTTTGATGGCATGGAACTTCATGATTTGACGAAAGTTGGCACTGCGATAAAAAAGACTGTAAAGCAAAATGTGGGCATACCTGTTTCTGTGGGTATAGCGCCATCCAAAACACTTGCAAAACTTGCAAATCGCTTTGCTAAAAAAACAAAAAAGCAAATTGGCGTTCATGTTGTAAAAACAGAGGATGACATAAAAGAAATATTGAAATTCGCTGAAGTAAAAGATGTTTGGGGTATAGGAGCACAACATGCAAAGAGGCTTAATGATATTGGTGTAAAAACGGCTTATGAATTTACACAATTGCCTGATGAATGGGTTAGAAAAAATATGTCAGTTGTAGGATTAAGAACATTGAAAGAATTAAGAGGCACACCTTGCATAGAATGGGAATTCATGCCACCACGTAAAAAAGGTATATGTACATCGCGTTCCTTCGGTAAATTGATAAATGACAAAAAAACTGTTGAAGAAGCAGTAAGCAGCTTCGCTGCTAACTGCGCATTAAAATTAAGAAAAGACAATAGTTGTGCTTCCTCTATACAGGTTTTCATCAATACAAATCAGTTCCGTCCCCAGGATAAGCAATATTACAGGTCCATTAAGATGCAGATTCCTGTTGCAACTAATAGCACTTCGGAAATTATACATTATGCTTTGAAAGGTCTTAATATCATTTATACAGAAGGTTACAATTTCATGAAAGCCGGAGTTGTAGTAACAGAAATCGTTCCTCATCAAAATGTTCAGGTGGGTATTTTTGATGATATAAACCGGACTAAAAATAGCATGGTAATGAAGACACTTGATAAAATAAACAACATTTACGGTAAAGATATGGTTAGAATTGCAGCTCAGGGGTATGAAAAAAAGTTCAGAATGAGAGCACAAATGCTTTCGCAATGTTACACCACAAGATTTGACCAGTTGCTTACAATTAAAATATAAAGATGTTCAATCCGCTTACGTTATTTTTAAAAGAATTATTAGATGAACTCATAAAACGCGATAAGAAATATTTCGTGCGCCAATCATACCCCCGAGGTATGATTGTTTCTGATGAAACTATTAAAGGTAGTTATCTGATTACCCATTATGATGACCTGCTTAAAGCCACTCAACATTACAATGCATTAACACATGACCCAAATCGCTACCTTTATCATTGGGAAAAGGAAGAAGACAGGAATAAGTTAGAAATAGCTGCATCTCAACCCGCAGGTTACAAAGTTTATGCTGCTGTTACTATGCCTGATATAAAACCTCGCCTTGAGATTGCATTTAAAGAACCTGTAAAAAGATTTATTGATACTAAATTGAATTGGAAGGGAAAAAGAACTGATACAGCACATTATAATTTATTTTTTCTCTACGGAGAATTACATTTGCATATAACATTAAAAAATCACGCAATTAAAGTTGCATTAATAGAAGTAGAAAAATTCAAATAAGATGTGTTACGATTTAAGTTGTAGTGTTTCCATAGAAAGCATAACAGACTATTTACCAAATATTCTTATTGACCCTCAACTTATATTCAGATTTGAATCACGGGCTCACATACAAGGTCATGCATATTTACCCCATCCTGTTGTTGTTTTTGAAAACAACAATTATCATTTAAGACTTTTTCAGTGGGGTTTGATTGCTAACTACATGGATACACCTGAAAAGGTATTGCAATATCGAAGATTGATGCTTAATGCAAAATCTGAAAAAGTTCTTGATAAAAAATCTGCATGGTATAGAATACGAAAACAAAGATGCTTAGTTCCTGTAACTGGCATTTATGAGCATCGTGAAATAAAAGGAATCAAAAATAAAATTCCTTATCATGTAAAAATCAAAAACGAAAAACTAATATTTCTTCCGGGCTTTTTCAACTTTTCACCAATTGCAGACCCTGAAACAGGTGAAATGCCGGGCACGTACACAATAATTACACGTGCAGCAAATTCTGTTATGATGCAAATTCATAATGGAGGAGATAACTCAGGTCGTATGCCTTTATTTTTACCCTTTGAGCTTGCACAAAAATGGTTGGTTCCTGATTTAACTGATGAGGAAATTCAAGATATTTTGAATTACGAAATGCCATCAGAGCAATTAGAATATCACACAGTTTTCAGTATCCGTGGTAAAACTCAAAGACCTGACGGTAAAGAAAAAAATGAACCATTTGAATGGCAAGGAGTTCCCGATTTAGTACTGCAAGATTAAATTTACTTATAAAATTTTTTGGGCATTACCCGCGAAAGGCGGGTCGGGCTGTCCGCTATATCTTTTGTTGCAAAATGTTCATTCTATAAATGGAAATTGTGGAAGCAACAAAAGGATGCCGCTACCATCCCTAATGCAAAAAAAATATAAGGCAGTAATTTTATAACTAAGGCTACCTTTTCAAAAAAAATAAAAGCAGGTAAAAAGGCGTTCCTCAAGCTACCTTCAGCAAAAAATCACGCCAAGCCAAGTCATTCAACCCATAAAGTTGTATTAGCTTTTTAAGGTTTTATGGGTTCAATAACTTGCCCTTCGTTCGTGCCTCACTTCGGGTGTACCAGCTTGTCATGCTTTTTGCAGTTCAGGCAGCTTTCGTCACAGCAGCTTTCTCTGTGCATATATAAGGTTCGTACCTCACCCTATATACGCCCAGACGCTGCTATTGTTAGGCTCGCCTGCTTGTGCTCACTCGGCTGCGGGGTTGTCACAGTTTTTGGATTTATGGCAGTAATTTTTTTACAAAAACCTGCGCCAACCCCTTGTGTAAAAATACATAGGTTGCAAACGTCCTTCGTTCCTCAGTCCTCTTTTGCGCCCACCTCGTTCGCAACTCGCAGCGGCTCGACACACAGTGTATGCAATGAAAAAATTGCATCCCCTCTCCAACCGCACGAATGGACACTCTCGTGCCATTTTGGTTTACCTGCTTTTATTTTTTTTAAAAAAGTTAGCCTTAGAAACTACTCCCCATGATGTTCATTACAAGCAGGCAGTTTTCGTTTCCCCATGAAAATAAATCCTACAAAAAACAATCAGGTACTAAACAAGATGAATAAAAATGGTTTCCAAAAACAAGCAGTTACAAGACAGGAAGAAAGAGGTAATCCTACTTCCCACCCGTTAAGGTTGCAATAAAAAATAAACATAGCATGTTCCTACTAAGGCCATGTGCATTTTCCTCTTTAGCAGGAGAGCATGTTAATTATTTTTTTGGGGCTGCTGTCCTGCTAAAGACGAAAAGTGCACCGCACACAAGAGAAGCGCCCGAGAAAAATTAAATATACCAGCATCCTACTAAACTTAGTTTTTGCGTCACGATGTTGCCGCATATCCCTATGATAATTTCAGTCAAAATAAAAATTCTGTTTTCCTATAAAATTCCGTCAGGCAACACCGTGACACAAAAACAATTTCTACTAATATTTAATTTTTCTCAGTCACTTCACTTGTAAAAACCAACCGCACAGGAAGTTCCTACAATGTTTATTTTTTATTGCGTGTGTCTGTCCCACCCGTTCCATGTTC
>JBDTRM010000134.1:0-19536 GCA_039931675.1 Bacteroidia bacterium | reverse complement strand
CACAGTTCTTGATTCCATGCAGAAACCTTTGCATTTAAACGGAACAATAAATCTTGAAAACCTGGATAGTATTAGCGCTGATCTGAATATTAAAACAGATAACCTGCAGGTAATGAATACTACCGTGAAAGATGATCCGAGATTCTTCGGAGCAATAGTAGTTAACTCAGGTCTCGACATTTCCGGACCAATAAGCAAACCATCTATTAAAGGAACCGTAGCATTGGAAAAAGGCACAAATATTACCTACAGGCAAATAGAAGATCTTTCAGTTAAGGAAACAGAAAAGACTGTAACGTTTGCAAAGTTTAATGTTGACAGTATAGTAAACGTTAGTCCGTTAAAAGTAAAAGAATTTTCAGGGATGCCGTTGATTCAAACAACTATTGAAATAAATCCAAAAAGTATTTTCAATATTGAATTTTCAAGCGGGTTTGATATTAATGTAACGGTATCTGGAAAAGGTCTGTTAAACTATTCCATGCTTCCTAATAATACTATCAGTTTAGCGGGTGGTTATGAAATAACCAATGGAACTTCTGAACTTAAATTTCCCGGCTGGCCCATGAAATATTTTTCCATCACCCCCGGCAGTTCGTTGCGATGGGATGGAAAGTATGATGATCCCCAGCTTAGCCTCGAAGCAACAAGCAAGGTGAAGGGATCTTATTTAAATCCTATTGACAATAAAGACCGCACTGTTGACTTTATAGTTTCTATGAAACTTTTAGATCAGCTATCACAACTCAAAATCGTTTTTGATGTTAAGAGCAATGATCAGTATATAAGCAGTGTTTTCAGTTCCCTTTCACCGGATGAAGTGATGCGGCAGGCTGTTAATCTCCTTATATTCGAAAGTGTTGATTTGCCGGGCATGGAAAGTTCTACAAGTTATGTATCGGCACAAATGAATAGCTTTTGGGAATCGCAGTTAAACAGCTTAACGAAAACAAGTTTGAAGAAAGTGGATATTTCATTTGGAATAGACACGCATAAGCAAACATCAAGCACCGGTGCCGAGGAAGAAAAAACCAGCCTCTCTTATGAAATGGAAAGAAAGTTTTTTAAAGACAGGGCTTCTGTAAAACTTTCGGGAAGGCTTAATGATGATAGCAATGTAGAGGGTAAGCAATCGAGTAATTTGATTGAAAATTTCTCTTTCGAATATGCCCTTGATACACTTGATAAAAGATACCTTAAAATATACAGGAGGCAAGACTATGAAGATGTGCTCGAAGGAGAAGTTATCAAATCAGGTGTAGGTTTCATATATCGCAGGAGTTATCACCATTTAAGTGATATCTGGAAACATAAAGCAAAGAAGAAAAGCGATTCAGCGCCATCATCGGGAAAAGGAAATTAATACATGCGTTACAAAAAAAGCGGCACTCTTTTATTTCTTTCAGTTGCAATCATTCTTATGAGTGCCTGTTCTAATACCCGTTTTCTTAAAGATGACCAAGTATTATACTCAGGCAGGGGCAAAGTAACCATCGTAAATAAAAAGCAAATAAAGAATTCAAGATTGGCAGAGGATTTAACCAAACGTATAACCTTCGTTAAACCTAACAATGCCTTATTTGGAAATAAAAGAGTGTTACCACCTTTTGGATTATGGACGCATAATTACCTGGGACCAAAAAAGGAAGGTAAAAAGCCGGGATGGTTCTATAGAAACTTCAGCCGTGAGCCTGTTTTAGTTTCACAAATAAACCCTGAGAAACGTTGCAGGGAAATTGAATCTGCTCTTTTTAGTATTGGGTTTCTTAATTCGAAAGCTTCATTTACAGTGGATACTAACAGGAGGAATACACGTAAGGCAAAAATATCTTACACTATTCAGATTGATACCGCCTTCAGGATCAACAATATCTTCAATACGCGCATTGAAGATCCTGTTGACAGTATTATTAAAAGCTATACTGAAAAGATGGATATCAAGCCCGGTGATTTATTTAACATCGAAGCAATCAAGTCTGAAAAACGAAATATTTCTGCTGTGCTTGTCGAACAAGGATATTATTTTTTCGGGCCTGATAATATTAAATTCATTGCTGACACTTCAACAGCCCCCTATCAAATTGATTTGATGATTGGTAAAAGTCCTGAGACTCCGCTCTATGTTTGTAAGAAATATTCCATTGATCATATTAAGGTAAATTTGGTGGGAGTTCAGGTTGATTCATCAGATAAAACTATTTTTCAGGATACTGTTTTTCAAGATGGAGTGATAATTACCGGGCTGAAAAATTATTTAAAACCTGGCGTTATTACCCGCTGCATTCAGTTCAGAAAAGGCGATTTATATACCACATCAAAACACCAGGGCACCATAAGGCAACTGAATAACTATGGAATTTTCAAATATGTAAAAATGCAGTTTACGGTGCAGGATAGTCTCCACCAGGTAATGGATCTTACTATTGAAATGTCGCCCAAAAATGATGTAAGCTTAAATCTTGAAGGATTTGTTCAATCAAAGTCCACCGGGTTTGCCGGCCCGGGAATAGAGACAACACTGGCTCATGGCAACATCGGCAAACAGGCAAATAAATTGCAGTTGAAATTAGGTGGAGGAGTAGAATGGCAATGGGGAATAAACAATACAGATCAGATTGCAGGGAATTCTTATAATGCAGGCATCAATGCTTCATTTGAATTTCCGCGGCTTGTGCTTCCATTTAAACTGCCTTCAAGCTCGAAACTGATATCGTCAAAAACGATTTGCAACCTTGGATTTGAATTTACAAACAATGTTCAATTTTACAGAATGAATGGAGTAAACCTGGGATTCAGTTACCTATGGAAAAGAAGACAAAAAATTACCAATATATTTTTTCCCCTCAAGATTAATGTGGTTAATCTATTAAAAACAACCAGCGAATTTGATTCAATAGCCGAAAGCAATCCTTATGTAAAAAAAAGTTTTGAAGAACAGACCATAATTGGAACAGAGTATAATTTCACCTACGACAACAGCAATAAAAAATCAAACGGCTTTTATTTCCAGTCCATCATTGGTACTGCCGGAAATCTTATTGACCTGGTAAAGTCTGCACAAGGTGGGAAGCGACCATATACTATAATTGACAACGTATATTCACAGTTTATAAAATCGTCTGTTGATGTGCGATATTATACTGCCACAGTAAAAAAAGGAATTGTATTTCGTTTTTATACAGGTGCCGGGTTTTCGTATAGTAACTCTGCGGTAATGCCTTATGTTGAGCAGTTTTACAGCGGAGGCTCAATGAGTCTCAGGGGATTTCAAGCCCGATCTTTAGGTCCCGGCAGTTACGAACCCGACCAGTCAAGTGGAATAGTTGATCAAACCGGTGATATAAAATTGGAAGCCAATGTTGAATATCGTTTTCAACTTTCTAAATTAGTATTGGGTGCCTTGTTTGTGGATGCAGGCAATGTATGGCTGCTTAACAAAGATGTAAACAGGCCGGCAGCAGAATTTGGCTTTAATACTTTTGCAAGACAGATTGCAGTGGGAACAGGTGTAGGCCTTCGGTTTGATTTTAGTTTTTTTATTCTTCGAACAGATTTGGGATTTCCACTGCGGAATACTTATCAATCAGATAATAGTTACTGGATCAGGAATGTAAATGATGCTCTCTCAGGTGCTATACTTAACATAGCAATTGGTTTTCCATTCTGATGAACTGTTTTTTATTAATCACTTTTAAAGAAAAACTACTTCCCCTGTTTTTAAATTATAGTATGCTCCTGCAATTTTTATTTCGCCTTTATCTTCCATCTCTTTTAAAATCCGGCTTTTTGTCCTGATAGTTTCAATGATGTTTGCAACATTATTCTTTGCAACATATTCTACAAACTGCAAATGTCACGATGATTGTTGAGTTTACTTTTTTCATAGACTCAGTGTTTTTAGTATTGTTAGTTAAAATCCAGTATATGGCTTGTTACCACCCGCCACCTAAACTCCTATAAAGGTTTACTACAGACGTTAGTTTCTTCTGTAATACAAAAGAGCGTTGCAATTCTGCTGAATAAAGATTGTCTTCCTGTATAATTACTTCGAGGTATGAAGTATATCCGTATTCGTAACGCGCATTGCTTAGCACTAAAGCTTTTGTTGCGGCTGCAACTTGCCGGTCTAAAATAGTAAGCTGTTCGTTGTAGGAGCGATAGCCATATAATGAATTGTCAACATCAGCGAATGCCTGCAGCACAGTTTGTTCGTAAGCATGTGTTACTTCCTGCAACCTGTATTCCTGCTCACGCTTACGCGCGCGGTTTTTATTAAATTCGAATATAGGTCCGAAAAGACTTCCGGCTCCTGCTGCCAGAAATCCTGTGCTCGATGCAAGCGTGCTTAACTCAGGTGATGCAAATCCAAGAATTCCTGTTAATGAAATGGTTGGAAACATAGCTGCTTTTGCCACACCAACATTATTGAACTGTGCTTCAACAATTTTTTCTGCCGAACGAACATCAGGTCTGCGCATTAAAAGCTGCGATGGTAAACCTGCCGGAATTTCGGGTCCTAACACTTGCGTATCATTTGTAAGACCCCGAATAATTGGGCCGGGGTTTTGCGCGATGATAACACGTAATGCATTTTCAGTTTCTATAATCTGGCGATTCAGCTCAGGAATGTTTGCTTCCACTGTTGCTTCCTGCTGTTCGGCCTGGAGTTTATCTAATTCAGGAACATAACCTTTATCAAAGCGCTCTGTAATCAGTCGCGTATTTTCTTTGCGCGAAGCAAGTGTGCGCTGAGCAATTTCCAGGCGGTTATCCAAATCGCGAAGTATAAAATACAACTCAGCAGTTTGTCCGATTAATGCCACCTGAACTCCGTTACGGTTTTCCATTTCGCTCATGTATAATGCCTGTGCAGATTTGTTTGCATGACGAACCTTGCCAAACAAATCAAGTTCCCAGCTCATTGTTCCATACATCTGGAAATTATTTCCATTCAAAGCAGCGCCAACCTTCTGTGCATCCGAGCCAACATTCCCCGAACCGGCAGTTACATTATATCCAAGTGATGGCCACAAATTTGATTTAACAATTCCTGCGCGCTCACGCGCTTCTTCAACACGTGCTGCTGCTATCAATAAATTACGATTACTGTCTAAAGCAATCTGAATCAATTTTACCAATGCTTCATCTTTATAAACATCAACCCATTTTACAAGGGTAAGGGAATCGTGGTTCTCACTGTGAGGATAAACGTAAGTGGAATCAACAGGATGCGATTTAGTCTGTTCAGTGTATTTTCCTCCGACAAGGCAACCCTGGAAAACTACAACTGCTAAAACAAAAAATATTACGATTACTTTTTTCATTGGTGCGGCTGTGCCCGCCTTTTGGCGGGTTAGGGTGAGCGAGGGCAACAATTTATATACAATTATTCTTTTCATATCAATGTCCCCCCTCCGTTGCTAAGTTAGTAGTGCCTGCATCTCCATCCATCTTCTTTTTCTTTTTTCCTTCAATCATAACATAGAAACCGGGAATAAGTAATACACCTATTATAGTTGCTGTTAACATCCCGCTGAATACTGCCATACCCATTACCTTACGCCCTTCGGCACCGGCACCCGAAGCAGTTAACAACGGAATAACACCGAGGATAAACGCAAGCGATGTCATGAGGATTGGACGGAAGCGAAGTTTGGCTCCGTCAATCGCTGCGGTGAAAGTATCTTCTCCGGCATCTCTTTTCATTTTGGCAAACTCCACAATCAGGATTGCATTCTTTGCATTCAAGCCAATGAGCATCACTAAGCCGATTTGTGCAAAAACATTATTCACATAACTGAGCGACCATAAGCCCGCAATAAACAACCCGAGAAATGCACCCATCACCGCCCACGGAGTTCCGAGCAATACGCTGAAAGGTAATTTCCAGCTTTCGTATTGCGCTGCAAGAATTAAAAACACAAACAACAATGCCATTCCAAAAACCGCTGCTGCTTTTCCTTCGGCTGCTTTTTCCTGGAATGAAATATTGCTCCACGAGTAACTCATGTCTGCAGGCAGCACCTCCTTTGCTGTTTCTTCAAGTGCAGTTAACGCCTGCGCTGAACTGAAACCGACTGCAGGTCCACCGCCCAACTCTGCCCCACGGTAAATATTAAAGTGATTGGTGTATTGCGGACCGATAGTATCTTTTACCGTTACCAGCGTACTAAGCGGTATCATGGTACCATTTTTATCTTTTGCATAATACTGCGCAAGGTCTTCCGGTTTCATTCGGAAATTATCTTCAGCCATTACATAAGTCTTGTACTGCCGCCCGAATTGATTGAAGTTATTTACAAAAGATGAACCCATCAGGGTTGAAATGGTTTGATTAACAGCATCAAGATTGACTCCTAATTTCTGAACTTTGTCTTTATCTACAATGATTGCTTTCTGGGGAACGTTGGCACGGTAAAGAGAAAATATCTTTCCAATCTCGGGACGCTTGCTTGCTGCTGCAATAAATTTCTGTGTTTGTTCAGCGAGATACTGAGGCGAACTTCCACCAAGGTCCTGGAGATACATGGAGAATCCAGCACCGTTTCCTAAACCGATAATCGGGGGAGGTCCAATCGCTATCACAGTTGCTTCTGTTATGCTTTTCATACAGGCCGCATTAATCTCCTGTGCAATTTGGTTTGCGGTTTTTTCACGAAGCTTCCATTCTTTAAGAGAAACAAAAAATGTGGCCGAGTTTGGTGAAACCGTATTGTTAAGCAAATTGTTTCCATTAACTGTGGTATATAATGCAATTTCAGGAATCTGCTTAAGTATAGCTTCCACTTTACGTGTAACTATATCTGTACGCAGCAATGAAGCCGCATCAGGCAACTGAACAGCCATGATGAAATAACCCTGGTCTTCTTCAGGTACAAATCCTCCCGGAATCTTTTTACCAAGCAATCCTGTAACTACACAAATTCCTAAAAGTATTACAGCCGTTATAACAAGTTTTCGTGCAAAGAATCCTGCAGCTTTTGTATAGCCATTTGTAAACTTATCGAACATGCGGTTAAATGCATTAAAGAATCTTTGCAACAAACCTTTTGATTCTTTTTTAGGTTTTAATAATAATGCCGAGAGCGCAGGACTTAACGTTAATGCGTTAAAGGCAGAGAACGCAACTGATATAGCAATAGTAATGGCAAACTGTTGGTATAGCCTGCCGGTTATTCCACCCATAAGCGCAACAGGAACAAACACCGCACAGAGAATTACAGCAATAGCCACAACAGGACCAGCAACTTCTTTCATTGCTTTCCGCGTGGCTTCCTTGGGACTAAGCCCATGTTCTATATGATGCATAACTGCTTCAACCACCACAATAGCATCATCCACTACAAGCCCTATGGCAAGCACCAATCCAAGTAATGACAATACGTTTACAGAAAAGCCGAGCATCGGAAACACGATAAATGTTCCGATAAGAGAAACCGGAACGGTAAGCAACGGGATTAATGTGGCACGCCAATCCTGCAAAAACAGGAACACAACAATTATTACAAGCAGCACCGCTTCGAAAAGCGTATGAATAATTTCATTGATACCCTCGCTTACGGCAAGTGTAGTATCCAACGCATATTCCATTTTCATATCAGGCGGAAAGCGTTCTTCCATTTCCGTCATTTTTGCTTTAATCCTGTTTGCCAAATCCAATGCATTGGTTCCGGGAATTTGATAAATGGCAATGGTTGAAGATGGTGAACCGTTCAACCTGCTGGTCATGCTGTAATTCTCAGTACCCAGCTCAATACGCGCAACATCGCTTAAATGAACGAGCGCTCCATTCGCGCTTGACTTAAGAACAATGTTTTTAAATTGACTTTCGGTAACAAGGCGCGACTGCAATTGCGCCACATAAGTATTTTGCGTGCCGGGTGTTGACGGTTCAGCGCCAAAAGAACCACCGGGCTTTATCGTGTTTTGTTCTTTTAATGCTTGTGTAATATCCGACACTGTTAAATCATATCGCGCAAGCAAATCAGGCTTCAGCCAAACGCGCATACTATACTCAGAACCTCCAAATACAAACACATCCCCTACTCCATTAAGACGTTTAATATTATCAACAATGTTGATGAATGCATAGTTGTTAATGAACTTGGAATCGTAACTGTTCTTTGGTGAAACCAGCGATACAATTATCAAGGGAAACGTAAGCGACTTTTTTGTGGTTACACCTAAGGCTGTTACTTCGGGAGGTAAAAAAGGATTGGCTTGCGACACGCGGTTTTGCGTAAGCATGTTTGCATTGTCGAGGTTCGTTCCAACTTCAAACGAAACTTCCAAAGTCATAGCGCCATCATTGGTATTGATACTGCGCATATAGAGCATGTTCTCCACACCATTAACCTGCTGCTCGATTGGTGTAGCAACAGTTTGCTCCATGTTTACTGCATTAGCACCGCTATAATTTGCAGTAATCTTTACCATTGGCGGAGTAATCTCAGGATACTGTGAAACAGGAATCCCCTGCAATACAACTAACCCGAGTATCACCATCAATATGGAGAGCACCATTGCGAAAATAGGGCGGTTAATAAAAAATTCACTCATAATATTTTTTGTTTAGAGGGAAATTAAATTGTTGATCTTGCTTCGCTCACCCTAACCCTAAAGGGCACAGCCGCAGCAGTTGTACTATTATGATTTGTTGTAATAATCATCAAATTATCAAATCACCAAATCATCAAATTGAAATTATCTTACTCCAGTTGAATCGTAATTCCAATTCATATCAACAGGTTTAATTGTCATTTCGGGTTTAACAACTGCATTACCTATTACCGCCACTTTTTCTCCGGCTTTTAATCCCTTGCTGATTACCCAATTACTGCCTATACGCATTCCCACTTCAACCGGGCGGGGAATAATTTTGTTGTTCTCCACAACAAACACCTGGTAGATATTCTGCAACTGGTTAATAGCTTGTTGAGGTACAATCACGGCATCGTTTACAATATCAGTTACAAAACGAATCTTGGCATACTGACCAGGTTTGAGCAAGCCGTTTGAGTTTTGAAAAACTGCCTGCACCAATAAGCTTCCTGTTTCAGGGTCAATGGTGCGGTCGGCAAAATCAATTTTTCCTTTTTCAGGAAATAGTGAACCATCTCCAAGAACCATCTCCACCACAATAGCCTCCTTAGTTGCTCCCTTCTCGGCTTTCTTTTTAAATTGTAAATATTCATTTTCAGAAATTGAAAAGCGAACACGCATAGCGCCAACAGCAGAAATAGTATTGATAACATTTTTACCGATGCTCCGGCTCACGTAATCACCCTCCTGTACTTTCGAAATTCCTATTACTCCTGATATAGGTGCATTAATGTGAGTATATCCTAATTCAACCTGCGAATTATTGAGCATTGCTTTTGCACTTTCAAGTCTTTGCTGTTGCCCATCATAAGCGGCTTTGGCAGCATCAAGGTCGCGCTCGCTGAGTGCTTTCATTTTTGCAAGTGGCTCAACGCGGTCTAAATCGGCTTTTGTTTTTTGAACCATTACTTCAGCTTCGGCCACACCGGCTTGCGCTGATGCAACTTTATTGCGCAACTGAATTTCGTCAATAGTATATAGCAATTGTCCTTTCTTTACTTTATCACCTTCTTTAAAATGAATACCGGTTACCCAACCTTCTACACGCGGCTGAATGTCAATGTCGCTTTGACCATACGTTTGTCCTATAAATTCTGAGTAAACAGGCAGAGTGCGCTGTGCGGCTGTAACTACATTTACATCGGGAACAATGGCCATTTGCTGTTTCTTTTCACCGCATGAAGTGTAAAGCAAAATAGAAGCAATAAAAAATGCATTCCGCGTGGGGTTACTAAATATGGTCATATTTTATAGTTTAAAAATGGAGTAATGGTTTTGCTTTGGAGAGAATCTTATTAGGGTTCAAAGGAAAAACTATTTTCGTAACTATTTGTAAAAATAATTGTAGATAATAACTTACAAGAATTATTAAAGATGCATTTGACGTGGCAAGGTTAAATTGTAAACTTGCATGCGAAAACGGGTATTAATAATTTTTAATGTTATCGGGGCTTATTTTATTTCACCACCTGTCGCAGGTCTTCCAAAGACATGTGCTGCTGCCTTGCTTGTGACGCGACAAGACCCCTAATTCATTTAAAAACTCAGCACCCATTCCTGGGTATATTAAAACACAAAAAAAGCTGCATTATGCATGCAGCTTCTACCGTATAAATATACTACACTTATTTTTATTCATTACATACTGCTTGCCTCGGTGTCGTTAAGGCCGGCCTGTGTATAATGCAAGGTATAAGTACCGTTATGTATGCTTCTTAAATTACCGAAGGCATAAACATAGTAGGCTCGCTCCAGCCGCTAAAGCTTACAGAACCAATGGCACGTGCACTGAAAAAGTATATAGTGCCCGCAGATAAGCCGTTAATAGTGAGCGATGAACCACAAGGCTCCATAAAAGTATAATCAGCATCAACAGCAGTTGCAGGATCTTTACGCGTCAAACGAAACTGTATAGAGTTAACGCCTTTTCCCTTTGGGGTTTTTACTTTAATCATGCCTGGCCTGTTACCATCAACAACTTTAGGGCTGGCCGGAACTGCAACATCTGTATAACGTGTGCGGTTTTTACCCACCGGAAATTTGCTTTTGGCAATGATATCAAGATCACCCTGCGCTATTAAGCTAACACCGGCTGCCCATGAATTTAAAACCTGGTCACCATCAAAGCGTAGCTTATTACGGAAGGCCTTGTCAGCCTGGCTACCTTTATCAGCTTTTGTATTAGCCTCATCCAGATCACCGAATAACTTAACACCGTCAGCTATCGGGGGAACCAGCTTGGTAAAAATTGTTGAATAATCAGTTAGAGCCTGTCCGATT
The DNA here is from genome assembly GCA_039931675.1 of Bacteroidia bacterium. Taxonomy (GTDB): domain Bacteria; phylum Bacteroidota; class Bacteroidia; order AKYH767-A; family OLB10; genus JAEUTH01. Next base: position 8,655 of record JBDTRM010000134.1, on the reverse strand, counting down.
GACTTTACGCTGAAACAATATTCATCGTTGTTTTGTTTTTTTATAGGCGTTACAACCGCCTTGTGTATTACCACCATAAAAGAAGAGATTTAAAAATTAAAAAAATGCGTTACAAAATGACAACTTGTACTCAAAACAAACTTTTAGGACGAGTTTTTTTTAAACCCTGTTTTTAAAATCCCATTAACCCCTGTTGCACTCTTTTACTGTTTTAATGCGCAATAGCGCATGATGTTCCGCTACGGGAGCAAGGAGTGAACGAAGGGAGAATGTTATCCTGAAACATCGGGATTAAACAAACCTTAAAAGCCAATCAATTAAAAAAACGTACTTGAAAAAAAAATTCTGTAATCAATCCTCTAAAACCACTTCTATGGTCTCCTAAGGCAAAGGAGTGGTGTTCATAAAGGCAATCAAATTTAAGCTCCGGAGTGTGCCAACCTTTTAAAACCATCAATCAGGAGTAAACTGACAGAATCAATAGGTCAACCAATATTATTGTATGGCAAAAATAAAACAGCGAAATATAAAATGCAAATTTTTTTTTACACGCTGCTGTGAATTTCCTGTAAATAACTGATTTACAAATACGAAAGTTTTCAATTAATTACTTTTTATAAAGTTCTCTCTCACCATTCTGCATTAAAAGCTATCTATAGGTCTGAAAAAATATCTATAGGTTTTGAAAAACTATCTGTAGGTCTGGAAAACTATCTATAGGTCTTGAAAAATATCTATAGGTTTTGAAAACTATCTATAGGTCTTAAAAAATATCTATAAGTCTGGAAAAATATTTATAGGTCTGGAAAAATATCTATAGGTTTTGAAAAACTATATATAGGTCTGGAAAAATATCTATAGGTCTGGAAAAATATGCTCCTTCCTAAAATTCCATATAGTATCACCGGTTGTTATGTTACGTTTTTCAATATGCCATTGTGCCGAACCTGGCGCAGCATCATATCAGCTATAAAAATATCCAACAAAAAGAAAGGAATTATCAACACCGAATATCGAATATCGGTCTCATTCATTATTTTAACTTTATTATTCCTTGTTTGCTGATGGTCATTACCTGCTATGTAAATACCTGAACTGTCAATCGCGTTTTGCCGCGCACGTTCATCATTGTTGGTAACATTACTGCTATCCGACCAAAGAAAATTAAAATTTTATGCTTCCACATTTGACATCATCGTTGCAACCACCACCCGGCAGTATATTTTTTTCATAAATGATTGTTGTTTTAATTCATAGCAGTGTTGCAGCAGTGGAGGCTAATTATTATCAAGGCATGCAACACCTTCTAAGCATCAGGCAGCATGCTCGTATGCGCTTAATCCTGCAAGGGTAAATGTATTTTTTTGAGAGCATGAAAATTAAATAATTGATTAGTGCCATTTGATTAATCATGAAAAAACTCAGATTTACAAGAGCCACGTGCGTGGTGTTTGAGAGTTATGTAATGGGAAACTCACACTACCCCACCACAAGGAGCCATCGCGGTAGCGTCACGCGACACTTTTTAAGAGCGGGGATAAATTTGCGGTAGGGTCACGAGAGAGCTTGGCTACAGCAGAGGCACAATCCTTTAAATTATATCATCAGTTTTCAAAGACAAAAGCGAAATAGTTAGATTCATTCACTTAGTCTTTTACAAGTTCATGAAAATCTTATTTCTAAGTGATTGTACCTTGACAGTTAATTCACTTTACATTAAGAAATTAAAAAAAATAGTTATAAAAAATCAGAATTATTTTTCCTGTCTTCATCTGCTTTGGTAAACATTTCTTCCTGCAATTTTTGTAAGTTTGGATTAGTTTCCCTTATTTGAAAAATACTTTTTCTCTTACCATTAGAATTGCTTTCTAATAAATCCAATAGCCTTTTATACTCTTTATCTACTCGATACCTTTCACATTTGGTGTCCAATAAAAATAGCGGAAGATTTTCAACATCTGAATCATCAAGTATTAATGGCGCAATTCGTTGTTTTGATGTTCCATTAATAATACGACTTAAAATACCTTGATATTCTTTACGTGACCAATTTGATTCCATTTGATTTTGACTAATACAAGGAATAAGGTTTTTACTTTTCTGAAGGCCATCGGTTATTTTATCAATGATACTATCTCCTGGAATAATTTGTTCTTCATCCAGCCAATATGTTATATTTCTTTTTTTCAATTCCTGTATAATGGCATTGATAATGTTTTTATCTTTTGATGAATGACATAAAAAAACGTCCCATTGAAAGTCATCTTTTCTTAAATTTTCTGGTTCAAGTCCATTAAGTAACTCTTTTACTTCAAAGAATTTCTTTATCTTACCCACGAAGTAATCCTTCATATTGCTCTCTTCGTAAGCAATCAATTCATCATATTCTAAAGAAATGTTGTCTTCTCCGGGTAATGGAATCCATTCTGTAACCTTCAACTTTTCAAATGCTTTATGAATTTCATGAAATGTTTTCCGTATGATCGCAAAATGTTCACGTCTTCTCGAGCCTGACAAAGTAACCTTAATTTTACGTTCTTTAATATCTGCAATTATCATAGCAACAGAGTCAAAAATAGGTACCGATAAAACTACACCTGTACGCCAACGCAAGTTATCTTTAATATCTTCATGCATTCGTACAATAAATCTCGTCATTATTGAACGAGGCAAGAAATCTTCGTATTTAAAAAAAAAATTCAATATTTTCCCTTGATGATCTTGCAATGTTGGTTGCTGAATATTCATTAATTCTGGTATGAGATATTCCCTATTCTCCTTAATCGGATAACATAGTTCAAATTTTTGCATCAAATCTATAATATAGGGAAAAGTATAACTTTGATATTCGAAATCAAATTCACCCTCTTTCTTCATAATTTCAGGTAGCCATTCGATCTTTAGCAAACCATGATTCTCAGCAACTTTCGAAGAATTGATAATTTTGTAAGCGGCCCTTGAAGCCCATCTGGGTTGGAGAATATAAAGATTTTCTAATCTTAAGTCTTTAAAATGAACCACGACTCCAAGATCATTTAAAAATTCTGCAAGTATTTCTTTAGTGTCTTTGTCTTTAACTCCAGTTGTTTCACATAGTTTCTCATAATGTGATTGTGAAATAAAGTCTTCCTTAGTAACTTCAAGATTTTTCTTTATCACAAACCATTTTTTCGGCCATTCTGATTTTAATATTTCAACGTCCATCATCGCATTTTTTAATCCCTCAGTTAATTCTTGAATACCATTTAACTCATCCTTCTTACAAATAGTTTTGAAAAATCCTTTAATGAAAGGATATTTGTCTTGTAAAAATTGTCTGTTTACATCATAACTGGGATTAGAATCCGCTTTATTTAATACAACTAGAATGGGAGAGTTGCCTCCAAAACTTTCAATATGCTTTAGCCAATATTCTGGATCTTCATCCATTCGTCCATCAAGAACTAAAATATATATACTGCGCTTAGAGAGAAAAAACTGATGTGTTGAGTGCATTACCTCTTGCCCACCAAAATCCCAATAATTGATTTTTATATTTGATCCTGTATGAGAAATTGCATGCGCTGTAATTTTTATTTGATGAGTAGGTGGTTCATTCAAATCAGGCTGGCTCCCGGTTAGACATTTTACTAAAGTTGTTTTTCCGACTTCACCATTACCAACCAATAGAATTTTAATTTCATTGACATAAGTCCGTTGACCTATAAACCAAGCATCAATGGCTTTAATACCTCGCATTATTATTTCAGGAGGAGGACTTCGTAGTGGATTATTTCTTATACTAATTCCTTTATTATAACGTACACTATCCCAAGTAATATCTATTTTTAAACTAGTAATCCAAATAGGAAGTTTAGCAATTTTATTATCATCCAAGTTTACTAATTCCAGATTTTTCCAATCCTTAAGAGACGAAATATCTTTAATTTGATTTCCCTTCAGCCTAAGAAATTTTAAGTGTTTTAAATTGGCAATAGGTGAAATATTACTTATCTTGTTATAGGAGAGTGTTAAATTTGTTAATTGAATTAAATTCTTTAAAGGCGAAATATTTTTAATTTCATTATCATAAAGATCAAGTAGGTTTAATTCAACTAAATTTTTTAAAGCAATTATGTCATTAATTCTATTACTTGCTAAGTAAAGACTTGTGAGCTTAGGAAGCTCCATTAAAAATGAGATATCTACAAGTTGATTTTCCGAAAGGTCCAGTGTTCGTAAGTCGGCTAAATTCTTTAAATGATCAATAATCCTGTGAATAGACACAATATCACAGTCTTTTAAACCTAAACTAGCAACTCTCTTATTTTCGTTTAAAACGTATCTTATTTTAGCTTCTTCCGCAAATGATAGATTTTTTCCCAGCAAGTCTATTTCCAATTGTTTTAAAATTTCAAGATCATTCATTACATCCATAAGTTTTTATCCATTTTAAAGAATATAAATTGTCGAAGTGTAATTAAAAACAAGTTTCACGAATTATTCTGTATCCTCCCGCAGCCGCCCAGCGTCCTCCCCTTGCTCGGACGATTTTGTAACTCGCTCAAGCGAAGGAAACGCTACTGTTTGTTCTTGTTCTCAATGTCGAATTATTTTTTATTTTGTTTAATCTGCTTTATCCACAGTTTTGCTATTTGTTCAAGGCAACAATAATTTGTTAAACACCTCCTTTATCAAGTGCCATAATGTTTTCGCACTTTCAGGAGTAAGACTCAATTGCACAACCGCAGAAATAATTGAACCTATAAATAAATTCTTCCAATCTACTTTATTCATATCCTTAGCAACTTCTTTAGTATGTTTAAGAATTTCACGCAACAATTTTATTTCCTCCTGTTGAAGCCCAATTGATTCAAGTCGTTGATGAAGTGTATCAATTTTTGAAGATAGTTCTTGATACTCTGTTACTGAGAAACTTCCATCCTTATAATTAAATCCAAAGTTTAAGTTTGAGATTTGTTTCTGTAATCGTATCCATTTATCTTCTTGCAACACTTCTGTTTTTAAATACCCAAGCCATCTATCCACATTTTTTACTTGGTGCTGCCAATCTCCAGGATAATTTTCTTCAACATAAGATTCTTTTCCTGGACTAAACTCTGCATAATGTGAAGTAATCTTAACGCGCTCCCCGAAAAGAAAATAGAAATCGGTTCCTTTATAAATCAACTTGTCAGCGGGGACATTTTTTCCAACCACTGTTGGATGAATAGAAAAAAGGAATGTGGACCTTGACCATTCAAAGTTGCCTGGGTCTAATCCTATTTGTTCAATAAGACTATAAATTTCATTCTTCTGGTTAGTTAAGATTAACATTATTTAATAGTTGTAGTTTATGATTTTTTAAAAGTGACATTAACATGTAAATCACATACATATTACAGCACCTATTTCCCTAATTTCATTTGCCAAGTTGATTCAACAGCACTAGGAGTGTAACAGTTGATTAAGTGTTGCCTCAATTTAGCGTAAGCAAACATAATTTATTTTTCCGGTAATCCAATTGTCTGAACCGTTGATGGATGTGATTAAATGATTTTTATGATAGTTTGCATCTTACCCCCTGCTGTAGTATAGTGTTTTGTGTCGCTGTGGTAAGGCCTCTGGCTTGCCCGCCTTTGCTTTACAATTAGTGCCAAATCCATTTTGCTAAACCACAAATTCCTTTTCATTATGTATCACTAAATAAAATGCAAAACTCATACTTTCGCAAACCACCAACGAGGACGCAGGGCGGCAGCGGGGGAAGACCCCCGCAGTGCGGGGTAAATAAGAAGGAAGTTTCAGATATATTTTACAGAAGTTGCGAATAATGCTATTATTGTGTTGGTTATTCGAACTTTTTGAAGATAAAGGTTCCGATAGTAATACGTTATCAGGAACCATATAGAGACACTACAAACTTGAAACTTTCTACCTTGAACAAAAAACTGACAGACAAAATAATTGACAAAAAAAATAAATACAATACAATCATGGTAAAATCAAATCCACTTTCAATTAAGGAAATTAAAGTAGAAAAATTATTCGGCTACTACTCTTACTCAATACCACTTGAGAAAGGTAGTGACATTTCTCAACTACTAATAATTTATGGAGATAACGGCTCAGGAAAAACAACTTTACTAAAGTTGATATTTTGGCTGCTTTCTTCACGAGATAAGAGTGGTTATAAAACCAAAATAGCAGAAACAAAATTTCAAAAATGTTCAATCAGGTTTGAGAATGGGATAGAGATCGGAGCATCAAGACAAGGAAATAGCCTTCTAGGTGCTTATACCTATTTTGTAAATAAAAATAACAAAACTCTTTTCTCTGTTAATCTAAAAACGACTCCAGAAAACTCTATCCGTTTAGAGGATGGGACTGAAGAAAATTCAATTTTTATACAAATCCTTAAATTTATTGTAGATCTAAATATTTCCGTATTCTATTTATCTGACGATAGAAAGATTCTCAATAGCTTGACATCATCTGAACATGACCCTGAAGGATTAGGAGGTAATATCATATTTAATGAATCTGACATGATTCTGTCTAACAACTATGAAAGGGTTAGTATAAAGAAAATGCTTGATGAAAAAAAACTTGCTTTAGAACCTGCAATTGAAAGATTAATAGATTGGATTAGAACAAAAATTATTTTAGGTTCAAGGATTGGCGAGAAAGATTCACAAGTAATATACACTGACCTTATCAAAAATGTCCTTAAACAAAGCGAAACAATTAAGCAGTCAAAAACTAAAGAGGAACTGATTAATGAAATTGACAATATTGAAGCAAATGTAACTCCTTTCGTGAATTATGGATTAATAGACCCTTTTGACTCAAAAACAATTAAGAATACAATTAAATTATCCAAAACACCTTCACAGCTTAAGAATTTGCGAATCATCATTGCACCTTATGTCGAAAGTATCAATGCTAAACTAAAAGCACTTGAAAAATTAAAAGATACACTCAATCTTTTTATTGGTTCAATTAATGAATATTTCACAAATAAGGAAATGACATTTAATCTTAATAATGGTTTTAGCTTAAATCAAAAAGGAGGTGAAGCCATACGTTTTAACTTACTCTCATCCGGAGAAAAACAACTTCTACTACTTTTTATTAATACAATAACATCTGCTGAGGCAGCAACAATTTTTATTATTGATGAACCGGAAATCTCATTAAATATTAAATGGCAGCGTAATCTAATTGACACTCTCTTAAAATTTAGTGTTGAGAGAAACATACAGTATATTCTATCCACTCACTCTTTAGAGTTACTTTCTTCCAATCTCGATCATGTAACTAAACTATCAGATACCAATGGAAATACTTAAAAAAAAACATCACGAAATACTTGCTCTCTGCAAACTTGAAAAGGACATAAGAGATATTTATGTTGAAGGAAATTCCGATAAAGCATTCCTTGAAATATTTTTAAAGAATAAGAAATGTGTAAGAAAAATTGTTTTAGTTGACATTGTTGATTTTTCCGAATTACCAGTTGAGTATTTCGAAGGGTTAAACATTTCCTCAAACCGAAACAAAGGCTTAATTCTTTCCAAGTTTCTGAATGAGAAACTACCTTCAACTCATGTGCGTTGTATTGTTGATAAAGATTTTGATGACTACATCAAATCAATCAGTAACCCCAAATTATTTAAAACAGATTTCAGTTGCTTAGAATCATATTTGTTTTGTGAGGAGGTTATAGATAAGTTTCTCAAAATTGGTGTTGGCAATTTTCCGTTTGACGGCAAGTTAATTCTTGAACAGTTATCTAATGTTTTAAAACCACTTTTTTGCTTGCGACTTTTAAGAGAGATAAAATTTCCATCGGCAAACCTTGTTGACATTGATGGAAATCTTTCAATTGATAAAAAAAATGGAACAATTAATTTTGACCAATTGGAATACTTAAACAAATTCATAAGTAAAAATGCGTTTGTCAAAGACGGAAAAAAAATTGTGGATGCTTATAATAAATTGTACGAAAAACTCAATTTAGAAATAAGACATCAACTGAATGGACATGATTTTCTAAAAATACTTTTTCTCTATGTAAACAAAATAAAAAACACTCATAACTATAGAGAAGATAATTTTTGTAAATCTTTATACCTTGCAGTTGAGACTCCAATGATAGAGAACTATTCACTCTTTAAAAATATTGTTGCATGATACAACACAGCAATGAATGGAAATCCCTGCTGTAGATTAGCTTCCTTGAGCGTCATTGATTAGAGCGGGTCTTTCTGTGCTGAGATGGAACCGAATTCTTTTGAACGGGTTCAATTCCTAATCCATTTTGTTAAACCACAAATTCCTTTTCATTATATATCCCCAAATAAAACCCAAAGCTCATCCTTTCACAAACCACCTGCGAGGCCCCCAGGGCAGCAACGCAAATTTATTTGATATGGTTACTTATTGCAGCAATGCTTTATCCGATTTGCAAATGGTAAGGAAATTACAAACTGAACCACAAAGAAAAAAAAATGCTTAGTTGTTTTTAACTTCGCTAAAACATAAAAGCAGTTTTCATTCACCGTGTATGAAAAGCTCAAATGCAATACCGCGGGTCTCCTTCAAGAATTTCCTGCTCGAGCTTAGGCGCCTCGCCTGCCTTCCATAAACGTGTGCGATGCACAACACGGTAAG
>JBDTRM010000133.1:0-11478 GCA_039931675.1 Bacteroidia bacterium | reverse complement strand
ACGAAGTAGTAAACTTGATTAAAAAATCCGCTTAGTGCAATTTGTCATACACACTGATTAAACAATAAATTTTTAATTAAACTTGTTTGATTACTTTTCGGAGAAATATTTTCAATTTGCGTTTCGCAAATTTTTCCGTTACAAAAACTAAATAAAATTATAATATGTCTGTACCCACCATTAACGACCTTCGCCAGGTTATTGCATTGCGCGATATGCCTGATGCACATTTGCAATGGATTTTTGATCATGCAATTTATGTTGAATATGAAGAAGGCGCTGTGATAATGAAAACAGGCGAAGCGGCTGAATTCATGATGTTCATTATTGAAGGTATTGTTTCATTTTATATGAATAAGAACGGAACATTAGTGCATTACTTTGATTTTGGAAATGATGAAACTTCCGGGGGCGCAACAGGCTTGCTGCCATATTCACGCATGAAAACTTCTCCGGGTACTTCGTTTGCAGTTGGAAAGTTGCGAAGCTTTCGTTTGCATAAAAATCATTTTGGCGAACTTGAACAACTCAATCCTGAATTGATAGAGCGCCTTGTTGCTTATATGACTGATCGTGCAAAAAGTTTTGCCACTTTGCAATTGCAGCAGGAAAAAGTGAGTGCACTCGGAAAACTTGCAGCCGGCATTGCACATGAACTGAACAATCCGGCTGCTGCAATAAACCGAATAGCAGCAGAATTGACAAAACGGCTTCAATCAAATTATACGTTGACTGAGAAAGTGTTGCAAAGTGATATACAGCCTGAACACATTCAAAATATTCAATTGCTTGTTAAGGATAAAGATTCGGAGCAAAAACAAAAAACAAAACAGAGTGCGATGCAACGAATTGAGGCAGAAGATATATTAACGGAATGGTTGGTAAAGAATAATTTTAATGATCTGATAAAAACAGTTGAGTTGTTTATTGACCGCGATTTTTCAATTGACGATTTCGAAAAAATTAAAACTGAAGTTGGCAGCGATGCTTTTGTAAGCGTATTAAGCTGGCTCGAAAATCTCCTTACTTCGCAACGTTTACTTAAAGACCTTAATGATGCTTCATGTCGCATTTCAACTTTAGTAGGAGCTATTAAGAGTCATGTTCAGATGGACAGAACTAATGATGTACAGCCTACAAACCTTCATAAAGATCTTGATAACACCATTACACTGCTCGGATATAAACTGCGCGAGAAAACTATTTTCATCAAAAAAGATTATTGCGATAACATGGCAATAGTTGAGGCATATATAGGAGAATTAAACCAGGTGTGGACCAATCTTATTGATAATGCAATTTTTGCACTTGATAAGGATGGTGAGTTGTGTATTGAAACTTCGTGCAATGAAAAAAATGTTATAGTAAAAATTATTGATAACGGCCCGGGCATACCGAAAGAAATTCAATCGCGCATTTTTGATGCATTCTTTACAACAAAAAAAGTTGGTGAAGGAACAGGCATTGGTTTAGATTTGGTGAACAGGATTGTAAAACATCACAACGGTGAAATAAAATTAAATTCAGTTCCCGGCCGGACAGAGTTTGCGGTTATTATACCCGTTAGTCAAAAACAAATCCCAAAATAATCTAAAAATGAAACTACCCTTTATCATAATTGTTGATGATGATATGCAGGTACTGCGTGCCATTCAGCGTGATATTAAAAATGAATACGGCAACGGTTACCGTGTTACTGCAATTGATTCTGCAAAGGAAGCGCTTGAGTTGATGAAAGAATTGAAACTAAAAAATGAAGTGGTAGCGTTAATAATTTCTGATCAGCGCATGCCTGAAATGGAAGGCATTGATTTTTTGATAAAAGCAAAAGAGATTTATGGGCATTCAAAACAAATTTTGCTTACCGCCTATTCTGATATTGATGCAGCCATTACCGCAATTAATGATGTGAAGCTTGATTATTATTTATTGAAGCCGTGGAATCCGCCCGAGGAAAAATTATATCCTGTGGTGAATGAATTACTCGAAGACTGGCATGCATTTTACAAACCCGTTCATGATGGAATAAGAATAATCGGGTTTCAATGGTCGCCTGACTCGCATCACCTTAAAGAATTTTTATCAGGCAATCTTATTCCTTATTTATGGATTGATGTGGAGCATAATGAAGAAGCCGAAAAATATATTACCAGCACTAACATCACCAAATCAGATTTGCCGCTGATTGTATTCCAGGACGGTTCGTTTCTTTCTTCTCCAAAGTTGAATGATGTGGCTATGCGTGCAGGATTACGCCAGGTTGCATCTGCAAAAATGTATGATGTAGTGATTATCGGTGCAGGACCGGCAGGACTGGCCGCTTCGCTTTACGGTTCATCAGAAGGATTGAAAACGTTATTGATTGAGAAAAAAAATCCGGGTGGACAGGCAAGCAGCAGTGCACGCATCGAGAATTATCTCGGCTTTCCAAATGGACTTTCAGGTGGTGAACTTACCCGCAGGGCGCTCGCTCAAACGCAACGTTTCGGAACGGAAATTCTTACCCCGGCTGAAGTAAAATCTATTCATGTTAAAGACGGATATAAAATTATTGTGATGGCCGATGATTCAGAAATCATCACAAAGACAATTGTAATAGCAACAGGTGTTGCTTACCGCAAATTAGAAATCGCAGGGCTTGAAAATTTTACAGGCGCTGGAGTTTATTATGGAGCTGCAGCTATTGAAGCGCATGCCTGCCGCAAAGAAAATATTTACATAGTTGGTGGCGGAAACTCTGCCTGCCAGGCCGCTTTGTATATGTGCAAATTTGCAAACGAAGTAAACATGATTATCAGGCAGGATATATTGAAACAAGCTGCGGCAAATTATCTTGTTGAATTGATAACCAAAACTCCGAACATAAATATAATTCCTATCACAGAAGTAATTTCAGTGGCAGGCAGCAACATGCTTGAACAAATTACCTTAAGAAATATGAAAACAACGGAGGAGCAAACTGTGAATACCAAAGCACTTTTCATATACATAGGTGCACGCCCTGGAACTGAATGGTTGAATGATATTGTAATGAAAGATGATAAAGGATTTATTATAACGGGACGTGAACTAATAAATGAAAAATCATTTCACACGTTTTGGAAATTGGAACGCGAACCCTATTTACCCGAAACAAGCATCCCCGGTATTTTTGCATCAGGCGATGTACGCTTTGGCGCTCTTGCAGGTATATCGTCTGCGGTAGGCGAAGGTTCACTGGCTATCCGGTTTGTAAGAAAGTATTTGCAGGAAATGTGATTTTGGGTTTAACTTCAATGAGATTCCTATCAATGATGCCCATCTTTCTTGCAGCACTTCTCTAATTTATCGTAGGATTTTTTATCAGCAGGTACATCATCTGCATCATAACCCAATTTTGAAATTGCTTTACGGATTTCACCGGGATTTGTTTTGTCAGTGTTATAAATTACCGTTACTGTTTTTGCTTCTACATTAACCGTTGCCAATTTAATTCCTTTCTCAAAACGTAAGCCTTCTTCAATAGTCTTCTTACATGTTTCACATATTATTGAAGCCATTACAACCAGCGTGTCCTTTGCAACATAAGGTAGAGACGCTTTGCAATAAGGTGACGCATTGCAATGCGTTTCTACCAATGAAAATGCTATTACAAATACGATTAATGATTTTATTATTGTTTTCATTGTTTTTGTTTTATTTTTTGTTTTATTTTTTGCCAATTGCTAATTGCCTTTTATTTATTTAATACTCATTCTGAAACCACCATAAATCTTTATTCCCATTATTGGTGCCCAAATATCAGTTGCGTCAAATGTTTTATCAAATGGATTATCGGCTGATATGATTGGGTCATTTTGAACGTAACTTGTCAGATTTTCGCCACCTGCATACAATTCAAATTTACGAAATACTTTTGTAACCTGTGCATTAAGAATTACATAAGCGGGCGAACGCTTATCAGGATTTTCAGTTATGCCATCATGTGTATGCGTACTTGCTAATTTTTTTTGTCCTTCAAATTGTGCAGTAAAATCAGCGCGCCATTTTTTATTTAAAGTTTCATAAGCGAGATTTACAAGCCCTTTATTTCTTGATACCATTGGTTTTTCCGTTGTTCCTAAATTGTAATATGTTATGTGCACATCATCAAATTTGTAAGCAATACGAACATTCAATTGGTTTATCAATTCATAATTTAATGCAACCTGGAAACTCTGCGAATATGACTTGCCATCTAAATTATAAAACTGAATGTAATTAGGGTCTGAGTATGGGTCAACTATAACCTGATTTGTAAAATCTGTTCTGTAAAAATCTGTGTTTAAAGATGCATCGCGGTTAGCGATATGAAATTTCCAGGTAATATTTGCTCCCTCATTCCATGCACGTTCCGGCTGCAAAGCATCCTTTACAATCAAGACTTTCCCGCTTGCCATATATCCGATATTATCGGCAATAATGTTTGCAGTGCGGAAGCTGTTGCCTGCCGAAGCCCTCACAATAAGGTTTTCAGTAAAATTAAATTTTGCATTTAATCGCGGTGTTACAAATATTCCAAACTCATTGTGATAATCTCCACGTAAGCCCGCAACTAACGCAAACCTTTCAAGATACTCATAAGTATATTCAGTAAATACTCCCGGCACTGCAAACAAAACATTTCTGCTGTATTCGTTTTGTGGTTCATCATAATGCTCATCATAGCTATCCATTAAAAATGAAGCTCCAATTCTATACTTGTGATCGGTAGTATGAATTATGCTCTGATAAATTAAATTAGAATAGTAACTAAACTGATTACCGTTGTAGTTTTTCAAACCGAAAAACGATTTCACATCATGATAAGTAAAATCATTTTGCCAACCGACACTCTTGTAAGGTTTCTCAGGAAACACAAGCCCTGTCTTGGTATAAAATTCAACCCTGTTCGTTTTTATTTGTGTACCGTAATGTTTTGTGGTGCCTTTATCGGTATTAATGTCGAAATAAACCTGTCCGCCATCACGCTGTTCTGATAATGCTTTTAATCCAATCTGTGCTTCTAATTTATTGCCGCTATGATAACGCCACCTGCTATACGCATTAATTTGTTTTACTAATGGAGCATCTAAAAACAAATCATCATTATGGTCCATTTTTCTTTGTAAAATATCTCCATGTAATAAGAGCATCGTACTCCATTTGCTATTTAATTTCTGATTATAAATTCCATTAAACTCTGTATTTCCTGTTGAGGCCCTGTATAAATTTATATATCCACGCGGAGTATCTTCAGGTTTTTTAAATTCAATGTTTATAGCACCCGTTAGTGACTCATAACCGTTAACCACTGAACCCGCACCTTTGGTAATCTGAATAGATTCCATCCATGGTCCGGGCACATAATTTAATCCGAATGTTTGTCCAAGCCCGCGCATTGTTGGAATATTTTCGGCAAGCATTTGCATGTAAATTCCTGATAAGCCAAGCATCTGAATTTCTTTTGCGCCTGTAACCGCATCAGTATAATTTACATTGATTGAAGGATTGGTTTCGAAACTTTCGCTCAGGTTACAGCAGGCTGCCTTTAATAATTCCTTTTGTGTTATAGTTTCTGCATTGAAAGGTTTTAGTGTTGAAAGCCCCAATGCATCAGTCTTTTCAACCACATCTGCCTGCTTCAAATCAATGGCAGGTTTTAAATGAATCATCAACGGCTGAGAGTTTTTTATAGTAAGCGTATCTGATTTATAACCTATGTATGAAACTGTAATTGTTGCAGGAAAACTTTCAACCGACAATTGAAATTTTCCGTTTTCATCAGTTACTGTGGCTTTAGCTGTTCCCTGTAAAACAACACTTGCACCTACCAGTGAAGCCATGTCACCATTTTTTTCCATTGACATAACTTCTCCATTAATTTGTTGTCCCGTAATTTTTAGAGAGCACAGCATAATAAACAGGAATAATATTTTGAATTTTAATTTCATTGTTTCAAGTGTAAGATAGAGAGTTCGTATTAATATTTTTCGCAAAAAATTAAGCTAACGACTAAGAGACCTCAATAGCCACTTTGCCATTTAATATTTATTCTGAGAAAATTATTTTTATAAATTCAACACCTGCTTGAACGCCAAAAGAGCAGTACCTGAAAGTTTAGGTGGAGGAAAAATATTTTTTGTTTCGGAAGAATGTTGCTGTTCAGCATCAGCTAAATGATGTACAATAGCATAACTTAAAAGTATAACAAATTGAACTAATTGTACCGAAACAATTTTATTTACAAACTCTGTAATAAATGAAAATGATTTGACCTCATCGCTGCAGCAGCCTTTATCTTTTTTCAAATCATCAGTGCAGATTTTTTTATTCGTCATCTCACAACATGATTTCATTTCCTTTTGCGTGCAACAATCTTTTACCTTTTGAGATGAAGCTATTTGTTGTTTTTCCATCAGGCAATAATGCACTTTAGCAGTAATGCCTACCGAAGTAGCAAACATCAGCACTGCCATGAACATTGAAAAATATTTAAGTCTTTTGGAAATCATTACCGCAAAGGTAACATATAAAATGTTTCGTTGATGAAGTGGTTGGATATTGGTACATTAGGTATCGGGTATCAGGCAATTGTCACTCGTCATTCGTCATTCGTCATAAACTCAATTATTCTATTTTTGCAAACTATGTTACAGGAAACCCTCACCTGCAAATCAATTGTAGAACTTGATGATGTTGCCGGTCAAATAATTGATTTGATAAAAAATCATAAGGTAATTGCATTTTATGGACCGATGGGAGCGGGTAAAACCACTTTAATAAAAGCCATTTGTAAAAAACTTGGTGTTACAGATACAGTGAGCAGTCCTACATTTTCAATTATTAATGAATACATCACATCCGGAAATGAAGTTATTTATCATTTCGATTTTTATCGCATAAATTCCGAAGAAGAGGCAATGGATATAGGTTATGAAAATTATTTTTTCAGTGGCAACAGGTGTTTCATCGAATGGCCTGAAAAAATTCCCAACCTTTTATCATTACAACATGCAAAAATTACCATTGATTCAAAAAGCGAAATAAGGCACATTACAATAGAAGTCTGAACGTTTAAAAAAAAATTTGTAGTTTTAAATTTTAAATCAAAAATACAACTCCGTCAAAAGCTAAAAGAAAACCCTTATGTCAGTCAGATTCCCCCAGTCAGGTGTAGCTTCTTCCCTTGCCCAGTCAAGTTTTTTAATGCCGCAGGAAAGTATGCTGGACGTAAGGAAACAGGAAAAGCAACTTTTTATCGGTATCCCAAAAGAAATCTCGTTTCAGGAAAATCGCATAGCATTAGTTCCCGAATCTGTTGCATTATTA
Organism: Bacteroidia bacterium; assembly: GCA_039931675.1. Classification (GTDB taxonomy): domain Bacteria; phylum Bacteroidota; class Bacteroidia; order AKYH767-A; family OLB10; genus JAEUTH01. Next base: position 4,149 of record JBDTRM010000133.1, on the reverse strand, counting down.
GTTTCAAATGGCCACCAGGTATCCATTGAAGCAGGTGCAGGTGCGAATGCAAATTTTACAGATTCAGATTACAGCGAAGCGGGAGCGCAAATTGTTTACAGCCCTGAAGAAGTTTATAAGGCTGACCTGATTATGAAAATTGCTCCGCCTTCAATGCAGGAAGTGGAGATGATGCAGGAGAAACAACTTTTGTTTTCTATTTTACAATTGAGTGTTCAGAACAGCGAATTTCTTTCGAAATTATCAGCCAAAAAAGTTACTGCTTTAGCATACGAATTTATAAAGGACCAAAGTGAAAGTATTCCTGTAATACGTGCTATGAGCGAGATTGTAGGGATAACATCTGTTTTGGTTGCAGCAGAATATCTTAGTAATTCAAAAAACGGCAAAGGCGAAATTCTTGGTGGAATTACCGGTATTCCTCCAACAGAAGTTTTAATTCTTGGCGCGGGTACTGTAGGCGAATTTGCTGCACGTACAGCTTTAGGCTTAGGTGCAAACGTAAAAGTTTTTGATAACTCCATAGCTAAACTCAAGCGACTTCAAACTAATCTCGGAGTTCGTATTTATACTTCAACCATTTCACCAAGTGCATTGTCTAAAGCTTTGAAAACTGCTGATGTAGTGGTAGGTTCAGTTTACTCCAGCGATGGCCGCGCACCGGTTATTGTTTCAGAAGAAATGGTTAGCGCTATGGGTTTTGGTTCTATTATCATTGATGTAAGTATTGACCAGGGCGGAAATTTTGAAACATCTGAAATTACAAATCACTCCAATCCAACCTTTAATAAATATGGTGTGATACATTATTGTGTACCTAACATTGCTTCGCGCGTTGCACGAACAGCATCGTATGCATTAAGTAATATTTTTTCTCCAATCATTTTATCAATTGGCGAAGAAGGTGGCCTTGATGAATTGCTTTGGAAAGACAAATACCTGCGTTATGGAGTTTATCTTTTCCGCGGAACCGTTACAAATAAATATGTAAGCGAAAAAACCAGACTGCCATTTCGCGATTTGAATTTATTGATGGCGAGTAGGATTTGAAAATCGTTTATGGTTGAAGGTTTCCCGTTGTTGCTTGAAGCAAATTTAATTTATAACCCGTGAGGTTTCTTTCAACCTCACGGGTTTTTTCGCAATAACTTTCGGAAAGTTGAAGGAACTTTCCGAAAGTAAAACCGCTGAAGTATGTTTTGAAGCAATGAGTTTTTTAGTCTTTTTTCGATTCAACAGATCTTAAATATTTTTTCTGTTTTAAAATATGCTTCTAAAAAGTTCGTCTTTTCAAACTCAATCATTCATTCCGACTAATCGGAATCAAAACTAAAACTTATTAAATATGAAAATTGGAATTCTCGGAACCGGAGTGGTAGGAAATACCATTGGAAAGAAATTAATTGAACTTGGTCATACTGTTATGATGGGTTCGCGTACTGCGGATAATGAAAAGGCAGCAGCATTTGTAAAAGCCAATGGCAGCAGTACTTCGCAAGGCACTTTTGAGGATGCAGCAAAATTTGGTGAAGTGGTTTTTCTCTGCACAAAAGGCGATGCAACTCTTGAAATATTAAAGTTGGCAAAGCCCGAAAGCTTTAAAGGAAAAGTGGTGATTGACATTTCTAACCCTCTGGACTTTTCTAAAGGAATGCCGCCTTCTTTATTTATAAGCAACACTGATTCGCTCGGAGAGCATGTGCAAAATATACTAACGGATGCACACATTGTAAAAACCTTGCACATTGTAAATTGTGAAGTGATGGTAAATCCCAAAAAATCAAATGGTGACCCTACAATGTTTGTTTGCGGTAATGATGCTAATGCTAAAAATAAAGTGAAAGAAATTCTCGCTTCTTTTGGATGGAACGATATTATTGATTTAGGTGACATCACTAATGCACGTGCGATGGAAATGATGCTGCCTATTTGGGTGCGAACTTACATGGCAACCGGTAATGGTCATATTGGTTTTAAGATAGTGAGATAATTTCTCAACTATAATTTGTCAGACACCCGAAAAGGTGTCTGACAAAAAAACAAGAAAAATCACCCAAGCATCTCCATCACAATAGCCGACATTTTTATTTCAGCTTCGTTAGCTACTTTTAAAACTTCTTCGTGTGTGATGGTCTCAACGTGTTCCTGTCCGCCCATATCAGTGATGATACTCATGGCAAAACATGGAATATCCATGTGACGGGCAACAATAACTTCAGGTACCGTGCTCATTCCCACTGCATCGGCACCTATTGTTCTGATGTATTTGTATTCAGCGCGCGTTTCAAAAGTTGGTCCGCTAACGGCTGCATAAACTCCGATGTGACAGGTAAAGCCTTTCGCATCAGCAATTGCTTTTGCTTTATCAATCAATGTTTTTTCATAAGGCGCACTCATATCAGGAAAGCGTGGGCCAAGTTCTTCAACATTTTTTCCGATTAACGGATTGCCAGGCAACAGGTTTATGTGGTCGTCAATAATCATCAAATCTCCAACTTTAAATTTTGGATTCATGCCCCCTGCAGCATTTGATAAAATCAATTTATTGATGCCGAGAAATTTTAAAACACGTACTGGAAAAGTTACCTGCTCCATTGAATAGCCTTCATAAAAATGAAAGCGGCCCTGCATCACCACCACTTTTGTATTGCCAAGATAACCGAGAAATAATTTGCTTCCGTGCCCCTGAACAGTGGAAACAGGAAAGTTTGGTATGTCAGTATAGTTAAGTTCATGCTCCACTTTTATTTTCTTGGTCAATCCTCCCAAACCCGAACCGAGAATAATTCCCACATCTGGTTTGAAATTGGTTTTCTGTAAAATGAAATCAGCGGTTTGTTTTATTTTCTCTAACATAATTTAAAATTAGTTGATTGAAATTTTGTTTGTCTTCATCGCTAAACTCAAATGAAATAGGTTGCACATAAACAGGCAAATCATTAAAAACAATTTTCAGTTTAGCATGTTGCATGCGCATCCAGTCCTTTTCAGTAGTAATGATAATTTTTTTATGATTGGCAATGTTATCAAATATTTTTCTTGCTTCACTCAAATCATCACTCGTAAAATCATGATGGTCAGAAAAAACCATGTGGAAGACTTCTTTAAATTCTTTTGATAAATGCTCTTTTAATGGTTTTGGTTTCGCTATTCCTGTTATTAATAATGCATCATACTGTAGAAATTTTGAATTTTCTTTTTCATTGCCAACTACTATCTGCACACCGCCACTACCGCTACCACTACCACTTTCACCTTCACTTTCACTTTCACTCCTTAACTCATTCAACACATTCATCAAAGGCGCATATCGCATATAAGAAAAAAAGAATTTTTGGTTTTCAGATTTTTTCAGAACAGCCCCAATTGCCTGCTTATCTTCCTTACCCAAATCTTTCGGGCATTTTGAAATGATTACAATTTGTGCACGTTTCGCACCTGATTTACCTTCGCGAAGATTGCCAACAGGCAACAAATCATCGTCACTATATAGATGCGAATAATCTGAAATAAGAATATTTAATCCCGCAGCAACAGCACGATGCTGAAATGCATCATCAAGCAAAACAACATCTAAATCAGGAAATTTATTTTTCAAAGTATTGATACCTTCAACGCGACTTTCGCAAACTGCAACTTTAACATCGTTACCACTTGAGCTTTGATGATTTCTTTTAAAATACATCAACGGTTCATCACCAATTTCTTCTGCTGTTGAATTTTCATTTGCTAATGCAAAGCCTTTGGTGTTACGTCCATAGCCTCTGCTGAGCACTGAAATTTTATAAATGGATTTCAATAAATCTACCAGGTAATTTGTAGTTGGTGATTTGCCTGTTCCGCCAACACTGAGATTACCAATGCATATCACAGGAAAGCCAAAAGATGTTGATTTCAATATTCCCTTATCATACATCCAATTCCGAACATAGGTGATGAGGAAATAAATGATGGCAAAAGGAAAAAGTAAAATCCGGTAATTCATTGAGTTCAAAGAAAGAAAAAGTTTTTTTGTTGTACTTTTCTGTGTCAGACACCTTTTCGGGTGTCAGACACATTAGTACGAGGCATCAGAAGTCTGACACCCGAAAAAGGTGTCTGACTTCAAAGAGTTTTCATTGCTTCTTGTGTCAGACACCTTTTCGGGTG
>JBDTRM010000132.1:0-11190 GCA_039931675.1 Bacteroidia bacterium | reverse complement strand
TATTATTTCAAAACACGATTCGCTGTAACCGTTAACAAGTTTCTTCCTGAATGACGCTTAACAACAGCCGTCATTCAGAGGAAACCTGTCGGATATTTAGTAGGATTATTATTTCAAAACACGATTCGCTGTAACCGTTAACAAGTTTCTTCCTGAATGACACTTAACAACAGCCGTCATTCAGGAGGAAACCTGTCGGATATTTAATAGGATTATTATTTCAAAACGAAACCTGTTGTAACCGTTAACAAGTTTCTTCCTGAATGACACTTAACAACAGCCCTCATTCAGGAGGAAACCTGTCGGATATTTAGTAGGATTATTATTTCAAAACGAAACCTGTTGTAACCGTAAACAAGTTTCTTCCGGAATGACGTTCGTGATATTTCTTACTCAAAAAAACAATTTCAAATGATGGACGAAAATTTCTTTGTTTATATAACTACAAATCCTGCAAAGACTACTTTTTATACTGGAGTTACGCATGATTTGAAACGCAGATTGAATGAACATTATTTGAACAGGGGAAAGCAACAAACATTTGCTGGAAGATATTTTTGCTACCATTTAATATACTATGAACGTTACTCATCTATCAATATGGCAATCGAAAGAGAAAAAGAAATAAAAGATTTATCACGGGAAAAGAAATTGGCTTTGATAAAAAACTCAAATTCTAAAATGAGTTTTATACAAATATGAAACTAAACTCTCTTCGTCATTCAGGAGGAACCTTGTCTATCCTTAGTAGGATTTTACTTCTAACGAAATTTGTTGTAACCGTGAACAAGGTTCCTACTGAATGACGCTTGCGGCAAACGTCATTCAGGAAGAAACTTGTCGGATGTTTAGTCGGATTTTTATTTCAACGCGAAATTTGTTGTACCGTTAAAAAAGTTCCTCCCGAATGACGGGTATTGCGAACCGTCAATTAAGTTTTAATTACATTTATCACAATTAAATTTTAAACCCATGTCAACAATCACAACCCCAACAAAAACCGATTACCTCAAAAAATATTTCGGTTACGATACATTTCGTCCGTTGCAGGAAGATGTAATAAATGCATTGATGGATAACAATGATGTGTTATTGCTGATGCCGACCGGTGGAGGCAAATCAATTTGTTTTCAGTTGCCTGCATTGCTGAAGGATGGAATTACACTCGTAATTTCTCCGCTCATTGCATTGATGAAAGACCAGGTGGAAGCATTGCCTGCAAACGGAATTGCAGCAGCGTTTCTTAACTCGTCACTCGATTATGGAAGCGAGCGCGAAGTGGTTGAAAATTGCCGAAACGGCAGCACAAAGTTGTTATACATCTCGCCCGAAAAAGCAGTTACGATTAAAGACACATTTATTAATGAGTTGAATATTTCGATGATTGCAATTGATGAAGCGCATTGTGTTTCAACATGGGGACATGATTTCCGACCAGAGTATATGCAGTTGGGGTTCCTTCGCGAAAAGTTTTCTCACGTTCCGTTTATTGCATTGACTGCAACGGCTGATAAAACAGTTCGCAAAGACATTGTGCAACAGTTGAAATTGGTTGAACCAAAACTTTTCATTGCATCATTCGACCGACCGAATTTAAGTTTGAAAGTGCGCAGAGGTGCTACAGAAAAAAATAAATTAATGGAGATTGAATTACTAATCAAGCGTCATAAAAATGATTCAGGAATTATTTATTGCTTGTCGCGAAATTCAACTGAGCATGTTGCGATGGAGTTGAAGAACAAAGGTTTCAAGACAGCGCATTATCATGCAGGCATGGATAGCAGCGAGCGTTCGCGTGTGCAGGAAGCGTTTATTAAAGATGAGATAAATGTGATATGCGCAACCATTGCATTCGGAATGGGCATTGACAAATCGAATGTGCGTTACGTGGTGCATTATAATCTTCCGAAAAATATTGAAAGCTATTACCAGGAAATCGGTCGTGCAGGGCGCGATGGTGTGCCGAGCGAAACCGTTTTGTATTACAGCTTTCAGGATTTAATAATGCTGCAAAAATTTGCAGCAGGCAGCGGACAACCTGAATTGAATAAAGAAAAGCTTCGCCACATACAGGAATTTGCCGAAGCAAAGATTTGTCGCAGAAAAATCCTGCTCAATTATTTTAGTGAAAGCATGACACACGATTGTGGCAATTGTGATGTATGCAGCAATCCGCCAAAGTATGCTGACGGAACTGTGATTGCACAAAAAGCACTTTCAGCAATTACGCGCATGGAAGAAAAAGTTGGTTCTGTTATGTTGGTGAATGTATTGCGTGGTTCGCGCAATGCTGATATTTTAGAAAAGGGTTATGATAAAATAAAAACGCATGGTGCAGGTGCAGATATTTCGTACGAGTTTTGGCAAGCTTATTTGATGCAAATGTTACAGCTTGGAATCATTGAAATTGCTTACGATGAAAGTTATGTGTTGAAGGCAACTGCATTTGGCAAATTAATTTTGCAGGGAAAAGCCAACGTCCATTTTGCGCAACCTGAAATAAAAGTGCGTCCCGATAAGAAGAAGAAGGCAACAGTTGCAAAAGAAGATGCACCAGCATTAAAAAGAAATGGACTGTTTGAAGAATTGCGAAGCCTTCGCTATACGATTGCTCAAAGTGCAAACCTACCTGCTTATACAATTTTCAGTGATGCTACCTTGCTTGATATGGCTCATAGACAACCAATTACAGATATGGATATGCTGGAAATAAGCGGTGTGTCAGAAAGTAAAATGCAAAAATATGGTTGGGATTTTTTGCGTGTGATTGAAAAGTTTGCTTCACAAAAATCAGATTTGCGAAAAGAAGTTGAAGTAAATTATCTGACAGATGAACAATTGAAAAAATATACCGATGAAATGAAAAAAGCGAGTGTGAGAATGTCACATGATTTGCTTGCAAAAATTTTATCAGGTGCAGATAAGTCTGTACTTAAAGAAAATGAATACGCGCTTTCATTTTATGGATTAATGTATGGCATTATGAAATACACAAAAATCCGCGAAACCATAAAACCATATTTCGAAAAACATTTTTATAGTGAAATACAAGACAAGGTCAATTCCTTTTTTAATGCAGAACCTTACAACCGCTTCACCGAAACATCTCAACAAGGTTTGATAAAAGCAGTTGCCGAATTACCAATGCTTCGCAACCCCGAAGAACTTTCAGAAAACGTAAAGGAGCTTCGCAAAACTCACCCCCGCACTTACGAACCCTGGCAAGACCGCGAAATTTTATTTCTCAAAAAGGCTTTTGATAATACTAATGATTTAGAATTTTTATCTAAGGCATTTCAGAGGAGTGATACGAGTATTAAAGCGGTGTTTGAGAAGTTTGTTAAGGAGGGGATGGGTAAGGATTGAGGAATTTTTTTGCAATTTCGGTTCAGGAAATGAGATTGGCTCTGTTCTTTAACCATTTATCAAACTAAACGGCAATGCTTTTAAAAATATTTGCATCAATCGAACTAATAAAACTTGACAATAAATTTATTGTTAATATATTTGCCAATAAATTTATTGTCAAATGAAAAATGTAATTGGTAATCCTGCGAGAGGGAAAAACTTCTTTCCAAGGAAATCGGAAGTAGCAAAAATACTTCGCGCATTAAATGCAGGTAGCAATATACAGGTTGTGGCTCCGCGCAGGGTTGGCAAAACGTCTATTTTGTATCATCTATTGGAAGTGCCTAACGATGATTTCATTTTTGTTTATGCAGATATGCAAAGCGTAATATCCGAAACGGAGTATTACAAAGTTTTGCTGAAATCAATTTCCAAAGCGGAAGCAATTAAAAAAGAAAGAACATGGTTTGACCAGGCGAAATGGAGTAAGAACAAGTTTTTGAAAAGAATAAAAAGTATTAGTATTCTTAATGGCGAAATGGAGTTTACAGAACAATCAGGAATAGATTATTGCGAAGAGTTTTCTGATTTTATAAGAGGACTGGATTTAGGAAATCGCAAACTTGTTTTGTTGGTAGATGAATTTCCTTACGCCATATTGAACATACTAAAACATTCAAAGGAAACTGAACATGAAGCAAGAAATCTTTTGAAGTCAAATCGGTTGATTAGACAAGAGCCTGATTTGAATGATAAGTTGAAATTGATTTATACAGGTTCAATAGGATTAAATTCAATTGTATCGAAGCTTGACGCAACAGCATTAATAAATGATTTGATTGCACTTCCTGTTAATCCGCTCTCAAAAAAAGAAGCGAAAGATTTAGTGAAACTACTTTTGAAAACGGATTGCTATACAATTGAAGAAATACCATTAAATCATTTGCTCGATAAAATTCAGTGGTTCATTCCCTTTCACTTGCAGTTGTTTATTAATGAGGTTTATAATTTTCATGAAACACCTTGTGAAATTACAAGTGCAATGATTGATAAATCAATTGATGCGCTTTTGCTGCAACGAAATAAACCATACTTCGAACATTACTTCAGTCGCTTAAAAGAGTATTATAAAGGAAATGAGTTGAAATATGCTTTGGAAATCCTTTCAATAACAGCTACAAAAAATAAAATTGAAACGAGCCAAATTCATGACCTGGCTGTTAAACATAAAGTTCAATCATATTACAAAGACATTATTGAAACGCTCGTATATGATGGTTACATTAATAATTCTGATGATGAGGATTGTTACATATTCAACTCCTTCATCGTAAAACTTTGGTGGAAAAAATACGCATCATGAAATCAACAACTATTTATAATTCTTCGCATAAAACAAAAGAGCAACTGTTAAACGAATTTGTTGTTCGTACAAAGCAATTCGAATTGTTATATAAGGATATCAGGACTTCCAAAATGGAACATCCTGAACAAAACTATTTAATCATAGGTCCGCGCGGTTCAGGTAAAACAACTTTGGTGCATCGTCTTAAATATGCAATTGAAGAAGATAGAAAACTCAATAGATGGTTATTGCCTGTTTTACTTACAGAAGAGCAATATCAAATAAGCCAATTACTTAATCTTTGGGAAACCATTGCAGATTCACTTGAACAGGAATTTGGTTTTATCGGATTGAATACTGCCTTTCAAAAACATTTGCATGAAAAAAATGCAGAGAAGAAATGCTATGATGAGTTGTTGAAAGCGCTTCAAAAGAATAAAAAGAAAATTGTTCTATTTCTTGAAAACATTGGCGACTTTTTAAGAAAATTAGATGACATTGAAGTAAAACGTTTTCGCGAAGTCTTAACCAATCATTCTGAAATTCGTGTTATCGGAACATCTTCACTTGCGTTGGAAAGTTTGTTTGATTACAATTATCCTCTTCTTGAATTTTTTAAAACAGTTTACCTCGAAGGGCTTTCTCAACAGGAAGTTGAAACTGTTCTTTTAAAGTTGAGTGAGCTTAATAATTCAACCGAAAAAATTAAAAACATAATTGAAAAAGAGCCACATCGTATTACCATATTAAGGCAACTTACTGGAGGTGTGCCCCGAACAGTTGTGTTGTTGTTTGAAATTTTATCGGATGATAAAACAGGTGACTCAATTAACGATTTGAAATTATTGGTTGACCGCGTTACGCCTCTGTTTAAGGCGCGAATGGAAGAACTGCCTTTAGGGATGCAAAAAATTGTCGATGCAGTTGCAAAATTCTGGGATGCTGTTTCAGTAAAAGATTTGAGTGAAAAATTACGAATGGAAAGCAAGGTTGTTTCTGCACAATTAAGGCAATTGGAAAAAAACCAGGTTATTCTTAAAAAAACAACCAACACCAAAAATCATTTGTATCAACTCTCCGAGCGCTTTTTTAATATCTGGTACCTAATGCGTTACGGGCGGGAAGGAGATAAAACCAAGGTTATTTGGTTAGTGAAATTTTTTGAATCGTGGTACAGCAAAAACGAATTGGAATTGCATGTCAAAATATTTACTCACAATTTGGAAAAAGGAATTTATAATCATGATGCAGCAGGCTTAACAGGCAGTGCATTTTTGTCAAGCGGAATAGTCTCACCTGAAATAAAATTTGAAATGCTTGAGACAATGAAAAAATCTTTGCCAAAAGAGATTTCGAAAAACTTGACCATGGAAGAGAAGGATTTGTTGAGCTTATTTGAGAAAAATATTGCCAATGAAAAATGGGAGGAGGCAATAAAAATTTATAAAGAAATTAAAGACCCAAGGTTTGCTTACAGATATTTGGGAGGAATTATGTTTTTAAGGATTAAACAATTTAAGAAAGGATTGACGGAGTTTGAAAAAGCTTTAAATGATAAAGAATTAAATTATTGGAGGTTGTTCGATAAAGCTATAATCAGAGGAATTTGGGATTGTCTCCAGGGATATAAAGGAAGAAATTTCGCGATGAAATATTTCACAAATGAAATTAAAAATGACAGGAAAGGATTTGCAATTGTTTTAGCAGAAATATTTGAAAAAGGAAAAGATTTTACAAACGCAGAAAAATTTTACAAAAAAGCTCTGATAGAAAAATATGAAGGTTCATCTTTAAGCTTAGCATGGATTTATTATATCCAAAATAAAAACAAAGTTGGTGCAAAGAAATTAATGAAAGAAATTGATGAATCTGAAAATCTATTTTACCCAATTCATTATTTACAATATGCTATAATTCTTGTATGGTTAGATAATTATGAAAACTCTTTAAATAAATTCCATGAGTATCTTGTCGATAGCGATGGCGTAGATTGGGATACAGTTTCAGTACTTATTGAATCATTACTTTATAAAAAGCAATTCAATACAACACTAAACGTATTAAAGCAATATGGTCTGATAGAAAAATTCAAGCCGCTTTATTACGCTACTTTGTATCACTTGCAAGACGAATATCCAAACGAGTATTTAAAAATGGGAGATGAGTTAAAAGAAACAGTAAACGATATTCTTAAAAATATTGAGGTTGAATATGAGCGATTGAAATAAATGAAAATATTATAACCCTCATGAATGAAACTCTCTCAAATCAAATCCAACTTTTCAAATCCGTTTTCAAAGGCAGAGAAGATGTGTTTGCGATTCGTTGGGAGAAAGGGAATAAGAGTGGTTACATGCCTGCATATTTTTTCGACCCTTATTTGTATCGTGTCCACAAAATGAAAGGTGGCACTTTTCAGAACTACAATGACAAATCATATTTAAAACTCACTGACCAGGAGGTTGCCAAGCATTTAAACGGGGAACAACTTATTGGAGTTTATCCTTTATTGCAAGACAACACTTCATGGTTTCTTGCAGCAGATTTTGATAAAGAAAATTGGATTGATGAATGTAAAAAATTTATTGCCGCCTGTAATGAAAAAAATATTCCTACCTATTTAGAGCGCTCCCGTTCGGGCAATGGTGGACATGTTTGGATTTTCTTTGAGAAGCCTTATCCTGCTTTCAGAAGCAGAAAAATATTTACTTCAATACTTGAACATTCTGGTGCATTTTCTTTGTTTGATAAGAGTTCAAGTTTTGACCGCTTGTTTCCTAATCAAGATTTTCTTTCTGGAAAAGGTTTGGGAAATCTGATTGCACTTCCACTATTCAAAAAAACTTTTGAGCAAGGCAATAGTTGTTTTATTGATTCAAGCACATTGCAACCTATTCCAGACCAGTGGCAGTTTCTGCAAAGCATAAAAAGAACTTCTACTTCGTCTCTTGATAGTTTGTATCAGGAGTTTTCAACTTCTACTGTTTCAACTTTACCTAAAGCAACAAACGGAAAACTAACAATTGCTTTAAACAATGCAGTAAGAATTAGTCGCGATGGATTGACTACTCCGCTTATAAATTTTCTTAAAGAAGAATTGAATTTTGCTAACTCTGAATTTATTATCAAAAAGAAAATTGGTAAAAACACATTTGAAACAGAGCGGTATTTCAAATTTGTTGAAGAGTCAGAAAACGAAGTAATAATTCCAAGAGGTTTTATTGGAAAGCTAATCAGGTTTTGCAGAGAAAATAAAATTGAACATGACTTTATTGATGAGAGAAAAAAGCAAAATGCGATTTCATTTTCTTTCAATGCTCAATTGAGAGAACATCAACAAATCGTAATTGAGAGTATTTCTAAAAAAGATTTGGGAGTAATTGTAGCTCCCCCAGGTTCAGGAAAAACGATTATTGCTTTGAAAATTATTTCTGAGAAACTGCAGCCCGCTTTGATTGTTGTTCATCGTAAACAGTTGGTTGAACAATGGATTGAAAGGATTGAAACTTTTCTTGGAATTTCAAAAATTGAAATCGGGAAAATTGGACAAAGCAAAAATAAAGTTGGAAATAAAATCACAGTTGCTACCATTCAGAGTTTGTCAAAAGAACTTGTTAAACAAGAAAATGAAAACCTTGTTACAACATTCGGAACAATCATAATTGACGAATGTCATCACATTCCGGCAGAAACATTCAGAAGCACAATTGCTAAACTTCAAACTTTTTATCTCTATGGGTTGACAGCAACGCCATTCAGAAAATACAATGACGGCAAACTAATTTTTATTCACCTGGGAGAAGTGATAGCTGAAATAAAGCAAAGTGAATTAAGCACAAGCCAACAGGCAAAAATCATTATCAGGAATACAGAACTTGATGTTCCCTTCAATTCAAAAACTGATAAGTTTGAAACACTTTCAAAAATATTAGTTCATGATTCGACAAGAAATAAACTCATTCTTGATGATGTAAAAAGAGAGTTAGATGCTGGGAAAAAAGTTATCATTATCACTGAAAGAAGGGAACACATTGATTCCCTTTTCCAATACCTGAAACAATCTTATGAAACAATAACACTTAGCGGTGAAGATTCTGAAAGTAATAGAAATTCAAAATGGAAAATCCTAAAAGATGGAAATTATCAAGCATTAATTACAACAGGTCAATTCTTTGGTGAAGGAACAGATTTACAAAATGCGAATTGTCTTTTCCTCGTTTACCCTTTCTCATTTGAAGGAAAACTAATTCAATACATCGGTAGGGTGCAGCGCTCGGAAGTAACTCCAACAATTTATGACTATCGGGATTACAAGATTGATTATTTGAACAAACTTTTCTTGAAGCGAAATACTTATTACAGAAAGATTGACAAGCAAGCAACTTTGTTTGATGAACCATCGGATGAAGTTTCTGTTTCAAAAAACACAATCACAGTTGAGCAGAAAATAAAAGTTCCAATTAACGAACTTGAATTTCGTTATGGAAGCATTGTCTTCAAATTTAATGTTCAGGATATGAAAACAGCGCTTGAATTTGAAATAGAGAATCTTGAAGTAAGACCTGAGTTTGAAGTATTGAAACCATATTTCTCAAAGGCTCTCAAATCAAAGAATGTGAGAGTTGACATTTATGCTGAGTTTGAAAATGGAAAATTGATTTCTCAATTAGCAACTTCATACGATATTGAAAAAATAAATCGTGAAGTAATTGAAGGTGTCAAGTTTAAGTTTATAACAAAAAATATTTTAGGTAAATCATCACTAACTACAAAAGAAAATCTTTTATCTGTAAATGAAATTCAAAATAAGAAACAACCTCTTTATTCTGACGGGCAAGAACTTTTGGATGATATTTTAAAGAATAAGAATTTCAAACACTCAAAGCAGTTAAGATATTTAGCCGAACGCCACGAAGGGAAATTTCTTAAAATTCGTTTTGTGCTGAATCCTTTTTCATTTGTATTTCTTCTATCAGGCAAAGAACAGTTTCACATAATTTTAGAAACTCTTGATACAGAAGAAGCAACTTATTTATGGCACACAGAAAAGAACAAACAAGCACTCATAAACAAAGTGAAAGAAATTGACCAACAGCTATCTCTTATTCGTGGTAAAGGCAGACAAGTATTTCTCGAATCACAACCTGAAAATTTCGGTCGCTTACTTCATGACTATACAGATGAAAAGAAAGGATTTATTATTTGGAAGGATTTATTAGAAGAAAGAATTGTATGATTATAAAGCCCTAACCCTCCCTACTCCCATCATCAGCCATCCTCACCATCTTGGGAGTAAATTTTGCTAACACTTCAACCAATGATGATTGCGAAGCCATCACCGTATTAATGTCTTTATAAGCCATTGGCGCTTCGTCCAGTCCTGCACCGATTAATGTTACACCGTGGTCTTTTAAAATTTTTTGCATTTCATTTTTGGTGATTGTTTTCATTGCCTGCCTTCTGCTCATTTGTCTTCCCGCTCCATGCGCTGCTGAGTTGATAGATTGTTCTTCACCTTTTCCCCTCACTAAAAATCCCGGAGCTGTCATTGAACCTGGAATAATTCCCAATACATTTTTTGATGCAGGCGTTGCTCCTTTGCGATGCACTATCACTTCTTTTCCATCATGCATTTCCTTCCATGCAAAGTTGTGATGATTTTCTACTCGCGCTAAAAGAGTTCCGTCTATTGCCTTAGTTAACCGCTCATGAATTACTTCATGACATGCCGATGCATAATCGCCAGCCAAATTCATTGCCAGCCAATATTCTTGTCCTTCGGCAGAATCCAAACTTAAATAAGCTAAATTTTTTGCTTCCTGTGGCAGCTTGCAAATTTCCTTTGCAAGCTTTGTATAGTATGCCGCAACCGTTGCCCCAAATCCACGTGAACCTGAATGTGAAAGCAATGCAAGATATTTTCCTTTCGGAATTTTCAACTGCTCATCATCCTTTATCATTTCAATAATTCCCCACTCCACAAAATGATTTCCTCCGCCTGAAGTTCCTAATTGAGTTGCAGCCTTATCAAATAAATTTTTGATAAAAGGGGTTGCATTAAATGCATTGCTGTTTAATACATCATGGTCGGCTAAATATTTTCCCTGCCACGTTGCACCTGCTCCAAACTTTGTGTGCGCAATTAATTCCCTCTTGAACTTACTTTGATTCTTATTATAAAAATCTTCGGTGATGTCATAAATTGAAAGACACATTCGGCAGCCAATATCCACACCAACACCATAAGGAATCACAGCGTTGTTAGTTGCAAGCACTCCGCCAATGGGCAATCCATAACCCTGGTGCGCATCGGGCATTAAAGCGCCAGCAACAGTTACGGGCAAACGCATGGCAACTTCCATTTGCGTTATTGCACCTTGCTCAATCTTTTCTTTTCCATAAATGGTGTAAGAATCTGCAGTGCTCTTGAGAGAAGTTTCAGGAATACCATCAACCAATTTTGGTTTTTCAATTAACTCATTTGCAATTTCAGCAAG
>JBDTRM010000131.1:0-16637 GCA_039931675.1 Bacteroidia bacterium | reverse complement strand
AATGGTTAGTCTAATTTCCTGATTCTGATATTTTGCATGGTAACAACGGTAAATGAATTTGTGAATTCAGAAAAGTGTTTTTCAAAAACATCGTTTGCTATTATCGCTTTTTCACTGTTAGATAATCAAAAAAAACGAAGGAGAATTATACCGTTATGCTTAATGTGCAATCTGAAAGTTAATTCTCCGATAGCCCTTATCTTCTGTCAAAACCAATGCGTTTTTTTCATTGGCAATTTCAATAAGCCTTTCATCGGGCGCTCCACTGTTGGTTTTGATAACAGCTTCAACATCATATCCCTTTTGTCTTAACGATTTAATAATTCCAAAGTCAACACTTTCGTCTGCTATAATTTTCATTGCAAAAATCATGAAGCTAACGGATACACACTTTCGCTCCGCATTGAATCAGAGGCATAAGATAAACATGCTAAAATTTGTTCGCGGTTAATGTGTGGATACGATTCGAGTAACTGTTCAATAGTTTCTCCGTACGATAATTTTTCCAAAACCAAATCAACAGAAATTCTTGTTCCTTTTATGGCTGGTTTGCCATAGAGTATTTTTGGGTCTGCCGTTATATATTGCTGCCAATTCATTTTTATATCTTTTGTACAAAGATAAAATAAAAACAGGCACAGAAACAGGATGAATGTTGGCTGTTTCACTAAATGTAAGGTTAGTAAAGTGAATCGGGTATTGGAAACAACAATTCATTAATCACTTTTTTAAATTTTTTATCTAACGCAAGAGGAGCGATTTTTTACTTGCTTTTCAATTAAACGCTTGTGGTATGCAACAAAAAGTTTCTCTTCCAATGACATTTACTGTGAGTCGTCATTCAGGAGGAAACTTTTTGGAGATAAAGTAGGATGTTTAAGTTCAACGACATTATTTTTTAATGAAAGAATTTACTACTAACGAATACACTTGTAAACTTCCAAAAAGTTTCCTCCTGAATGACAAGGCGCGGTGTGTGTCATTCAGAGCAGTTATTAGGCGTTGCAAACTAATAAAAGAGATGACAGATTAAAGGTCTGTCATTGGAAGGAAACCTGTTGTTGGCTTGTACTAATGTTAAATTGAAAACGAAATGAAAATCGCTCATACAAAATAATCCTGCTAAGGATAAACAGGTTTCCTCCTAAATGACAATTCCCATAAAACTTTCAGAACGTGTAACAACCTTAGACTTGCAATTTTATAAATCTACAAAAACCTCAAAGCAACTTTCCCACCCATCCACATTTTTAAATTCAGGTCGCTGTCAGCGTAAGTGTGTTCGTAAAAAATATGGGGCTTTAGATTATCAAAAATATCGGGATAGCTCTCGTAATCAGCATTTGTAAGCTGGCCATTAACTGTTACACCAAATGCAACCGAAAACTTTTTTGCCAATTTAATATCCATCCCAACATAACCTTTATTGATAAGGTTCATTTCATCAAAGTTATCTCCCTTTACAATTTGATTTGAAATTAAATCAATATCAAGTCCAATATTGCTGTTTAGTTTTATGGTAGAACCAATTCCATAACCGAATGTCCACAACGGATTTTTAAAATCATCAGGACGAATGCCTGCTGTGATGATATTATGAAAGGCATCTACTCCCGTTCGGAAAGCGATGTTGGTATAAAAAATTTCGTCCGCACTCAATTCAAGTTTATGATAGCCGTTATTTACATAACTTAAAAAACCAACGGGCACACCTTTAATTTCCTTCGCATAATTAAAGAAACCAATTTGTGTTCCTTCTACTTCTTTGGCATAATTGAAGCAGCCTATTTGCGCACCTTCAATGCGATTAACAGTAACGTTTACAAATCCTGCAAGTTGCGTTCCTCTGGTAAACCGGTTGGAGTAATTTACAAATCCCGCACCCTGGAAACCTCTCACTGTATCAATAGTTGTATTCACAAAACCGGCAAACTGTGCGCCATGTGATTTTCCTCTTACTGTGTTTACAAATCCGGCAAACTGCGCTCCATCCAGGTTACCCCATGCAAGATTTACAAAACCTGCGGCCTGAAATCCATTCGCACTTCCTCTTATTGTGTTGGTGAAACCTGCAAATTGTGCTCCTTTTACATTGCCACCTGACGCATTAAAAAATCCTGCAAACTGTGCCCCGGTAACATTACCACGATTTACATTGAAGAAACCTGCAAGTTCTAATTTGCGATTGCCAAGTGAGTATCCCCCAAATAGATTTAATGAATAATCGTTAATCACATTGCCACTTAATTTTCCATTTGTTCCCACAAAAGGCAGCACACCAAATTGCCACTCGCG
The DNA here is from genome assembly GCA_039931675.1 of Bacteroidia bacterium. Taxonomy (GTDB): domain Bacteria; phylum Bacteroidota; class Bacteroidia; order AKYH767-A; family OLB10; genus JAEUTH01. The sequence goes on along the minus strand of JBDTRM010000131.1, from coordinate 14,342 downwards.
GTAAATGGTATCTTTAATATTTTCTGTATTGGCTTGTTGTTGAGCCGAGATAAAAAGTGAATTTGCATTTTCATCAGCTACATTATACAAACTGTCTGCATTAAATTTCTTTACAGAGTCAATAATAATTTTTGAAAGTGTGAGGTTTAAAAACTGGTTGTTGTTAGAACTGATTTTACTAACAGTGTCATGGTACTGTTGCTTGCTCACGTTCAAAGTAATGTTCGGTTGATTCCGGTTCAACTCCAGTTTATAAAATCCATATTCATTTGTAATTGCTGATGCCAGCGATTTTTTTTCATACACACTTGCCCATTGAATTTTTTCTCCGGCTACATCATTTACATAACCACTTACAGTAAAAGTTTCGTTTTTAGATTCTGGTTTTACTGTTTCTTCTTTTGCTTTTTGAAGTATGATGTAATTGCCTTTTATTTTATATTCAATCTTGTTGTTGAACAGTTGATTCAAAACTTCACGTACGGTCTTTTTTGTAACACTAAGGCTCACTACTTTATTAATATCAATAATTGCAGGATTGTAGGAAAAAGAAAATCCGCCTTGCTGAGCAATTTTATTTAATGCAGCATCAGTTTTTTCATTGATGATGGTGATGGTGATGTTACGTTCAAGCAAGGGAGTTTTTGATTGAGAGAAGGATTTTGATGAGAACACAATCATCATTAGCAAAAGGGCTTTGTCATGTTGAGCAAAGCGAAACAACTTTCTCCATTTGAAGAACGTGCTAACCCGCGAGAAAGTTCCTTCGCTTCGCTCAGGATGACAAGTCGCGGCAACATTGCCTGCATGGATTCGACCACTTCTACTACCACTACCACTACCGCTACCACTACCACTACCACTTCTACTCCTCACACCCATCTCCTTCCAATATAAATTTGTTTTCATTTTTCGTCAGCTTCAGGTTTAATGTTGTTGCAATTACATCCATTATTGCATCTATCTTTTCATTTTTAAATGTAGAAGTGATGTGACAGTTTTTAATTTTATCATTGATGATAATTTCTGTTTCATATACTTCCATTAACTTTTGTACAGCGGCTTGAAGGCTTGCATTTTCAAATACAAAAACCTTTGTCCGGTAAGCTAATGCATTGGCGTCTTTATTGACACTTTGTACTATTCTTTTTGTTTTTTTATGATAAACGGCCTGCTGACCAGGTCTGAGCAAACAGTTGTTTTCATAACCGGCATTTATGGCTGTCGTAAGTTTTACTTCGCCTTCAGTAACCATTATTTCAATGCTGTCGCTATTCTCCAATGCTCTTACATTAAAAGCGGTACCTATATCTTCAATTTTCAAATCGTTTGCATGTATAATAAATGGTTTGCCTTCATCATGTTTCACTTCAAAAAAAGCTTCGCCTGTTAAAGTGATTTCCCTTTTATCATTTGTAAAAGTGTAAGCCAGTGTGGTATTCTTATTCAAAAAAACCGAAGTGCTGTCGGGCAGTAAAACGGTTTTGGTTTCGTTTGCTGATGCAATATTGACAGGTTGAATATTTTCTTTAAAATAGAAAAGATAAATGGTGCTTAACAAAGCAACAAAAACCACTGCTGCTGCAACTCTCAGGAATATTTTGAGATTTGAGTTCCGATAGCTAACGGAATAAGCCCCTGGGTTTAAGATTTTGGTTTTCTGGTTTCGGATTTCTTTTTTCAATTTATTCCATGCAGCATCTGTATCAACAATAGTATCATTTTTCAACGTAGCGCTTTCAAAGAATATCCGTTCAAGTGTTTCAAAATATTTTTCATTTTCGTGATTTGCAGCACGCCATAGCATAAGATCTGAGGTTTCTTCAGCATCAGCTTCTCCTGCAAGATATTTTGCAATTAAGTCTTCGATATTTTGATTATAGTTTTCCAAGTTTGTTTTAAAAATTAAATAGTAATGGAAAAACAATAATGATAAGCGGTAAATATTCTTTCAATTGTTCTCTCATTATTTTTAATGCTTTACCCATGTGATTTTCAACAGTCTTGATAGAAATACCGAGATGCGTTGCGATTTCAGCATACTTCATTTCTTCAAACCTGCTCAGTTTAAATACCAGCCTGCATTGTTCAGGCAGTTTATTAATGGCATTATGTATTTGCTTTTCCAATTCTGTTTTTAAAATAGTTTGCGAAGTATGTTCGTAACCGGGTTCTGTAATTTGAATTTGTTCATCAGCATAAAGCTTTCTTACTTTCTGTTGTTTTAATCTATTCAGACATGCATTATGAACAGCGCGATAGAGATATGATTTGAAGGATATGTTTATTTCTAAGTGCACTCTTTTTTCCCAAATATTAAGAAACATTTGCTGAACTATTTCTTCAGCTTCATCCATATCAACCACAATATTACAGGCATAATTACACAGGCGCTGGTAATAAAACCTGAACACCTGTTCAAACACGCCTTCATCATTTGCGTGCAATGCATTAACAATTTCCTGATCGCTTATCAGCACCTTATTTTATTATAAGGCGCGAAGATAATTTTTGCCGATTTATATTATGACAACTGAATTGCATGTTACCCCTATTCATAAAACAAAAAAAAACTGTCCCCCTTTTTGGAAACAGTTTTTTTATTGAGAAATAAAATGAAAATTTATTTAGCTACAGTGAATTTGAGCACCTGAACGGTTACGTCATTATTCTTTATCTGGGCAAAGTAAACTCCGTTACTTAATTTGCGAACATCATAGTTAACTTCATAAGTACCACTCATTTTATTTTGATTACTAACAGGAGTCGCAATTACATCACCTGTTTCATTCAAAATATTAATTGTAATACTTGAAGGAGCTGCCACGCGATATTTGAATGTAGTACTTTCCACAGCAGGATTCGGATAGTTTTGTGAAAGGATTACATCAGGGGCGCCAATTTTTAATGTGGTGCTGTTACTCTGATACATTGCTGATGACTGATCAACCAATGCTCCTCCGCATCCACCAAAACCTGAACGAGGTTTAGCAAGGTAAGGCCATGATGCAAGGAAAGGCAAATCATTATGTTCAACTCCGGTTGTATAATTCAATACGCTTAATAAATCAGGTGTTACAGGATTTCCGCCAACTGTAAAATCATCATACCACAATCCTAAAACTGATAATACGATTCCACTTACAGCTTGTAATTCAATGCGGGTTACATCGTCTTCTAACCTGCGTCCATTAGGGAAACCATCCATGTTAGGTATAAACTGAATGTTACTGTTGGTGTTATATGCGGGATCTGTAAGACCAAGCACTGCAGCATAAAGCAATCCAAGCGAACTGAATTTAGGATCGTTGCGTTGCGTAACAGGAACAGCCATGTTAAGGCGCAGCATATCACCCAATGTTGGTAGGAAGTTATTGATGAAAGGTTTGCCTGCTGCTAACGGATCTCCGTTTTTACCTGTAGCTAATTGATAAGGACGCAAATTAGGAACGCCTGTCATAAATATTGGCAGCAAATCAACTGAACGTGGCTTATTAGGCTGCAATAAAATAGTTCCGAATATGGCATCATCCAATGCAGTTCCGGTTACTGCTGAAGTTCCTTTTAAACTATAAAGACCGTCATGACCATTACGAAAATCAAATGCTCCCAACGAATTAGTTTGAATACGCAAGTCGCTTAATGCAGGTATTGCTCCGCCAAACTGGCTGTCGTCCATATATAATGCTAATTCAGGATTGCATAAATAATTTCCAAAAGCTGCTGGTTCGTTAAATGGCTTTACTGCATTCCAGTAGTCTTTATCACCTATAGGAATTACCACTTCGTTGGTTAACGGCATGCCTAAACGCGAAACCTGCACGAACTTACCTGAACGGGTTGGCTTACCACCATTATTGCTAAGCGTAGTTATTTGCGGACGACTTGCTGATGCATATACTCCGATTACGAATTCGGGATCAAGAATATTAGCTGCCATTGTAACATCTTTCTTATCTTTTTGTAAAGTTGAGATAGGCACTTTCAAACAGATAGCATGAACATTTTTGCATGATAAACCATCGCGAGGTCCCGCTTTTCCGGTTTGTCCCTGGCGTGTTTGACCTAAATCGAAAATGCCGCCCAGGTCAACAAAGAACGGATCATCAGTTGGTCCGCAAAAAACAGTTTCTCCTGTAGCTGCTGTTGTGATAGCATTAGCCCATAAAGCGTCATAAGTTGTATGTAAACCAACTGTGCTGTTAATAGAGCGTGGTCCAATGTTATTAGGAGGAACCACACCATTGCTGATAATAGTTACAAACGGGTCGCCATTAGTGCTGCGTTTACAGGTGTAGGTAGTTTTAAGATTCTCAGCACCTAAACGAATGTTGAAAAATGTAGTCGGATCCTGATTCGTGTTGGTGAATGTAAAGCGATAGCAAATGTCATCACCTTCGGTAGCTGCATTGTTTTTTACGTGAATCTCGTAACGGATGCCTTCGCCAAATGAATAATAATTTGGGCCACCCTGTGGTAATTCGCCAGGACTGTAACATGCAATCAATGTAACTGTGTTAGTGTCATCAGGCGTACGGAATGCGTACAAATCAGTGTTGTCGGCCTGCGGGTCATTAGCAATTAATGGCGCCTCACGATGGCTCGATGCATTTACAAGCAGTGTTTTTACTCCTATAAAGGAGAGTGCGGCCACTGCAGCCAGCACGAAAGAAACACGTAGTCCCTTTTGAGTAACTTTAGTCATAAAATAAATTTTAGATAATAATGAATGATTAATAAGCAATTCCCTTTTGCGGGATTTGGGAAGACTTACGCAAACAGTTTTATCTTGGATTTATAGAAAGGAAAATTTTTTCTGTTTTGAAAAATGCGTTTAAAAAATCAGCCTTGTTTATACGAAAGGAAGAGATGATTTTGAAATAAAAAAAAATCGTAAAAAATATTTTTGTTATTCGGAATGGATGATTTGATTTTCGCGGGCAATAGGTTGAAACATGTACCATCCTAAACCTATCAAAAGTTTTTTATGTCTTGTTCCTTTAAAAGAATCGCCAATCTGTAACGAAACTGATGGTGATTTGCTTTTGGTAATTAATTTATAAGATATCAAAGGCTCTTCAGGTTGCAGGTAAATAATTAATTCAACAAGGGGATTATTGCGGTAAGTGTAATAGTATTTATGATTTGCCATTTTAATACTTCCCATTCCATAATGTTGTTTTTCATTATTCACTTCGGCAATTAATTTGTCTTTATCATCAACGATAAAAATTTCAGATTTCCAGAAACCTTTACGTTTTATTTTATAGACTTCATTGTCACATTCAAGCGTTGCTTTAAAAGGAGATTTTTTATTGGGCAATTCCATTTTTAAAATCACCTTATCATTATCATCAAATAATTTAAAGCCGTGATGATCTTTGTTCTTGAATTTTTTCCAGTGCATCGTGAAAAATTTTGCCGGCAATTTATTAATGCAACATTACCAAACTGTTAAATTGTATGATATGTTGAAATTATTTCAATCCCGGAACATCAATATGAATTTGCTATTGAAAGAATTTGAAGTATTCCTTTTGGCTGATCATTATTTTATTTTCAAATGATGAAAGGGTAGCCAAAATTTTGCGATATTGTTGGCTTAATTTAAACGTTGTTTTAACCGTTTCACATTTAGGGAAGGAATATATTATCAACAAACCCGATTAATTATGTTTCCTTAACCTTTAGTTTAAATTAAAAAATGAATATTTGCCATTAATCATTACCCCGTTAATCTATTACACTTAAAACTTATTTAACATGATAAACAAAACTACTTCTGGCTTTACCTATGGTAAAAAATCAAATTTCAAATTTCTGATATTGTTTTTAGTATTAATTTCAGTTAATCAAAAAAGTTGGGCACAAGCTTTTACAGGAACTTATCCATTTACCAATGTTACAACTGCAAGTGGACTTACAGACCCTACTCCCGTGCCAACTGCTGCCGGTGTCACTTTTGGTTCATTTACAGCTGTCGGGCAAACAGTTACGAACCCCAATGCTGCCAGCAGGTTTTCATTTACGGGACAGGCCTTGGCCACAACTCCAACTTCAACAGGAAATGCCACATGTGTTTGTGATGGTTCCATTCTCACCACAAGATATTATCAGGTGACGGTTACTGTTACAACAGGCTTTACATTAAATCTTTCATCAATAACATTTACACTGCAAAGATCCGGTACCGGAATTCGCCAGTATGCAGTCAGATCGGATGCAGATAGTTATGTTGCTAATTTAGCGGCTTCAATATCTCCATCAAATGCAAATTTATCTGTTGTTGCAACCGATATCTTCCAGGTTAGTGATGCATCAGCTGTTGCTGAGAACGGTAGCACTGTGACTCTTTCCGGAGCAGGGTTTACTGGTTTAACATCCGGCTCAACAAGAACCTTCCGTTTTTACGGTTGGAATGCGGAAGCTTCAGGTGGAACTTTCAGTATAGATAATGTTGTTATCAACGGAACAGCAGGAGCATGTGCACCTACACTTGCAATTAATACTGTTACCAATACCTGCACCGGAACAAATAATGGAGCAATAGATATTAATGTGTCTGGTGGTATTTCACCTTTTACATATTTATGGAGCAACAGCGCAACTACTGAAGATATAAGCGGAGTCGCTGACGGAACCTATACGGTAACGGTTACTTCTACCGGAGGTTGTTCATCAACTATTTCTGCAACAGTTGGATCAATTGCATTGCCAACAGTTAACTTTAGCGGTTTACCTGCTTCAATTTGCGTTAACGCTTCTTCGCTTACCCTTACGGGGAATCAAGCGCCATCAGGCACATTTACAGGAACAGGAATTACTGACAATGCAAATGGTACTGCAACATTTAATCCTGCAACTGCAGGTGTTGGAGGACCTTATAATATTACCTATACTTATTCAAATGGTACTTGCTCTAATTCGCAAACCCAACAGGTTACAGTTAATGCTGCTCCCGATATTCAGACTATTGCACCTGTTTCGAATACATGCCCTGCGGTATCATTTGATTTGAGTACAATAACGCTTACCAATAACGGAGCATCAGGAACGAATTCTTATTTTTCATCTTTAAGTGATGCAAATAATAATACGAATTCAATCAGTTCAATAGTAACTTCTTCAGGCACTTATTATATTAGAGTTACAACGGTTGCAGGATGTTTTGATGTGGAACCTGTAACAGTTACAATCATAAGTTGCGGATGTGCAAATCCTGCGACTGCAAATGCAGGAGCTAATTTTTCAATTTGCGCTAATGCCACTGCGCAATTAAATGGAAGTATTGGCGGCAGTGCATCATCTTCAACCTGGAGTGGTGGCGGAGGAACATTTAATCCTAATGCAAACAGTACAATTGCAATCTATACGCCAACTGCTGGAGAAATTACTGCCGGCACTGTAACACTAACACTAACAACTGACGATCCTGACGGTGCAGGGCCTTGCGTGGCAGCTACAAGTAATGTAACTATTACTATAAATGCTTTGCCAACTATTGTTATCAACCCTTCAAGCACATCAATTTGTTTTGGAAGCACATCGGGTAATATAACAGCAAACGGTGCAAGTACTTATTCGTGGTCGCCAAATAATGGATCACTTAGCTCAACAACGGGGGCAACAGTTACAGCAAGTCCTGCTGCAACTACAACCTATACGGTAACAGGTACTGATGTTAATGGTTGTCAGAATACTGCAACTATAACAGTAACTGTAAATTCTCCTTCACCAATATCAGTATCTCCGAATTCTGTCACAATTTGCACGGGCAGCACATCAGGGACAATTACAGCAAGTGGCGGATCAACTTATACATGGGCTAATGCAACGGGATTAAGTGCAACTACGGGATCAAGCGTTACTGCTAACCCGACAACAACAACAACTTATACGGTAACCGGAACAGATGCAAACGGATGTACATCAACTGCAACATTGCTTGTAAATGTCAATCCACTGCCAGCGGTTGCAATTAGCGGAAGTAACGTTATCTGTAATGGATCATCAACAATATTAGATGGAGGAGCTGGTTTCACGGCTTATTTATGGAGTACAAGTGCTACTTCACAAACTATATCCACATCAACTCCAGGAACATATACTGTAACTGTTACTGATGCAAATGGTTGCACAAACTCGGCAAGTAAAACACTTGCTATTTCTAATCCTCCTGTTTTAAGCGCAACTTCAACACCCTCAACCTGCAACAACAGTATTCCGGGAACAATTGATCTTACTGCTACCGGAGGAACACCCTGCAATGCAAATTCAAAGGGATTGATTATTTCAAAAATATCTGCCAATCCGGGTGGAAATGATTCTCCTTTCGAATTTGTAGAATTGGTTGCAACTAAAAATATTGATTTTTCTGTGACTCCATATACAGTCATATTTGTCAATAACGGAACAGGAACTACAAACGGTTGGATTGCCGGTGTAGCGCTTACTTATGCCTTCCTTATAAATTCAGGAAGCGCAGTTGCCGGAGGCGTTTATTATGTAGGAGGCAACTCAATGCCCCCAGTCGGAAATCGTTTGAGAACAATTAATACTGCAACAATCGGTGGCGATGGAGGAATTGGAAATGCTGCTTTAGGCGGGGTATTAGGCAATGGAGGAACGAACGCTGACGCAGCCGGGGTATTTAATTTACCTGTTGCCTCTATTACATCTTCATCTGTTCCTGTTGATGCTATTTTCTTTGGTTCAGCAATTGGTAATGCAGTTGTATCAGGTGGTACACAAGGTTACCAGTTACCGGTAAATGACCATTATTCAGGTGGAAAATTACAATCAGGCAGCTTCGCTTTTGGAGATTACTTCGCAGCTTCCGATCGAATTGCAGAAGCCAGTGGTACTTATGATGTTCAAAATAATACATTCACAGTATCCAGGAATTTTGCGAACAATTCACTGCTGTTATTCAGTGAAGGTGTAACAGGTATTACGCTTATTAACACATCGCCTTATTTCTATAGCTGGAGCAACGGTGCCACCACAGAAGATATTTCAGGCCTTGCAGCCGGAACCTATACAGCAACAGTTACTGATTGCAACGGATGTTCAACTACGCTTTCTCAAATTGTATCAAATGTGGCGCCTCCGGTAGTAAGCTTTACAGGACTTCCATCATCTATCTGTGTGAATGCTTCTTCAGTTATATTAACCGGCAGCAATGCTCCGGCAGGAACATTTACAGGAACAGGAATTACAGATAATGCTAACGGAACTGCGTCTTTCAATCCTTCAGCAGCAACTGCAGGAGGTCCATATTCAATTACCTATTCTTATACTGATCCTTCAACAGGTTGTATAGGAACAAGTTCTCAAAATATAACTGTTACCGGACTTCCTGATATACAACCTATTAGTCCAGTAACGAATATTTGTCCAACTGCGACTGTTGATTTGAGTACAATCACGATAATTAATAACGGTGTACCAGGCAGTGCAAGTTATTTTGCAACCCTTGCCGATGCAAATAATAATATCAATTCAATTTCTCCTGTTGTAAATACATCTGGAACATATTATATAAGAGTAACCACAGTGAATGGTTGTTATGATGTGGAACCTGTAGTTGTTACAATTAACGGTTGTGGTTGTGCAAATCCACCAACAGCAAGTGCAGGTTCTAATTTTTCAATTTGTGCAAATGGAAGTGCGCAGTTAAATGGTAGCATTGGCGGTGGGGCAACAAGCTCAACATGGAGTGGTGGTGGTGGAACATTTAATCCTAATCCCAATGCGGTTAACGCCATCTATACACCAACATCAGGCGAGGTTACAGCCGGAACTATAACACTTACGCTTACAACAGATGACCCTGATGGTACAGGGCCTTGTGTTGCTGCAACAGGAAGTGTTACCATTACTATTAATCCTCAACCTGTTGTTACTGTTACTCCTTCATCAACTTCAATTTGTGCAGGCAGTAGTTCTGGAAATATTATTGCAAATGGTGCTTCGACTTATTTATGGAGCCCTGCAACAGGATTAAGCGCAACAACGGGTTCAACTGTTACAACTAACCCGTCATCAAATACAACCTATACGGTAACAGGTACTGATCTTAATGGTTGTACTAATACTGCAACAGTTGTTGTAACTGTTAATCCATTGCCTCTTGTTACAGTTACTCCAAATTCAGTTACAATATGCACAGGCAGTACATCAGGAACAATAACAGCAAGTGGCTCGTCAATAACATATGCCTGGGCAACTGCAAGCGGATTAAGCGCAACCACAGGAGCAAGTGTTACCGCAAATCCGACCACAACAACAACTTATACGGTTACCGGAACGGATGTTAACGGATGTTCGTCAACTGCAACTTTGCTTGTAAATGTAAATCCGCTGCCAACAGTAACCATTAGCGGAAGTTCTGTTATCTGCAATGGCTCATCAACAATATTAGATGCGGGAACTGGTTTCGTTTCTTACAACTGGAGTACTGGTGCAAGTTCACAAACAATTTCTGTTTCTTCGGCCGGAACCTATACTGTAACAGTTACTGATGTTAATGGTTGTACAAATTCTCAAAGCAAGACTTTATCCGCTTCACCACCACCTACTATAAGTTCAATTACTTCTACGGTTACCTGCCTTGGAAATACAGGCTCCATAAATTTAACTGTGACAGGCGGAACACCCTGTGCCGCTAATTCTCCGGGTTTAATTATTTCAAAGCTTTTACCGAATCCGAATGGAACTGACTCACCGTTTGAATTTGTTGAATTAGTTGCAACAAAGAATATTGATTTTTCTGTTACGCCTTATTCAGTAATTTTTGCCAATAACGGAACCGCTACAGCTAATGGCTGGAAAGCCGGTGGAGCACTCACTTATGGTTTTGATATTACAACAGGAACTGCAACAGCAGGCGGAGTTTATTATGTTGGCGGAAGCTCAATGACACCTGTTTCGAATCATTTGAGAGATATAAATACTGGAACAGCAAGTGGCGATGGCGGACTTGGAAATGCTAACGTTTCGGGTATTGCAGGTAATGGTGGCGCTAATGCCGATGGAGTTGCTGTATTTTCAGGAACTGTTTCTTCTGTTACTGCTGCAACCGCACCGGTTGATGCCTTTTTCTATGGTACTGGAATAGGCGGTGCTACGGTTTCGGCTGGCACCCAAGGATACCAGTTACCTGTAAACGATCATTACGCAGGTGGAAAATTGCAAACAGCATCTTTCTTTGGTCCTGAGCCGGTAAGTGGTGAATATATTAATGCGACAGGTACATTTGATGTTATAAGTAATACATATACAACACCGCGAACCTTTGCCAATAGTGCAACTTTTACAGAAGGAGTTTCTGGAGTGACAGTTATTACTGCATCTCCTTATTTTTACAATTGGTCAAATTCAGCTACCACTCAAAATCTTACCAATATCGGTGCCGGAACCTATACGGTAACTGTTTCAGATTGTAATGGATGTTCTGTTTCAGGTTCGGCTACTGTGAGCCTGTCATCAGCTTTAAAACCATACCTGCAGGAAGGTGATTCATCGTTATGTTCCAACGATCTTGGCTTTACCATGCACATATTAGATTCGGGAGCATACTCAGGAGGTTATCCGTTAGGAACTACATTTAATTTTTATGGTGCCGGTGCTATTTTATATCAAAGTGGAACAAGCAGCACCTTCTTTAATGCAAATAATTCTGATGCATTCTACGCTGTTATAACTCTTCCAGGCTATTTAGGCAGTTGCTCGGCAATTACCGATACATCAGTTATTGACTTTGGAAATGCAATTGCACCTCAATTTACATTGGGCACTGATAGTGTTACCTGCTTCGGGACATCAACAGGTAAAGCCATTGCCAATATTGTTTTTGGTGGTACACCAAATTTCAAATGGCATTGGTTTAATTCTTCAAACATCTCTGTAAGGAATGTTACGAATGCATTATTGACTGATACACTGTCGGGAGTTCCCGCAGGAATGTACACGCTTGTATTGAGTGATCACCAGGACAGCTTAACTTCACCTTATTGCGAAGTGATAGACAGCATTTATATAGGAGAACCTGCCGCGGCATTAGCTGCATCTCAAAATTTATTAAATCACATTGACAATATTTGCAATGGTGGTTCAGCAGGTGCAATTGATATTGAAGTAACAGGCGGAACACCTGGTTATTCTTATAACTGGAGCAACGGAACATCAACTGAAGACATAAGCGGATTGCCTGCTGGAACATATACATGCACCATCACCGACTCACGCGGATGCACTGCGACAATAACTGTAACGATACTTCAACCTGCTGCAATTGTTGCTAATTGTACATCTACAAATTCCATTTGCTTTAACGCAAACAATGGCACGGTAAGCGTTAACGCAAGCGGAGGAACACCAGGCTACGTTTATTTATGGTCGAACGGAAATACAAATGCTTCTCAAGGTTCACTTGCACCAGGCACCTATACTGTAATAGTTACTGATACAAATGGCTGCACACAAACATGCTCATCGGTAGTTACTCAACCTGCGCCTTTAGTACCTGTAATAAGCGGTAATACTGCAATATGTGCAGGCGGTTCAACAGTATTAAATGCAGGAGCGCCATACACAAACTATTCATGGTCAACGGGAGCAACTACACAAACAATTACAGCAGGCACAGCAGGAACCTTTACGGTAACTGTTACTAATGCTAATGGTTGCACAGGTTCGGTATCAGTAACAACAATTGTTAATCCGCAACCGGTGCCTACGATAACCGGTGCAAGCACAGTTTGCGCTGCAGGTACTACCTTAATAAGTGCAACAGCGGGTTTCACCGCCTACAGTTGGTCAACCGGAGTAACAACACAATCAGTTACTGTTTCAGCCGGAACCTATACGGTGACGGTTACAAATGCAAATGGTTGTACAGGAACTGCAAGCAAAGTAATTACAGTTAGCAATTCAGTGTTGCCACAACCCGGGGTGATAACAGGTTCTACAGCAGTTTGTAAAAACAGCAATGCTGCCTACAGCATAGTAGCTGTAACGGGCGCAACGAACTATACATGGACTGCAACATCAGGAGCATCAGTAAGCACAGGACAAGGCTCAACAACAGTGGTAATTAATTTCAGCAATGCAGCAGTGTCGTCAACTATATCAGTTGTTGCAAGTAATGTATGTGGAGCAAGCCCACCGCGAACACTTTCTTACACAGTAAGCTCAGTAATTCCTGCTCAGCCCTCAACCATTAATGGGTCCCTGTATGGACTTTGTAACCTGACTAATGTAGCTTATAATTGCCCTGCTGTTGCCAATGCAACCTCTTATTTATGGACTGTTCCGACAGGCGTAACAATTTTAACCGGACAGGGAACAAATGCGATCACAGTTAAATTCACTGGCACATTTACAGGTTCAGGCAGCATTACCGTAGCAGCGCAGAGTGGATGCGGCATTAGTGCAGCAACATCAAAAACTATAAATGCAAAACCGCAACAACCCGTAATTTCAGGATTGAATTACGCCTGCAAAGGACAAACAGGAGTAAGTTATTCAGTAGCACCTATTGCAGGGGCATCATCATACACATGGACAATAGTACCCGGAAGTACATTAGTAAGTGGACAGGGAACCACTTCAATAGTAGTAAACTGGGGAGCAATAAATGGTGTGATAAAATGCAAAGCCAACAATGCATGCGGAAGCAGTCTTGACGGATCACTATCAGTTTCATTTACCTGCAAGCAACAAAATTCAGCATTTGAATTTACAGATATGAACCTTTATCCAAATCCTGCATCAACATCTGCAACAATAGATTTTGAGGGCTTTAGCGATGGCAAAGGACAATTATCTGTTTATGATTTGATCGGTCAGCAGGTATTGCAAAAAGATTTACCGATAATAACCGGTAATAATCAATATCAACTCGATCTTTCATCGCTTCCGAAGGGAGCCTATACGGTAAAGGTTATTTATAATGGACTTAGTCGTAATTGTAAATTGATTGTGCAATAAAATTTGCCGGTTGATGAATTAGTGTTTAAAAAAAGCCGTTTCGATATTGCGGAACAGTTTTTTTTTAACCCAACTTGCAGCTACTAGCCTGTGAGGAGCTTTAAAATGGGCATTTTATTTTTTTCGGGTGTTGTTTTGTGTACTACAGATTTTAATTTTCTGAAGGGTTTGTGTTTTGCCTTTAGAATTTCAAAATATTGTTTTAGTTTTTGATTTGGCTCTGAGCATTTGCGTATGCTGATGATTTTGTCATAAGTATTTTGTCCCGAAGTGGTAATCATTTTTTGTGTGTTTCCAATGCGGACTATTTCTTGCCAACCGCTATTAATTTTGTGTGCGTTCATGCACTT
>JBDTRM010000130.1:0-8302 GCA_039931675.1 Bacteroidia bacterium | reverse complement strand
TTAGGATTAACAATTGCTACCCAAAACAATGTGGTTCATCAGTAACTTGTTTCAGAATCTGCCGTTATATAAATGATTTGATAATTTGTTCTAATGTTTTTGAATTGAATATTGACGTATTGTTATCTGTTCCCTTGATCCTTGCCTGTTGCCAATTGCCTCTTGCCTTTTGCCTGTCAAACTCGGGATGCTATCCCGAGTTACTTTTGTTCCTTGCCCTTTGCTCCTTGCTCCTTGCCTCTTGTTTATGCTTGCGAATGTAATTGTTATTTTTTCTGTAACATTATCCCGAAAATAAAATCCAACTTTAAATTTTATTTCCGCAACCTCGTATGGAGCATGTACTCACGATTAACAACCTGAATAAAAAATATGGAAACGTACAGGCTGTACGCAACCTTTCATTGCAAATTGAAAAGGGAAGTGTGTTTGGGATTTTAGGTCCGAATGGCAGCGGCAAAACTACTACCCTCGGAATTGCACTTGGAGTAATCAAACCAACTTCAGGAAGTTTTGAATGGTTTGGTAAACCTTTAAATAAAGCCGCTTTGTTACGTGTGGGTGCTATCTTAGAGCAGCCGAATATCTATCCTTATTTATCAGCAGTTAACAATCTTAAAATTACGGCTGATATTAAGCATACAAAATATGATCGTATAGATGAGGTATTACAGCTTGTTGATTTGTATGACAGGCGTAATGATCAATACAAAAATTTTTCTCTTGGGATGAAGCAGCGTCTTGCAATAGCAAGCGCATTAATCAATAACCCCGAAGTCTTGGTGTTAGATGAACCCACCAACGGACTCGATCCGCAGGGCATAGCTTATGTGCGCGAACTGATTAATAAAATTGCGCAGCAAGGCACAACAATTTTACTCGCAAGTCATTTGCTGGATGAAGTAGAAAAAGTTTGTACCCATGTAGCAGTATTAAAGCGCGGTGAAACATTACTTACTGGTTCCGTTGCCGATGTGCTATCAGCAAACGCATCTGTAGAGTTAGCAGCAGACGATGAAAATAAATTAATGGAAGCATTGATAAAACTTGCATACCTCACAGCACCAAAGAAAAATCAAAGCAAAAAAATAACAGCAACACTCACCGATAAAAACATAACCGGTGCGCGCATCAATTCAGATTTATATCAAAGCGGAGTAATACTCTCACACCTCCAAATTAAAAAGCAAAGTTTAGAATCTTATTTTTTAGAAGTAACACAGAAGTAGGGAAGGAATGATGGAATACGGGAATATGGGAATATGGGAATATGGGAATAACGGATTCGGATGTATCGGAAGAAATAAGAAATCCTACAATTCTTTAATCCAATAAATCTTAGTTCAGACTTTTAGACAGCAAACACATCAATTATTTTCCCCAAACAAATAAACATCAATAGCGAGTGACTTCAGTCACTTGAAAAATGAAACCGAAACATGAGCACTCTCTTAAAAATAGAATTCCGAAAACTCTTTAACTACCGCACCTTTTGGGTACTCTCAATTTTATATTTCGGATTGATGGCTTTGGTTCTTTATGGTATGAACCATTTTCAATTCATGTCGCAAACACAAAAGGGTAATGATCAATCAACAGTAAAAGTTGACTTTGCGACATTCGGCATTTTTAACTTTCCAGATATCTGGCACTTCATGACTTATGCTGCCGGATTATTTTTTATCATCCCAGCTATACTCATCATCATTACCGTTTGCAATGAATATGAATACCGCACCATCCGCCAGAATCTTATTGACGGACTAACACGCAATGAATGGGTCATTTCTAAAGTGTTTTCCATTCTCTTGATTACCATCGCTTCAACGTTATTTATTACAGTAATGACATTGATTTTAGGTTACAGCTTTTCAAACACCACTGAAAATGCAATGGTGTGGCAAAAATCAAATCTCATTTTTATTTATTTCATACAAATGCTTGGCTATATAAGTTTTGCATTCATGCTTGCCAATCTCTTAAAGAGAGCAGCCATCACCATCGGAATATTTTTGCTTTACACTTACGCAATAGAACCCATTGCAACTTATAAATTTGATATTGATCTACCCATGCATCACATCCGAGATCTCATAAGTGCCCCAATCGGCAAATTAATAAACCAAACCATGAACACCGATGTAAGCAGCAAAGACATTGGACTAACACTTCTTTACACAGTAGCTTTCATAGCGGTTACCGCAGTAGTAAACCAGCGCAGAGACATTTGAAAGAGGATTGAATGATTGAATGATTGAATAGAAATCCTAAAATCCTTCAATCCAATAAATCCTGGTTCAGACAATTTCGCACAATGGTTGGTGAAAAAAACACCAACCATAAGCATTATATGAAAAAGAGAAATCCTAAAATCTTATAATCCAATAAATCTTAGTTTAAGTTCTATTTTTGCCGCATGCTTTCACGTATCGTTATTCATAATTACGCATTAATAAAAGAACTCGACATTCATTTCAGCAAGGCGCTTGTCATCATCACCGGTGAAACAGGTGCAGGTAAATCTATATTGTTAGGCGCGCTTAATTTGATCCTCGGCAGCAGGGCCGATACTTCTGCACTCTTAGACAAATCGAAAAAATGCATTGTAGAAGCAGAGTTTGATTTAAAAGAATATGATCTCAATAATTTTTTTGCAGATAATGAATTGGATTATGCCGATCACACTTTTATACGCAGAGAGATAAATGCCGAGGGCAAGTCGCGCGCATTTATTAATGATACTCCTGTAAATCTGAATGTGCTAAGACAACTTGCTTTGCAATTGGTTGACATTCACTCGCAGCGCGACAGTCTTGCGTTAATTGATGCCACTTATCAAATGCATGTAGTGGATGCTTTCGCAAAAAATGAAAAAAAGATTTCAACTTATCAGCAACAACATGCAGTTTATAAAAATGCTTTTCAGCAATTGAATGAGTTGGTTGAAAAAGAAAAAGTATCAAAAAACAATCTCGACTATTTGCAATTTCAGTTAACCGAATTAGATGCAGCGGCATTGCAGTATGGCGAACAGGAAAAGACTGAACAAGAATTAGAAACGCTTAATAATGCAGAAGAAATTAAGCAGCAGTTGGTAAATGCTTACGCAAATCTTAATAATGAAAATGGATTGTTAACCAACATGCGAACCATTGTTGCTTCGCTCAAAAGCATTGGCAAGTACAATGATAAGTTTGCACAATTAGCTGAGCGCGTGGAGTCATGTCACATTGAATTGAAAGACATCACGAATGAAATTGAAAATGCCGAACAGGAAATAAATTTTGATGCAGACCGCATTGACTTTTTAAATGAACGTTTAAATCTCATTTACAAATTGCAGAAGAAACACCAGTTGCAAACAATTGATGAACTGATAACGTTGCACAACAAACTTGCTGAAGAAGTGGATAGCATTTCATCATTAGATGCACAGATTGAAAAGCAACAACAGTTAGTTACTAAAGAGAAAACAACATTGCAAAATGCTGCTGTTCAGCTTTCAGAACAGCGCGCAAAAGTTATTCCTTCAATAGAAAGCAAGTTGCAAATTTTGCTGAAAGAATTAGCCATGCCGGATGCACGTTTGAAAATAGAATTGCAAACCGATAAAGAAAATTTTCATAGCAATGGAATTGACGAAATACAGTTTTTGTTTTCTGCCAACAAGGGTCACGATTTTAAATCAATAAGCAAGGTAGCATCGGGCGGTGAACTGAGCAGGGTGATGCTATGTTTAAAAGCATTAACTGCCGAAGTATTGCAAATGCCCACGATGATCTTTGACGAAATTGATACAGGAGTTTCGGGCGAGGTTGCATTAAAAGTGGGGAAGATGATGGCGCAGATTGCGAGAGAACACCAGGTAATTGCCATTACACATTTACCACAGATAGCTGCGAAAGGTAACTCACATCTTTTTGTTTACAAGCAATTGCAAAATAATTTAACCACCACTAAAATTAAAGAACTGAAAGAAGAAGAACGCATCGTTGAAATTGCAAAAATGATCGGGGGTGATAAATACTCCCAATCAGCCGAAGCGAATGCGAGAGAGATGATGATGCAAAAGAACTGATTGCAATATTAAAATTCCCTGATTGGTGACCTTATCCTAGAATTAGAAAATACAAACCCTCACCTCCCTCCCCGGTTGGCTATTGTCGATATTGATGAATGGACATGTGAGGGTTTAATAAATGGACTTAATCAATAAAAGTGATTTTGATTTTAATTAAATAAAAAAGTAAAACCATGGCCAAAATCTTCATTTCATATAGCTACAAAGACAAAAACTTTGTTTTACAATATATAAAATTATTAAAGTCTAGCGGTCATGAAATACTCATGGACGAGAACCTGGTTGAAACAGGTCAGAACATGCAAAAGGCATTAATGAAGGGTATTGAGGACGCTGATGGCATTGTAGTCTTTATAACTCCAAATAGTATTAAATCTCAGCATGTAAATAGTGAAATTGGGTTCGCAAGGTCATATTTTGATAACAATAAAAAGTTTCTGATTCCTCTGGTAATTGGGGGTGTTGAAGTACCATATATAATTGGAGATTTGATGTATTTGGAAATTGATAAACTAAAAATTGAAGAAGTTGTCAAAAAAATTATAGAGGGAATTAACAGATCGGGAATTGGCAATTCAAATGATGACGGGAATGATGAAAAAAACACTGATTCATTTAATATTCTAAAACAAAATTCACAGGGAGAAAGAGTAAAGGAAATACAAACAATACTGAAAGACCTTGGTTTTTTTGCATCAAAAATTGATGGTATTTATGGTCGTTCAACTCACGCATCAGTAGTTAGCTTTCAGGCAGCATTTAAATTACCTCCGACAGGCGAAGTAGATGAAACAACTTATAATTTTATAAAAACGAATAAATTACCGAAAATCTATCCTAAAAAAAAAGATGTTGATTCAAATTCCTTAAATCAACAAAATGAACCACCAAGTCAAAATCAGGAAGAAACAAAATCTAATGAAAATGTAAAAAGGAATTTTAATTACGAATTTTTAGTAAACCAAGATATTAGAAACGGAATTTTGAAAACGAACTATTTAATAGTGCGCATTGGTTTTGAGCAATTCATGTCGTTGTTTCCCCCGTCTTCTAAAGAAAATAATTTATATGATTACAGAGAAGCTGAATGGGATAGATTTTTGAAAACATATTTAGACAGAATAACAACTCCTGAAATTAGAATACTTCCATTGATATATTGGCCTGTTGATAATATTCCGCTATTGATAAAACCTGAAAATATTGAAGCTAATGAACTTCCTGAAGAAGGTTTAAAATTATTATGTGATGATATTTTCAAGTTCCAGGTTACTGTAGAAAAACTTATTAATGAAATACCCTCGCTTAGTGAGCAAAACTTGTTTCAAAAAGATAAAGATTATGAAGGAATAACATGTATAAGCAAGGAGGAATATGATAAAATTATTCAGTTAAGTATTAAGGGCTTTATTGGAGAACGTTTTAATCCGTCCTCATTATCAGAAATCTTTACTGATAGTCCCTCTGCTCTCATTAAGGACGAGCTCGATTTTGAAAGTGATATTAATGCGCTTGCTTCAATCATTGCTTATAAGGAAGTGAAGCCTCCTTTAGCAGTTGGTCTTTTCGGCAACTGGGGCAGCGGCAAAAGTTTTTTTATGAATAAGCTTCAAAAGCGCATTGGTGATTTAGCAGAAATGGAAAAGGAAAAAACAGAAATAGCTGTAAAAGAAAATAAAAAGTATGAACCCACTTTTTGTAAAGAAGTAGTTCAAATAAATTTTAATTCATGGCACTATTCCGATTCAAATTTGTGGGCAAGTTTAATCACCAAAATTTTTGAAGACCTTGATGTGTATGGAAAAAGAAATGACCCCCAAAAATTAGAAACACTTTTTAATAATTTGAATTCTTCCAAAGAGCTTATTGATGATACCAATCAAAAACTTCAAAAAGTAGTTGAAGAAATAAAGGATTTAAAATCAAAACAAGAGCAGGTCAATATTGAAATTAAAAAACATGCATCACACCTTAAAGAACTGAGCTTCTTTGATATTGCAAAAGCAATTTTTCAAAGTAAGACCGTAAAAGATGATGTTGATAATTTGCAACATGAATTCGATTTTTTAAGAATTAACGAGTTAAGTCAAATTAAATCCAACATTGATGAACTTGATTCTAATGCAGGAAAATTAATACAGAGTTTCAAACTGATTTATTCATTCCGTAATGGAAATCTATGGAAAGCATTATTAGTTGGATTTATTTTTTTTGCAGGGTCGAGCTGGCTGGTTTATCATGTTGATTTCTTTAAAGAGGTATTCGGAAGATTAAAACTTTTAATTGTTCCGTTTACGATATTTCTCTCACAGGCAGTTATATATTTTAAGCCTGCATTCAGCAGAATCAATCTTGCTTATACAAAACTTAAAGAACTAAAGGAGAAGACAGATGAGTTAGAAGAAAAAGAATTGAACAAGGTCAATAGCAAAAGGGATGAAATTCAAAGTAAAATTGAAGGCGCACAAAATTTTCAAAATGAATTAAAACAAAAGCTGGAAGCATTAGAGGTAAAGAGAAATGAAGTAGAGTTTGAGTTAAAAAATATTATTTCGGGAAGAAAGATTGTACAGTTTATCGAAAGTCGGATTACAGATAGCCGCTATATTAATAGTCTTGGAATTATTTCGTGGATAAGGAAAGATTTTGAACAGTTCGACTTCTTATTAAAGCAACAGTATGAGGCAAAGAAACTGGATGAAACAAAGCAGCTTGCTGTTGAAAATGTTTTTGAAATTGACCGCATCATTCTTTATATTGATGATTTAGACCGTTGTGATGTTTCTATTGTAGTAAAAGTTCTTGAAGCAATACATCTGTTGCTTGCTTTTCCATTGTTTGTGGTAGTAGTAGGTGTTGACCCACGGTGGATGCATAATGCGCTTACCTTAAAATACAAGGACCTTTTATTTAATGAGAATAATAATAATGGTCACGATCCAAATACAGTAGCACTATTAAATGGCAAGCCTGCAACTAGTTACGATTATCTTGAAAAAATATTCCAGGTCCCTTTTGTTTTAAAGCCTATTGACGATGATGGAAAAGACAAATTAATTAAAGCTCAGTTTGTTAAAGAAATAAAAATTGAAGCTGATTCTGGTAAATCTACTGAAGATAAAAACCTCGCAAATGATGTTACTCAAACTTCAATTGAAGAAAAGAATAAACAATCAGTTCAGGCTGCAGAACAAATCGGAAAGCCAGCATTGAAAACTGAAAACTCACAGACTTCTGTCGCGGATTTACAATACGAAGCTGAAACAAGAAAAGAAGAAACTCAAAATGTAAAAACAGAGATTGAAAAGAAGGATGAAAAAGGAAACGAGCAAGAAGTAATTGTAAATACGGAACGGTTAAAGGTTACTGGCGATGAAATAAACTTTATGCAAGGCATTTCATTCATAATTGGCGAAACTCCCCGAACCGTAAAAAGGTATATTAATATATACAGAATTATCAGAACGCACACCAGGTTTGAATTTTCAGATAATAACGAGTTGGAACATTATTATGCCGCAATGATTTTATTGGCAGTTATTACTGGTTTAACTGATTCTGCAAAAGAATTCTTTGACAAACTAAATTCAGAACAGGACTCAACTACTTTTGGAATTTTCCTCCAAACACTTTCGATTTCCAATGCTGCGAACAAAATCACATTTGACAAATTAGTTGCCGAAATGAAAACTGATTCACTCAAAACTTTAGGAGAAATTAAACTTGAAAAATTCAAGAAGAACTTAAACCTGATAAAAAGATTTTCGTTTAGGAATTTGGAATAAGAATTTCAAATCACTTACCAGCTCTACCGCAACGCTTCTTGGCATGCCTTTGCAGTGACGAAATAGCAACACACATTTAGTACTTGTACATTTCGTTTTTTCTGAAAATGGTCGCGATTGTTTTCAAAAAGTGGTGATAGAATTATTCAATTGCTACGAATGAAATCCCTACTAACAATTAACAGGTTTCCTAAGGAATGAAGGCTCGCGCAAATCCTCGTTGTTCCTATACATTTGTCTGACACCCGAAAAAGGTGTCTGACAAAAAAGCGATTGCGAATTTAATTCGGCATCTGCCTGACTATCGAACTGTCCTGTTGATTCCGATCCGATGTGTCGGGACGGAAGAAACATCTTTCTTCAAATGAAGTGCATGCTACCTCCTGACTTCGCTAATAAAAACGGTTAAGGCAAAGAAAATCAACAGGTTACGAAA
>JBDTRM010000129.1:0-1598 GCA_039931675.1 Bacteroidia bacterium | reverse complement strand
TCAGGAACTTATTCGGCATATTCTCATTTTACCACAACATCTGGCGGTGGTTGCGGCATACCGGGTAGTTTAACGGCAACTTCAATTACCGCAACATCGGCCACCCTAAGCTGGGGTGCTGTTAGCGGTGCTACCACTTACACATTGCAATACCGTGTATCGGGCGGAGCGCTTACTACTGTTGGAAACCTGGCAACTACTTCGAAAGCATTAAGCGGATTATCTGCCAACACAGTTTACGATTACCATGTGAAAGCAGTATGCAGCGGAACAAGTGGAACATATTCTGCATATTCTCATTTTACCACTACAACTGGCGGTACTGGTTGTGTGACACCTGATCCTTATGAACCTAATGGAGGCAAGGCTGCCGCTAAACCTATTGCAGTTAATACGCTTATCTATGCCGTTATTAATAATGCAACTGATAAAGATTGGTATTCGTTTACAACAACAACTGCCGCTCCAAAAATCAAAATAGTTCTTAATACTTTGCCGTTTGATTATGATGTTAAGCTTTTCAATACAGCCGGAACCCAGATAGCCATCTCGGATAATAGTGGAACCACTGCCGAAACCATTATTTATAATGCTGCCACTACCGGTGCAACTTATTATGTGCAGGTATATGGATATAGTGGTGTGTATAATGCAACTTCGTGTTATCATTTAAAAGTTAATACCCGTGCGACAAATTACAGGTTAGATGATGCTATAGTTGCTGATGTTGAACACACAGGCGATATAAGCTTATACCCAAACCCTGCTAATGATCAATTAACAATAAGCTTAACGAGTGACGCAAATCAAACTTCACGCATTAGTATAATTGATATGTTAGGTCACACAGCATTGTCAACCGAAAGTGAATTGAGCGAGGGTGACAATAAAGTTGATATTGATTTAAGCGCTTTGCAAAACGGTGTTTACTTTGTACAGGTTATATGCAACGGAGAAAAGACCATTCAAAAATTAGTTATTCAGAAGTAAAAAGTAAAAATAATTGATTGTATTAGAGGTTGTCTTATTATTGAGACAACCTCTTATAATAATATCCAAACTTGTCTTCCCAAAAAATAAAACGAATGGGCAAGTGGAAAACGTGATAATTACTTTAATTCATGCACTCGCCCAATGCATGTTTGCAAAATTCAAACAGGATATTACTTTTGATGGGAATTATTACCTATTTCTACTTTAGCATCATAACCCTCTATTACTTCTTCTTAACTTATTGATGGGTGTACGGTGCTACAATTAT
Organism: Bacteroidia bacterium; assembly: GCA_039931675.1. Lineage (GTDB taxonomy): Bacteria > Bacteroidota > Bacteroidia > AKYH767-A > OLB10 > JAEUTH01. Next base: position 337 of record JBDTRM010000129.1, on the reverse strand, counting down.
CATCTTAAAGCTGAAACGCCAAATTATACTCAACACGTGGAACACAGCTTATTCAAACTTTTAACTTGCTTGGGTATTTAGCCTACGGAAAGAAAAATTTAATCACATTAATAAAAATCAAATGTTTTCACACTTAAAAACCTTTCAATTATGAGCAAACAATCATCATTAAACACAACTTTATTGGGATTCAGTAAAATGACAGCGTTCATATTGGTAATGCTTGGTTCTTTTTACGTTAACGGTCAAAGCAGCAGGAATGCCAAATGGACTGAAATGAGCAAAAACAAAAATGCAACTTTCTACGATGTGCAGAAAAACTTTAATAAGGAGTGGA
>JBDTRM010000128.1:0-10990 GCA_039931675.1 Bacteroidia bacterium | reverse complement strand
ATTTTTTGATGATCCTGCTGCTCTTGCTGTAAAAGAAATTGATAACGTTGACCTTGTTATCTATCCTAATCCTTCAAAAGGTGTTTTCAATCTGAGCTCTGTTACCAAAGCAGGTAAAAATTATACAGTTTCTGTTTTTGATGTGGTAGGTAATACTGTGAAGAAGTTTGACTGGAATGGCAATCGCACTATCATCGATCTTTCAAATAGCCCTAAAGGAGTTTATGTTGTTAAAATAAGTAATGATAAAGAAACTGAGGTTAAGAAATTGATCGTTCAGTAGTATATATAGTTGGTTATATCCTGCTATTTAAAGGAAACGGCAAATTTAATATTATAAGAAACTCAATTTTCTGAACTTAATTTACCTTCTAGCGTTTCTACAAAAGAAATGCTGCAAGGTTCAATATAAATGATAAGCTTCTATGCTCAATTGAAATTTTTTGAACCGGATTTTTAAAATAAACTCAGTACACTTAAATATTAATGCAATGAAAAAAACAATCTTACTTACCCTCATTAGCTTTTGTACTCTTGCGATGAATAATCGTTCACAGGCACAATTGATCCAGCATCTGTATGACTTCAACAGCCTTACATCAGGAAATTTGAATGGACAGGATGGCTGGACAACTGTTTTAAACACAGGTGGTACGGATGATTTTTCTGTTGCTTATGATGGTGGTACCGGTACAGCGTCCACTCCCGATACAACCTTGGGTATTTTTTATAACCACAGTGGGGGTAACTGGGGCAGAACTGCAAGCCGCACAACTACGGCTGCACTTCCGTTTGATTTTTCTACAGGTGGTGTGATGCAAATAGAAGTGGATATTTATACTGCATGGTGGGGAATTTTCTTTGGTTTTGGTTATGATGCCAATAATAACGGCTTCATTATACCCGGAATCGAACAGGTAGTAAATTACCAGGCCAATGAAGGTGGTTTTGGAATTTACCTTAGCCAGCAAGGTGCCGGCAATACTGTTTTTATAAAACCTGATGGGACTAAAATTGTTATGACTTATGACAGCCTTATAGGTTGGAATCATTATAGCTTTTTTCTTGATTTGGATGCAAATGGCGGAGCAGGTTCAATAAGTTTATCAGCAAAAAAACCCGGAGGCAACTATGTTAACATCCAGCAAGTCCAGAATCTTAATCTTGGTCTTACGCCAGGTTCAGGTGATAGAAAAGATCCTGCAATGTGGACCAAACTTTTCCTGCAGGCGCTTGGTTCTTATTCAGCATTTGACAACGTGATTATCAGCGCACCTAATACAGGAGGGTTATTATATCAATATCTTACTTTCGACAATCTTCAATCTAATTTTCTTACTACAGATCCGCCCTTCACGGTAAATGCAACTTCGAGCAAAGGGCTTCCCGTTAATTATACCATTACAGGACCAGCTACTATTGCAGGTAATCTTGTAACACTTACAGGAACTGCAGGTACAGTAACAATTACTGCACATCAGCCCGGCAATGCAACTGTAGTGGCCGCAGCCGATATTTCTGTTACGGTAAACGTTGTTGATCCTTTATCAGTAATTCCCGATGTGGATATTAAGAATCCGGTGAATAATGCTTCTGTAAGTGCGCCCCAATTGGATGCTATACTTTTATCTGCTGCCACAAAAATTGATTATCCCGAATTACTTAATGTTTCGCAAGTGGTGTTCAATGTTAACGGGCAGAATATTGCGGGCACACCAACAGACAACGGGTACTATCGGGCGTATTGGACTCCACCTTCCTATGGAACCTATACCCTTAATGTTACTGCAACAAGCTCCGCAAATGTAGCTGCTTCTCAAAGCACAACATTCCAGGTTGTTGCGGCAGCGCCTGCCATGAGTTTTAAAATAACAGATACATTAACCTTTGCTAATGTCCCCAATCAGTTGTTAGACACGACTCTTATTTTTCCAAGCTTTGCGGGTACTTATTCAAAAGTAACGGCTTATGTAAACTATCAATGTCCTCCCGGTGGATGTAATGCTTATGATGTTATAGCAGATGTAAATATAAGAGGCGCGAATGGATATTTTGTTCAGTTGTTACGTTACATTACGCCCTTCGGAGTTGCATGCATGGATTCAATTGATGTAACAGATTTCGTGTCGCAATTACAGGGCAAAATTGATGTGTCCGTGCAATTTCCGGCAATGTCAAAAGTTACCATTACGCTTCAATATTATGCGGGCACTCCGCAATATAAATATTCATGGATGGAATATTTGTGGAATGGCATTTATCCTTTCGGGAAGTATGTTACGAGTACAACAGGTTATCAGCCTGTTGAGATCAGGCAGATTGATTTGACCAATCCGCTTATTCAAACTGCCTACATAAGAGAAGTGTCTTCAGGTCATGGTTGGGGGAACTTTAACACCGGTAATGCTGCCGAGTTTTATAATGCAACGCATCATTTCAAAATAAATGGTGTAAATACTTTTACTCAGAATTTATGGAGAACATGCACTACCAATCCTGCAGGTTGTAGTCCGCAATCAGGCACCTGGACTAATCCACGCGCAGGTTGGTGTCCGGGTTCAATACCTATGTTGTGGCAGTTTAATCTCGCTTCCCAGCTTGGAACAGTTGATAGTCTCATGTATGAATTTGCTCCAAACTACGTTGATCTGTGCAGTGCATTTAATCCGAATTGTAATGGTACTGTATGTTCAAACTGTTTTGATACAGGGAATCCAAACATTCATGTAGCAGGTGAATTGGTAACTAATTATAACGTTGCCCCAACAGCAATAAAAAATATCGAAGCACATTTTAATTTGAATTTGTATCCTAATCCATCAAAAGGAGTGTTTAATCTTTCAACAGGTAAAAAGTTCAACACTAATGCAAGTGTAGAAATTCTAAACCTCACAGGAGCGATTATAAAACAATTCAACTGGGACGGAGGCGCAACAACTTTTGATATGACTGATTGCGCTAAAGGTATTTATATACTAAAGGTGAATAATCAGAAATCTGTTGAATACAAGAAAATTGCATTGCAGTAAAGAGAAAATTTATTTTTTAGGTACCACATTGAAATGAAGAAAGTCTTTTTTCTGTTTCTTTTATTTTTCTCATTTCAATTTCTGAACGCACAGGATGTTCATACTTTTTCGTTGGACAAAAATGATTTCCTTTTGGATGGAAAGCCATTTCAATTTATCAGTGGTGAAATGCATCCTGCACGGATTCCGAAGCAATATTGGAAACATCGCATTCAAATGGCCAAAGCAATGGGATGTAATACCATTGCAGTTTATGTATTCTGGAATTATCATGAATCATCACCAGGAGTTTTTGATTTCAAAACTGAAAACCGGAACATAGCTGAGTTCATTCGCTTATGCAAAGAAGAAGGTTTGTGGGTGTTGCTGCGTCCCGGTCCTTATGTATGTGGTGAACGGGATTGGGGAGGTTTGCCTTCTTATCTTTTAAAAATTCCTGATATAAAAGTACGTTGTATGGATGCGCAGTATATGGCTGCTGTTAAGCGATATGTTGCGCACCTAAGCAAAGAAATTGTTCCATTGCAATGTATTAATGGAGGACCAATTTTAATGGTACAGATTGAAAATGAATATGGAAGTTATTCGAACGATAAGACATATTTAAAGGTGTTAAGAAAGCTTTGGATTCAAAATAATATTCGCGTTCCGTTTTATACTGCCGATGGACCGGCACCTCATTTATTAGAGTCAGGAAGTTTGGATAGTTGCGCAATCGGGTTAGACCCTGGTGTAAGTGACAATGATTTTGCGCAAGCCGAAAAGCAAAACCCTAATGTTCCTGCATTCTGTTCTGAATTATATCCCGGCTGGTTAACACATTGGGGCGAAGCATGGCAGAAACCTGATACAACGGACTTACTAAGAGATATGCGATATTTATTATTGCATAAAAAGTCTCTCAACTTATATGTAATACATGGTGGTACAAATTTCGGATTTACTGCCGGTGCCAATGCTTTCAGTCCTACGCAATACCAACCTGATGTTACAAGTTACGATTATGATGCGCCAATAAATGAGCAGGGAAATCCAACTTATAAATATTTCGCTTTGCGCAATCTGATTGCTCAATATGTTTCCTACAAACTGCCTGATGTGCCTGCGCCAATTTCTTCAATGGAAATTCCTGCAATTAAATTACAACCATTTACTGACATCTGGAATAATTTACCAAAACCATTTATTACGCCACAACCAGAACCGATGGAAAACTTCAATCAGAAAAGTGGTTTCATTTTGTATCGAACAAAATTAATCGGACCCAAAGGCGGAAATCTCATCATCACAGAACCACATGATTACGCTTTGATTTTTTTGGATAGAAAATTTATTGACACAATTTACCGGGATGGCGGTAAATGGAATATTGAGTTGCCGCAATCAAGCAACAAAGAACCTATTCTTGATATTTTTGTTGAAGCGATGGGTCGCATAAATTTTGCACAATATCTTATAGACAGAAAAGGCATTACTGATCGTGTTACATTAAATGGAATTACGCTCACTAACTGGCAAACGTATTCTTTGCCGATGGATGAAAAATTTATTTCATCGCTTCAGCAAAAAGATTCACTTACTCATAAATCATTCTCTGAAAATAAAACAGGCACGCCATTATTTTTCAAAGGCAACTTTGATTTGAACGAAACCGGAGATACTTATCTCGATATGCACAATTATAAAAAAGGTGTACTATGGGTTAATGGCCACAACCTCGGAAGATATTGGAACAAAGGACCTCAATTTCGTTTATATTGCCCTGCAACATTTCTAAAGAAAGGAAAAAATGAAATAATTGTTTTTGATTTGCATCAACAAGAGGGCGCTGAAGTGAGAGGAGTGAATACATTAGAGTAAGAAATATATAAAACCAATATTTAATTCACAACATTTATGACCAATTATTTTATTGACGCTTATAAAAAAACATTTGCATTCACGTTAGCAATTTGCATCACCACTTTGCTTCATGCCCAAACCTATCAACCCACATGGGAATCGTTAGATACACGTCCGGTTCCGCAATGGTATAAAGATGTAAAGTTTGGAATCTTTATTCATTGGGGAGTTTATGCTGTTCCCGGTTGGTGTACAAAAGGCAATTATTCAGAGTGGTATCAATACGGTTTGAATAATGGAGATACTGCGCGAATTGCATTTCATAAAAAGAAGTTTGGTGATTTGACTTACTATCAGCTTGCCGATCAGTTCAAAGCCGAATTATTTAATCCTGATGAATGGGCACAAGTGATTGAAAAGTCAGGAGCGAAATATGTTGTGCTTACATCGAAGCATCATGATGGATTTGCAAACTGGCCAAGCAAGGAAGCAAGCAAAACATGGGGCTTTGCATGGAACTCTGTGGATGCAGGTCCGCACAGAGATTTGTTAGGCGACTTATTCAAGGCAATTCGCAAAACAAGTGTTCACACGGGAATGTACTATTCATTGTATGAATGGTTTAATCCTTTGTGGCTGAAAGACAAACCAAGATACGTTGCAGAACATGAGTGGCCGCAAATGAAAGATTTGATAACTACGTATAGACCGGACGTTTTCTGGACTGATGGCGATTGGGAAGCAAGTGATTCTCTATGGAAATCAAAAGAGTTTTTAGCGTGGCTTTATAATGAAAGTCCTGTAAAAGATCGGGTAGTTACGTATGACCGCTGGGGCTATGGAATTCGCTTCAAACATGGCGGAGTTTATACACCAGAGTATCAGCCAGATGTGGATTTTGAAGATCATTGCTGGGAGGAAAGCCGGGGCATGGGTTTTTCGTATGGTTACAACCGCGAAGAAGATTCGTGGGATTACAATTCTCCACGGGTATTAATTTTAAACCTTATTGATAAAGTAAGCCGTGGAGGAAATTTCCTCTTAGACATTGGTCCCGATGAGCATGGAAAAATTCCACCTATCATGGAAGAACGTTTACTTGCTATGGGAGATTGGATGAAAATTAATAATGAAGCAATTTACAATACGGTACGATGGAGAACATCTGCACAATGGAGCAATGGAAAAACAGATTATAAACCAAAATCGGGAAGTGGTAATTTGCTTTTGAAACTAACCGTTGATCCCGATCCCGGTTATGCAGTGAAAGAATGTTTCTTCACTTATAATCCGACAACAAATAATTTATATGCATTGCTGCCTAAGTGGCCTTCAGATAAAAAATTTGTACTGCAGGATATTACTTTGAGCAGTGATACAAAAATTGAATTAATAGAAACGAAACAAGTTTTATCGTGGCAACAAAAAAATAAAGATGTATTAATCACACTGCCTGAATTTGATCCGAACAAAATAAAAAGTGATTATGCTTATGTTATTAAAATAAATGATACTGGAGCATTTGCTAGCAAACCAAAAGTAGAAATCAGTTATACGAAAAATTCTTTGAAGCCTTTTGTTTCAATTGATAATATCGGATTGGAATGTCGTTATACTTTGGATGGATCAAAACCAGATGAAAATTCAAAACTATATTCAAAACCCTTTTTTGTAGATAGTTCTTGTACACTTTCAGCGCGTTGTTTTCAGAAAGCAGTATTGCCGGGAAAAACAGTTGTAGCAAAATTAAAAGTGTTCTCGTGGCTCCCGGCAACAAAAATTTCAAATGTAAAACCGGGATTGAAATACGCTGCTTACGAATTACTTAATCCTGATTCTGTTGATGATTTAAAAAATATTAATCCGGTAAAAACAGGTGTAAAAAATATTATTTCAATTGGCGATTCAACACGTAGCGAAAATTTCGGATTAGAATATGAAGGCTATATCAGAGTTCCTTCTGATGCTGTTTATACTTTTTATTTATCATCTGATGATGGAAGTAAATTGTGGATTGACAATGATGAAACAATTGATAACAATGGACTGCATGGTGATGTAGAACGCGATGGTGGAATTGCTTTGAAAAAAGGGTTTCATAAAATCAAAGTTGCTTATATACAGGCTGGTGGAGATGCATCTTTAAAATTGAAATACAAAGTTAATGAGCAAGATAAAAAAATTGTTCCGGCATCAATGTTTTTTCATGAGGAATAAATTGCTTCAAGAATCAATCCATGGTTGGCGTCCCCGCCAACCATCTACTGCTGCTCAATTCAGCAGGCGGTGCAATGAGTTTACATAAAACGTTAGGAGGTTGGCGGGGGACGCCAACCATGTAAAAACTACCCTGACATTCTATCTATGGTTGGCATCCCCGCCAACTCCCGATAAATAACACACTATCATGAAAAAAGTCTTTCTCCTTCAAACCCTTTCACTTTCACTTTCACTCAACGGACAAACAATAAAACCACTCGCTCCGTTACCAACTCCAACGCAATTAAACTGGGCTGAAACAGAGTACTATTTCTTTGTGCATTTCGGACCTAATACATTTACAAATCTTGAATGGGGAAAAGGCACTGAGCATGAAGAAGTTTTTAATCCAACACAATTGGATTGCCGTCAATGGTGCAGAATTGCAAAAGCTGCGGGTGCAAAAGGAATAATTATTACAGCAAAACATCATGATGGATTTTGTTTGTGGCCAAGTAAATATTCCAACCATACAGTTGCTCAAAGTAAATGGAAAGATGGTAAAGGGGATGTATTAAAAGAATTGAGTGAGGCGTGTAAAGAATACAATTTAAAATTCGGAATTTATTTATCACCGTGGGACCGAAATCATGCCAGGTACGGAACTCCTGAATACAATCAAGTATTTGTAAACATGATGAAAGAAGTTGTAGAGAAGTATGGACCACTGTTTGAATTTTGGTGGGATGGTGCAAACGGTGAAGGACCAAATGGGAAGAAACAAGTTTATGATTTTAAGCTATTCGAAAGAACTATGCGAAGCATTGCCCCTAACACTTTAGTGTTTAGTGATATCGGACCAGATATACGCTGGATGGGAAATGAAGAAGGAATTGCAGGAGACCCCAATTGGAATTTGTTAGACACAGCAGGTTTTACAAGAGGTTCTGGCGGACCACCGCAAGACACGTTAAACAGTGGGAATATTTTTGGAAAAAATTGGATACCCGCTGAATGTGATGTAAGTATAAGACCCGGTTGGTTTTATCATGAAGAGGAAGATGGGAAAGTAAAAACGCCTGAACAACTTTTCAACCTCTATTTAAAATCAGTTGGAAGGGGAGCTAACTTCTTGTTGAATGTACCAGCTGACAGAAATGGTTTGTTTACTCAATATGATTCGTTGAGTTTAATTGGATTTAAAAAACTACGTGATGAGAATTTTAAATCATCACTTGTAAAACAAACAGGAACAACTTTAACAACAGCTCAACCTTCAAAAAATGATTACCTCTTAACTGATAATAATTTTAAAACTTATATTTCTTTAGGCAATGATTATAAAAGCAATTATGTCGAAATTAAATTTAAAAAACCAACTGCATTAAATTGTATTGTATTGCAAGAGCCAATTCAATTAGGACAACGCATAAGGAGTTTTACTATTCGTATAACCACTGAAGATGGAGGTACTTTTGAAATCAAAAAATTTACTATCGGTCACAAACGCATTGTAACTTTTCCTGTCCAAACAGTTGTAACAGTTAGAATATATGTAACCGATGCAAAAGCAACTCCACTCATCGGAGAAATTGATGTGTATAAAATTGATGATGAGCTGATTGAAAAGGAATAAGAAATGTTTGTTTATTTTTCGGAACATTCTTTACAATTAATATAATCTTATACAATCTAAACACTTCTCAAAAATGAAAACATTTACATCACTCACTCTCTCCATTCTGTTTCTCTTCGGAAGTATTTCGGCACAAGTAAAAACAAGGAGCACAATAAATTTTAATAAAGACTGGAAGTTCAGACTTGATACCATGAATGCGCAGGATGAAAACTTTAATGATGAGCATTGGCGCACATTAAACCTTCCGCATGACTGGAGCATTGAAGGAGCGTTCAGTGAAAAAAATCCTGCAACCCCTTCGGGCGGTGCATTGCCGGGCGGTATTGGTTGGTATCGCAAAGCATTTACTATTGCCGAAGCGGATAAGGACAAAAATATTTTTATTGATTTTGATGGAGTGTATCATAACAGCGAAGTGTGGATTAACGGACACTATCTTGGTATGCGACCTTACGGTTACAGTTCATTTCGTTATAACCTCACACCTTACGTAAGATTTGGAAATCAGAAAAATGTGATTGCAGTAAAGGTTGATAATTCAAAACAACCCAACTCGCGCTGGTATTCCGGCTCTGGTATTTACAGGAATGTGTGGCTCGTTACAACCGATAAAATTTTCATTGACCATTGGGGAACATTCGTTACTACTTCCGAAGTAAATACACAGCAAGCAACTGTAAATCTGAAAATCAAAATAAACAACACATCAGACAAGCAACAAAATATTTCTGTCCATACTTTTATTTTTAATAAGGAAGGAGTGGAGATGATGAGAAAATTATCGGGAGACATTTCGCTTAAAGATTCCATTACCGAAATAGCGCAAGACTTCCGCATTACAAATCCGACTTTGTGGTCGGTTGATACTCCATATTTATATAAAGCGGTTACAAAGGTAGTTAGCAATAAAAAAATAATTGATGAGTATGTGACTACATTCGGAATCCGCTATTTTAAATTTGATACTGACAAAGGATTTTCACTGAACGGAAAACAGTTGAAGATAAACGGAGTTTGCAATCACCATGATTTAGGCTGTCTTGGTTCAGCCATTAACACACGTGCATTGCAGCGGCAGTTAGAAATTTTAAAAGACATGGGATGCAATGCCATACGGACTTCGCATAATCCTCCTGCGCCTGAGTTGCTGGAGCTTTGTGACAAGATGGGTTTCCTTGTTATGGATGAAGCATTCGATGTGTGGAGAAAGCAGAAAATTGATTTCGATTATCATCTTGATTTTAACGCCTGGCATAAACGTGATTTGGAAGACATGGTGCTTCGCGACAGAAATCATCCCTGTGTAATTATATGGAGCATTGGTAACGAAGTGTTGGAACAAACTGATAGCACAGGCGATACCATTGCAAAAGAACTTGCAGCCATAATCAGAAACCTTGATACCACGCGCCCTATAGCCGAAGGTAATAACGACCCGTGGCCAAATAATTTCGTTCTTGCATCAAATGCAGTTGACCTGATTGGTTATAATTATGACCACCTGCATTACGCAACTTTTCATGAACGTTTCCCTGGTGATAAAAAATTTCTTGGCTCTGAAACTGTTTCGGCAATTGCAACGAGAGGGCATTATGACATGCCTTCTGACTCCATTCGTATGTGGGATACACCAAGTAAATTGAATGTTGATTTTACTTGTTCAGCTTATGATAATTGTTGTGCTCAATGGGGCTCAACGCATGAGCAAACTTTGAAGGTGATTAAGAAATATGATTTCCTTTCAGGGCAATTTATATGGACAGGATTTGATTACCTCGGTGAGCCAATGCCTTATCCGTGGCCTGCGCGAAGTTCTTATTTTGGTATCATGGATTTGTGCGGTTTCCCTAAAGATGCTTTCTGGCTCTATCAAAGCGAGTGGACTACTAAAAATGTGCTGCACATTTTTCCGCATTGGAACTGGAAAGAAGGAGAGACCATTGATGTGTGGGCATATTATAACAATGCCGACCAGGTCGAATTATTTCTGAATGATAAATCGCTTGGCAAACGGAAAAAACGGGGAGACGATTTGCATGTGATGTGGAAAGTAGATTTTAAACCAGGTACATTAAAAGTTGTATCACGAAAAGACAGAAAGGTAGTAATGACCGATGAAATAAAAACAGCAGGAAAACCCGCAAAAATTATTTTGAGTGCCGACAGAAATAAAATCAACGCAGATGGCACAGACCTATCTTACATTACGGTAAAGGTTACTGATGCCGCAGGAAATCTTGTTCTCGATGCAGATAACTTAATTCAGTTCACTGTAACAGGC
>JBDTRM010000127.1:0-32731 GCA_039931675.1 Bacteroidia bacterium | reverse complement strand
GAATTGTAATTTCCTCCGCCTGTCGCAAGCGTATTATTTATAGTATAGGTTCCTCCCGGAAAGGCAGGATTTACAGTAACCAAAATGGCTGTGGAACTATCGGTATTTGCTCCACATGTAACATAACACCTATAAAATAATGTCGCTACAGGATTAATCACAAAATTAGGCGAAGAGAGTAAACCACTCACCGCAGTAGAGTATGGCCCCCCTATTAAAGTTGAGCTAAACCATTGATATGTTTGTCCTGTACCTACTGAGTTTCCGGTAAGGTTTAAAGTAGCAGCAGCAGCATTACAAACAGTGGAGGGGATTGCTGTGGAAGTTCCGGCAGTTGGAGGATCGGTACATGGACCCGCTGAAACAAGCGTGAGGCCAAGATGTCCACGTAGTGCATCCTGTTGAGTGAATGGAAAAACACCACATGATGAAGGAGTAGAATTAGTTCTTCTGAAAATACCCGCAACAGGCGTGGTTTGCGCCTGCTGAATTCCTGTTCCGGTAAAACCGCAATTGGAGACCTCAACAATTATGCTTTGGGAGGGATCATACAGAAACGGGGTTTGAAGTACCACGCTGAAGAATACACCCGCAGTAGTGGGCCCCAGCGTTGTGGAGGGTGCAGTATAAACCGTTGTCATTGGTCCGGTGTATAGCACCCCCGTGGGCAAAGTCGTAATTGATGTTTGACCCATCTTTATGGTTAGAGTATTATAAACTGCTGCAGCGCCTGTGGTGGTTGCCGGCTGAAACCATATTGTAGTAATATTACTGCCTGCGGGTGCAGGAGTTGGTTCGTCAAATTCACCGGGACCAATGAGGAACTGTGTTAATTTTCCAGTGGTAACAGCCCACGGGAATGCATTGGAACCTGCCACTAATGATGAATCATAATACTGTGGCTGTGCATAAGCACTAAGCGAAGCAATTAATAAGAGCACGAAAATGTAAAGGGTTTTTTTCATAATTGTAGAGTTTTTAAATATGAGTTATTGAGTTTATTTCTACGAAAATGGAATGCAGGTTATAGTACATTCCTTGATCTTGATTAAAAAAAACAACAAAGTAATTTCAAACTAACAGTTCAAAAAGTCACTATCTAACTACGGGTCTCAGCTAAAATGAAAAGCAACAATATGTTGAATAACAAGGGTAATGATTAATAAGGATAATAAATTATTAAGGGTAATGATTAATAAGGGTAATGTGTTACAAAGCAAACAAAAAATAATTTGAATTTCCAAATTATTTTTTTAAACTTTTCGTCTGCTTTGCCTAAAGCACAAAAAAAGCCGCCAAATGGGCGGCTTTTTTTGAAAGAATCGGAATAATTAATTTCGTCAAAAAGTTATTTATGGGTAATTGAAAAACCTCAATTACAAAATCTCCTTTCTTCGTTTTCTATTTACTGAACAATCAATTTAGAATTGCGGGTAAGACCATTATAAATCACTTTTACCGTATAGGCTCCTTTGGCAAAATTTGACAAGTCAAGTTTATATTGATTGTTGCCAGTAACTATCGCCAAATCTTTTCGAAGTACCTGTTGGCCAATTAAATCATAAACCTCTAAACGACCTTTGCCTTCCGCAAATCCGTCAAATTGTATTTCGGCCGATATTGTTGCAGGGTTAGGATAGATGTTCAATTCTGAAAAATCTTCCATTGTTCCGGCTTCTTTGCAAGTAAACGATACCGATAATTGTCCTGGAAGACTACTGCTTCCACAGGCATTATTAGCTTTGCATTTAATTACACCATTTATTTGACCCCAGTTTACAACTATTGCAGTTGTGCCCTGTCCACTTACTAATGTGCTTCCGGCAACTATTGACCAGGTGTATGATGTTGCCCCGGCCACAGGCGCTACTGAATAGTTTAAGCCCGGTTGTCCTTTGCATGCCCAGTTTAATCCTGAAATTACAGGCTGCTGTGGTTTAGCATTTACAGTTTTCGATTGAGCCAGGCTGTTGCCGCAACCGTTTACTGCTGCAACTGATAAAGTACCGGTGTTAGTAAACGTTGAAGAATATTTAACTGTAATAGCATTGGTGCCCTGACCTGTAAGTATAGTAACTCCGGCCGGTACGGCCCACAAGTATGAAGTTGCATTGGCTACTACCGGGCAATTATAAGCCACGTTAGTTTGATTGCAAAGGCCATAAAGCGAACCATTAATAGTAACAGGCTGTCCGGGTATGGCCGTGGTTACAACATAAGCCAAAGCACGTACAATGCTTGAACCGCATACATTATTGGCAACTACAGTGATACTTGCATTGGTAGCAGTGTTTGAGAAGTTAATGACAGCCGTGGTTGAACCCTGTCCGGTGTTTACTGTTGCTCCTGAGGTTGCTGTCCACGTATAAGACGTTGCACCAGGTACAGCGGCTATACTGTACGTTTCATTACTGTTTTTACAAACAATTTTTTGTCCGGTTATGATACCCGGTTGTGCGGGAACAGAAGCAGTAACAGTAATTGTTTTACTTGCAGTTCCTGTGCAGCCATTTGCATTGGTAACTATTACCGTATAGGTTCCTCCTCCAACTGTAGCGGATTGCGTGGTGGCCCCGTTTGACCAATTGTATGCATTGTAACCGGCATTTGCAGAGATTACTGTTGTACTTACAGTACATACTGTGCTTGCTCCGGTTATTGATGGCGTAGGAAGCGGGTTAACAACTGTTGTAACAGATGCAGAACCTGTGCAGCCGCTTGCATTCGTAACTGTTACACTAAAGGTTCCTGCTGTGCTCACTGAAATGGTTTGCGTGGTTGCTCCTGTTGACCAATTGTAAGCCGTATATCCTGCTCCTGCATTTAAGATTTTAGAACTGCCTGCGCAAATTGCTGTGCTGCCGCTTATGACAGGAACTAAAAGTGCAGGTTGTGTAACAGTTGATGAGCATGTTTTTGTACAACCATTTGCATCTGTAACTATTACCGTATAGGTACCCGGTGCAAGCGAGCCTTGCGATGCAACTGTTATTCCATTTGACCATAAGTAAGAATAGCCCGGTGTTCCTCCACTCGCGCTAACGCTTACCGTGCCATTGTTTGCATTAAAGCAAATTGCATTTGTTGACGAACAATTGATCACAATAGCCGTTAGTTGCGTTATGGTAACACTTATTGTGGCTGTACATCCCCGAGAGTCAGTAATGATGCAGGTGTAAGTTCCGGCCCCGGTTGCTGTAAGGTCCTGTGATGAGGTACCATTGCTCCAGTTATAAGAGTATGATGGTGTTCCTCCTGTTACATTTATATCAATTGCGCCAGTCAGCGCACCATTACAAAGTACATTAACATGATTCAAAGTGTTTTCATTTGATGCTAATGGTGCATCAGGCTGTCCAACATATACGCTATCTGTTACCGAACAATATGGCCCTTGTGTAGTACCCTGATGATCTGTCAACACTACTATATACATTCCTTGCGGAACTCCTTTTAATGAATCGGTAGGTGATGACGTGGTTACATCGCGAAGCACATTATTGTAACCTGAATCATACCATTTCCAATGGTAATTACCCGTGCCTCCGAAAACGATATTTGCAATTGCATTACCAGATGCTTCTCCAAAACATTTTACACTGTCAGTTGTCAATGCAACCTGGGCTGCCTGTACGCTTCCAAAATCAATTGTCCGTAAATCTGTTGTAGTTGTACAACCTCCCATAAAGGCAGGCAAGGTCACTATTACCGCAGTTATTGTTGAACTGCTTATGAATGTACTGTCGTCAGTGTTGCTTGGCACTGTTAATCCCACAAATTCAAATGTTGTTCCTCCAGGATAGCCGCCTGAATATGTTCCCGAATCTTTTACATGAATATAAAAGCCCGGATCATTTGAGCACAATATGGTATCACCTTCCACAATATAAGGTTTGGGAGTTGGTGTTACAATAACTGATATGGAGCTTGAGTTGGTGCATCCTGTTGCCGGGTCGGTAGCTGTTACTGTATAGGTAGTATTAACCAAAGGTGTAGTTGTTACTATATTTCCTGGGGGCAACGGACCAGGGCCCCATTGCCAGTTATATGTGCCTGCACCGGCACCTCCACCAACTAAACCGCCAAATCGCATAATAGGCTTTGTAGTTACTAATGTACCGGTAGCTGCAGAGCAGCCTCCCACAATGGCATTTGCCAAATTAGAACTATAACCTGGTGTGTATGCGGCTACCGTAGTGGTTCCGAGAACTGAATTTGTTTGACAAACATCAACAATAACGTTAGATACTCCATCCCATGCAAATGGAGTACTAAACGTATGTGTGTTTAATCCTACAACAGCTGCAAAACTGGCTTGAGTAAACACAGTTGTCATTGGGGTAGTAACATAACTTGTAGTTAGCACACTTAGTCCGGTATGTCCCATTTCAATGCTAAAGTTAATAACGGTGCCTGCCGCGGTAGTGGTTGTAAAACCTAAACTGGTAATATTACCACCAGTAAGCCCGGCCGCAGTTAATTCACTTGCCAAAACGAGTAATTGCGTATGAATTTCATTGCCTATAACATTTCCCGAACGGTAGGGGTTACCTGTATTTCCGCTAATAGTAGTTGTTTGAGTTCCGATATTACCAAAGCCGGGAGTAGCAGATCCTGTAAGTGCCGTAAGTGTAACAAGTGCAGCGCCACCGCAAATTGAGTTTGGCGAAGCCTGAATATTAGTAATTGAAGGTAAGCTTTTTACTGTCACAGCAAATGTTCCAATATTAGAACAACCTGAATTGGGACCACCGGATGTAGTATCAATAACACTTACCGTATAGGTAGTATTTGATGCAGGGGATACCGTAATTGAGCTACCCGTAAAACCACCCGGATTCCAGGTATATTTATTATTCGGATCATTAGGACTTGTAACATTAAGTGTTGTACTGCTGCCGAAACAAATAGAAGAATTGCCGGTGATATTTATTGGAGGTGGCGTGGTTACTATTGCGGTAACAGCAGTACGTGCACTTTCACAACCAATGCTGTATTTCACATTTCCATTCCACATTCGGTTAATAGGTGCTGCCGGTACTCCTGTAAAAGGACCAAAGCTCACCGTACCCGAAGTTACCTGCACATTATAATCTGATGCAGCCACTGCTCCTTCGGCAGGTGAGTTTGCACTGCTAAGGTATCTGAGAGAATTAGAAACCCCGAGATTAGTTACCACTATATATATACCATAAGTTTGACCGGCAGGGATATTTATAGCGAGCGTTAAAGGCAGGTTTGTCGCAACACCGTTACCGGAAGAAGTCAAACCGGTTACAGATCCGGCAAGTGTCCATGCCCCGGCATTGTTATTAAATCCAATATAAGTTCCTGCTTTATAATAAACACTTATATTAGATGGAGCTAATGTACCATTGTTATTAAGATGAATATCAAAACCGGTAATGGTTACATCATGGATTGCTATCACATTAAACATATTTCCTGCTGCATTGGGATCTGTGGCTATAGTTGCTCCGGCAAACCCAGTTGATACAGGAGTTTGAGGGATAATATCTTTTATTGCTGCATAATAAGTAGTAGTGCTGCTCACATTCGGAGTATAAGGCGACCCTGTATTCAGCAATGTGCCACCGGTTGGGGCACTCCACCAATTAATCAGTCCGGGTGTGCCTGAAGCTGTTAATGAAACTAATCCGGGTCCGCAACGCTGGTCACCGAAAGAAGTAAGAAGCACCGGATCAGACCTGTATATTGAAACAGTTCCCGATTTTGTACAGCTTGTGCTTACATCAGTAACTAATACCGTATAGGTCTGTGAAGGAGTTAAAATTGAAGATGTAGGATTTGCAATTGATGTTGATGAAAGTCCCGTTGATGGTGTCCATGCATAAGTGAAAGTTCCAGCACCAACACTTGCGTTTAATTGTGCCGAAGCATTACCGCAAACAAGCGGATTATCAACCAGCAGGTTAAGATTAACCGCATTAACAACAATGGTAACAGAATCAACATTCTGACAGCCACTCGAACTGTTTAATGCACCAAGATAATATTTGGTTGTAACTAATGGTGTAGCAGTAACACTTGAACCGGTAGTAGCACTTAAGCCTGTAGCGGGTGACCAACCGAAATCAGTATAATCGGACAGTCCTGTTCCTACTGCAAGTGTTGTAGAAGTTCCCTGGCAAAGTGTAGTGCTGCCTGCTGTAATGCTTAACGGAGGTGCAGGTGTAACAGTTGCCAATACAGCAGTACGGGAGCCTGCGCATCCTAATGTGTATTTTAATTTAACTACCGCCATACCGGCTGTAGTATTGCAATTAAATAAGGTGCTCCCCCTGTGACCTGCTATAATGCTGGCGTTTGCATTAGATATAACAGTGGTGCCTGCGGCATTAGTTGCATATTGATGCGTGGCAGTGCCAACAGGCGCAACATAAAATGAATATGTTGAACCGGGAGGAATAGCAAGACTCAATCCCAATGTTAAATAGGTATAATCAGTAGCCCCAACAGAAGGAACATTGGTTACTGATGCAAGTAGTATCCAACCTGTTGATGAAAGATTCGAACCCGGAACAAGTTGATAATTGTCAGGCCGGTAGTAAATATCCCAGGCTGTTAATGTTCCTACTGTGTTATTACATTTTATACCAAAACCAGTCAAGGTCATTCCTGTTGGCGAATTAACTAAGAACATGTGATGATAAACTCCGGTAGTGGTTCCGCTGGCTATAGGAATAGCTACTGAATCGGCACCGCCACCACCTACTGAAGCCTCTACAAAAAAAGTAGTGGTTGTGGTAATTAACGGTGTTATAAATGGTGAGCCTGAACCTAAAGAAGTGCCACCTGTGGAGTTTGTAAACCAATTAATAGTTGAACCGGGATTTGCAGTAGCTTCTAAAGTAACAGTACCTAAACCGCAACGGACTGAATCTTTTGCAGTTAAAACCTGCGGGTTATTTACCGTAACAGTAACCACGTTAGAGATAAGAGAATCACTTTGGCAACTTACTACTGCCTGAAAATATGTTGTTTGCGTAAGTGCCGAAGGCGGAATATAAGTTGTTGCACCTGTTCCAATGTTTGTCCAGGGACCTGATATACTCGTTGTTGATTGTTGCCATTGTATAGCTCCTGCCGAACCTGTTAATGTAAGTGTAGGCGTGCCTGAAATACAATAAGTAGATTGCTCTGAAGAAGCAGTGCCTGCAGTTAAAGCTCCTACAGCTACCACTGTAACAGAGCCGCCATTTGAACAGCCATTAGAAGGGCCACCACTTGTATCAATTGCAGTTACAGAATATGTTGTAGTTACTGCTGGAGTTATTAGATGAGGACCGGCACCTGTGGCAGTAAATCCGGAAGGAATTGAGGTCCATGAATAAGAAAAATTAGGATTGGGACTGCTTACACTAACCGTTGTAGAATTTCCACCGCATATACCGGGGTCAGCAGAAGTTACATTGATTGGAGGTGGAGTATTTATAGTAGCAGTTACTAAAGTGCGGGCACTTTCGCATCCTGTGCTTATCGACCAGTTATAGAAATAATAATACAAGTCGTTCCTTGCAGTATTGGTTGGAGGAGCTGTCAGCGTGCTTGTATTGATAGATACTACACCTGCAACTACAAAAGGATATCCATAGTTACCTCCCGGTGCGCCTGCAGAAGGTTCAAATAGTAAGCTTGAAATTCCCGTAAAACTTCCGGGACGTAGCTTGTAATTGGTACCCGGTAGAATATTGAAATTTAAATTAACAGTTTGAGGTATCACTGAACCAGAAGGGCTACCTGTAACATTTACAGTTGCAGTATGCATTATTGTACCTGAACCATTTACTACATCAATTGTTATAGTGCCCGATGCATTGGTTGCACTCACGGGATAAACCTTCACAGAATTTAATGTAAATGCAGAAAGTGCATCAAATACAAGCCCAAAGTTTGTTGTGCCTACACCGGTAGAAGTTGCGGTTATAGCAGACGTCAAGCCGACATTAGTTGAAAACCCACCTGATGACGCTGCTGCATAAAAATTGGTTGTTGTGGATATACCTGGTGTTGTAAATGGACTGCCTGTTCCTAAAGGCGCACCGCCTGCGGGTGCGGCATACCAGTTAACCGTTGTGCCGCTCGAACCTGTTGCTTCCAGGATTACTGTTCCCGGTCCGCAGCGGCTTGAATCTTTTTTACTCACTATTGAAGGAGTGTTTACATTAACTGTTACAACATTGGTAGTTTGTGTATCGGTAAGACATATACCTAAAGCACGATAATAAGTAGTAACTGTTATAGTTCCAGGCGCATAAGTATTGGTACCCGTTCCAACATTATTCCATGGCCCTGTTACACTTGTGGTTGATTCCTGCCACTGAACACTGCCGCCTGAATTACCTGCAAGAGTTAAAACCGGAGCACCCGAAACGCAGAGCTGTGTAAGATTTGCAGTAACTGTACCGGCTACAACCGCTACCCTTGTGCGTAATTCTGATGCCATTGTATCGTTGTTTGCATCACCATCGCTACCGCATGTTGTGAAAGCATTAAATGTATAGGGTCCGTTTACACTCATATCAAATGTGCCGGTCAGCGTTACATCCACTGTTTGATTAACACCTAACACTCCCGTTAAGGTGCCTGTTAATGTTGCCGTGGTTGTACCTGTTACATTACAGGTAACTGTAGCCGGGTCAACTGAAAAATCAACTGCGCTTCCATAGTTCTTTACCTGTATGACAACTGATTGAACATCAGAATAACAACCTGTAGCGAGTGGTGTTACCAATGCAAATGCCCCTATGTTAACACCTGCTGATATTGTGAATTCATAAGCTCCTGCATCCGGTGTTGTTACACTTCTTATTGCCCCAAGTATATCAGTAGCAACACCGGCACTGTCTCCAGCATTATCAACAACAATTGATGATGGTGTGTAATTTCCTGTACCCGGTGAAACAAACACCGGATTAGAACTTATACTTTGCTGGTCATAAATACTACTGTTTGCACCTTGCCAATTAAGCAGTGTTATAAAATTAGTACTGTAAAAACCAATGCCGCTTGTACCTCCCACAGCATTAATATACAGAATATTTCTGTTGCAGATTATTGTTGAGGTAGTGGTAGCAAATCGCAAACAATTCTTTGCACCTGTTCCTCCCCTTGTTACATAAAGTAAATTGTTCCTAACCTGTATATTAGACGCAAGTGTAGTCTGGTGAAAAGCGTAAGTTGCCCCTGCAGTTGATGCTGTGTTATCTAATACAACAGTATTGTGATAATAAAAAACTCCATCAGAACCTACATTGTAGAGTCCATACTGAATACCTGTTGCACTGTTGAAATTATAAATAAGATTGTTTGTCACACGGTTTTCGCTTCCTGCAGTAGCATCACAACTGCTCAGAAATACCCCATAAGCAGTTCCTGATTGTGTTGTAGCAGAGTTATGTGTGTCATGAATGCGATTAGCATTAACCAGCACATTCTTATTTGTAGTTCCTAATTCAATACCCTCAAAGGTTGTCACTATAACCCTGTTAGTGCGATGAATATTATTACCCTGCACCAATGCACCGTCATTATTGTTTAACTCAATACCTATTGAATAAAAATCCTGGATGATATTGTTTGAAATAACATTATTAACACCATTAATACTGCCCGTATTGCCATATAAAATTACACCTGTATATGCACCTTTAATTGTACAGCCCGTTATGGTAAGGTTGCTGGCATTATTACCCACTGTAATAACACTTGTTGTTGAGTTACTCGCTACAATACCTGCACTGTTACTTTGAGTAGTGCTGGTATTTGCATTTAAATCAATCGTACAATTACTGATAGTATTATTATCGGCACCGTTCATAACGTGAACCCCCCAGTCAAAGTCTGTTGCTAATCCTTTTATTAAAAGATTATTGATGGTGATAAAATCTGCACCGTCAAGTTTTAATACATGCCTTGCTGCAGTCACCGGTGTAAATTGAAGTGTCCGTCCGTTTCCATTAAATGTTACCGTATTTATTGCAGAAGTTCCTCCAATAACAGGTATAGTAATTTGCTCGGTATAAGGTCCACTCAAAGCATCCACATTAAAAATAACAGGACCTGATATGCCGCAACTTAAAGCACTTACTGCTGCCGCAAATGTTTGAAAATTTGTTCCTCCCGTAGCCACGGCTGAATTAATAGTGTAAGTGCCACCGGGTAAGGCTGGATTTACTGTTACAGGCACCTCAGTCGAAATTTGAGAATTGCCACTGCAGGTAACCTCGCACCGGTAGAACAATGAAGAAGTGGCAGGAATATTTAAAACTGGTGATGCTTGTGAAGCTCCTAAGTTAGTAAAGCCAACTCCTCCACCTGTTGCCGAACTTTGCCATTGATATGTCTGGCCTGAACCTGATGAGTTACCTGTTAAACTCAGGGCGATATTTGTGCCAGCACACATTCCTGAAGACGGAGTTGCTGTAGCAGTTCCGGGGGTTGGCGGTACGATACAACCTCCTGCGGGTGCGTAGGTAATTTGTATTTGCGCTCTAAC
Organism: Bacteroidia bacterium; assembly: GCA_039931675.1. Classification (GTDB taxonomy): domain Bacteria; phylum Bacteroidota; class Bacteroidia; order AKYH767-A; family OLB10; genus JAEUTH01. The sequence continues at coordinate 22,212 of JBDTRM010000127.1, read as the reverse complement.
CGTCCTCAGGTTTGGTAAGGTGGCCGGAGGAGCCGTACTGCCCACATAAGAAAGAGTCCTCCCCGTTGCATTATCTTTTTTCCATGAGAATCCCGCAGTTGTCCATGGGCTTGTTCCTGCCGAAATATCAAAATTCACTGAAATTTCCAATGCTCCGCCAGTATATAAAAAGGGAGTAGTCAATATCACTTCCATATACCCAACAGGTGATGCTACGGTATGAGCCGAATTATTATATACTTGAGTAGAGCCGCTGATCAGTGTTGCCCAGGCTTGACCGGCAGCTCCAACGTCAGTTGACGAAGAGTTTTTAATCCATATTTGGAAGATGCAAGGGCCATTAGTTGCAGCGGCAAGATCTTTATTCCATCCAAGTTTTGTAATATTATTCCCTGCCGGTATGCCTGCTGTAGCTAACTCTGCCGCAGTATATAAATAATGATGCCTGTTATAAACGAAGTTGCTTGTTGCAGATGAGCGATACATGGGTCCGCAATCCCCGGTTGCAGAATTTGCAGATGTACCTGAAAGTGCTCCTGCACCAATGGTAACTGTTGTTTGTGCCCTGAGATTAAAACAAAACAGCGTGAATGCAAAAGCACAAAAGAGGCGAGTGATCAATAAAGTTTTCGATGGGTAATTTTTTGTTTCCATTGTTTATAGAGTTTAATATTTATAGAGTTTAATATTGAGTTGCGAATGAATGTAATCAAGGGTTTGTGCTGCAACGAAAATAACTGTCGCAGACTATTATGTTGTAATAATTAAAATAATAAATAAATATTTTGGGGTAAATAAACAGCAGCGTTTTTAGTAAAAGACGTTGCGTAATGATTGTTAAAAACAAAAGCAAAGGTATCAGAATACTTTATTCTTGCAAATGCGTTATGGCTAATCAAATTATTTAATAAAATGCTTAACAATGATTTAATCATGAACCGTTGTTAAGCATGTTTTAGATATGCATATTTATTTAGCTTTGCACTCTCTAATTAAATAATTAAAATCAATAACTATTAACATATTAAAATCAGGATTATGAAAATGTATTTTCATTAATCTTTTAAAACTTTAAAACAAAAACAAACTCGATGAAAAAAATTTTACTATCATTATTAGTGGCAGCTCCCCTTGGACTACTTGCTCAATGCACCGAATTATTCATCTCTGAATACCTCGAAGGTTCAGGAAACAACAAAGGAATTGAAATTTACAATCCTACTGCTAACAGTGTCAACCTGACCGGTTACGTTTTGGAACGTTATGCAAATGGTTCAGCGGTGGTTTCTGATCAGTTAGTGCTATCAGGCACCATTGCGCCTTACGATGTATTTGTTATTGTTAATGGTCAAACTACATCAACACCTACATCCCCTGCCTGCGATACAGCCATGCAGGCATTAGCTGACCAATTAGACGGAGTATATCCTGCACCAACCTATATGAATGGCGATGATGCAATAGGATTAAGCCACAATGGAACATTAGTTGACATTTTCGGTAAGATTGGTGAAGATCCCGGAACTGCATGGACAGATGTTTTTCCATTTACTGATGCAGGTGGTGGTACATGGATTACTGCAAATCATACTATGATCCGTCACAGCAACGTGAAACAAGGCGTTACTGTTAGTCCATCTGCATTTGATTCATTTCTTGAATATGACACGCTTCCATCTAATACCTGGACTAACCTTGGCATTCATGTGTGCGATTGTGGCACATTAGGTATTGCAGATCACAGTTTACCTACAGTTGCCATTTATCCTAACCCTGTGCAATTGAATCAGTCTTTTACAATTACATCTCCGGCAGTAATTTCTTCAGTTGAGATTTACGGTGTTGATGGTAAAAAAATAAAAACAATTACTGCTGCTGTTTCTGCCAAGTCAATTAATATAAGCACAAGTGATTTGCAGAAGAACTCTTACATTATTAAAACAAATACAATAGGAAGAGCGCCTGCAAGCACCAAAATTACCATTCAATAAAAAAGTAAAAGTAACCAACGTCTTAAAAGAAAATGCTGTTAGCAACATAGTGCTATCAGCATTTTTTATTACGAATTAAATTTAATTTTTCACCTGTTATGAAAATAAAATTTTTATTGCTGTTGTTGTTTTGCACAAATGCCATGCAATTGTTTGCACAAAAATTTGAAGTGAAAGGAACTATTAAAGACCAATCAACAAACGAAGTTTTAATAGGTGCCAACATTATGTATGCTCCGGGTAAAGGAACATCAACAGATCTTAATGGTAATTATGTGCTGCAATTAGATTCAGGCTCTTATGAATTTACTGTATCGTATGTTGGATATGAAATGCAAAAGCAAAATATCAAGGTTACAAAAAACATGCGCCTTGATTTTTCATTGCAACCCACCACCCTCAAAGAAGTAGAAGTAACAGCAGACATAGCCAAAACCCGTGAGACTCCTATTGCATATACAAACATTTCGGCAGCCAAATTAAATGAAGAATTAGGCTCGCGCGATTTGGTAATGGTGCTCAATACTACACCTGGAGTTTATGCAACAGAAACCGGTGGTGGTGCCGGAGATGCACGAATCAACATAAGAGGTTTTGACCAACGTAACATTGCTGTCCTGGTGGATGGAGTGCCAGTAAACGACCTGGAAAGTGGTGCTGTTTTCTGGAGTAATTGGGCAGGCATATCAGACATACTTCGTTTAACGCAGGTGCAACGCGGGTTGGGAGCTTCTAAATTAGCTGTCGCTTCTGTAGGTGGTACAATGAATATGATAACCAAAGGAATTGAAAGTAAAAGAATGTTTAGTATAAAGCAGGAGGTAGGCAACGATTATATGTTTAAAACATCGCTGGGCATTAACAGCGGTTTATTAAAAGGTGGCTGGGGAATAACTGCTGCCGGCACGCGCACCAAGGGTAACGGATTTGCTGATGAAACATGGGATGATGCATGGTCATTTTTTGGGAAAGTTCAAAAACAAGCCGGCAAACATTTGATCAGCTTAAGTGCAAGCGGTGCTCCGCAGGTGCACGGACAAAGAAGCAACAGGTTGAATGCTGCAATTTATGATTCAAGTTATGCACGCAGTATAGGTGTTAATGCAGATTCTGTAATTAAAAATTCTGTTTATAAAATAGTCGGGCCGCGCGGAGTGCGATACAATGACAACTGGGGGCCATTGGACAGATATGAATTGGATAACGGGGATACCATTCATAATAATGAAAATTTAAATTATCGTGTTAACCATTTTTTCAAACCTGTTTTTAATCTGACTGATTACTGGACCGTAAATCAAAAGTTGTTTATCTCTAACGTGTTGTACGTCTCTTCAGGAAATGGAGGTGGCACCGGTACATTAGGTTCAATTGGCATAGATGATAGTACAGGCCAGGTTAATTTTCAAGACATTTACAAGTCCAACATCAAAAACATTGATGCAGTTTATAGCACTACGGAACATAAATCTACCAATACCATAGTTGATTCCCATAACAATCATATCTGGTATGGTTTGTTATCAACTCTGAATTATGATATCAATAAGAATTTCTCTTTTACAGGTGGCATTGATTTGCGTGGATATAAAGGAACTCATTACCAAACTGTTTATGATTACATAGGTGGCGATTATATTATTGATACCAGGAATTTTAATCAACCTAAACCCACTTTTCCGGGTGATCCTAATTTCCAGGCACAAATGAAAAGAGAAGGAGATCATATAGGATATGATTATTACTCACATGTAAAGTGGGGTGGTTTATTTACACAGTTAGAATACAAAAAAGATAAATGGAGCGCCTTCATTACATTAAGCGGATCAGAAACCGGTTATCAGCGTTTTGATTATTTTCAAAAACGTGATGTTGAAGCTCCTGACACCTTATTCAACAATATAATTGCATGGGGTGATACATTGGCATATAACGGCACTGACTACTTTGTAAACACAGGCAGTCATCACTTTGGTTATGGTGGTGATACTACTTACGTACTCAATAATTCGGGAACAGTATTGGCAGCAATTCCAAATGCAAATCAATACTTCACTGATTCACCTGAATCACGCACGTCAACTACAAAAGAAAAATGGTATCCGGGTTATGTTGCAAAAGCCGGTGCCAATTATAATATCACAGAACATCATAATGTTTTTATTAATGGCGGTCACTTACAAATTGCTCCGCGGTTTACTTCTGTGTTTGATTTCAATAACCGCGAATATGCTGACACGAAGGCGCAATTAGTTGATGCCATTGAAGCGGGTTACAGCTTTCACTCGAAACAATTTGCAGCCAACTTAAATGGTTTTTACACTATGTGGAAAAACAAACCTTACTCACGATCAGCTACTGATCCTGTAACAGGCTTCCCTGTAAATTATAATATCAATGGTGTTAATGAATTGCACCAGGGTGTTGAACTGGACCTGATGTATAAAATTATAAGGCAATTAACCCTTGAAGGGACTGTATCAATTGGAGACTGGAAATACAAATCAGGAGGCACTGTCATATTATACGCTGAGAATGGCGATTCACTTAATTCATTTGTTTACAGTGCACAAAATGTACACGTGGGCGATGCTGCCCAAACACAATATGCAGCAAGCCTTCGTTATGAACCGATACAAGGTCTTTATATAAAAGGTCAGTTTATTTATTTCGAGAGATACTATGCTGATTTTGATCCTACAGTTTTAAATGGCAGCAATGCAGACCGTGATTCATGGAAACTTCCTTCATATAATACCATAGATTTTTTTGCAGGCTACAATTTTAATTATTGGAAAATAAATTTCAATCTCACTGCCGGTGTGTTTAATGTTTTCGACAATGTCTATATTTCTGATGCAAGAGGCAATGGAGGTTTTGATGCCAACACAGCTACAGTATTTATCAGCCAGGGCACGCGTTTCAATACTTCTTTAAAACTCACATTCTAATAAATAATAATTCTTTAAATAAATTTCTACAAAACAATTACAATGAAAAAAATCTTATTCTTAATAATAACGTTGGCTGTATGCGCAGTTAAAGTAAATGCACAAACCATTGCCGATGCACGTGCTTTGGGTGTAGGGCAAACAGTTACACTTACAGGCATTGCGCTTAATGGTCCTGAACTTGGAGTAATCCGCTATTTGCAGGATACCACTGCCGGTATTGCCATATATGATGCAGGTTTGTCTAATGTAAACCGTGGCGACCAGGTTACAGTTACCGGTGTGCTTACTGATTATAACGGCCTGCTCGAAATGAATCCTGCTACTACAGTTACTATAAACTCTACAGGCAATCCCTTACCTGCTCCGTTAGTACTTACTCCGTTACAAGTAGGTGAACCTTATGAAGGTGAGTTGGTAGAAATTGATAATGTAACTTTTACAGGTGGCGGTGGCGCTTTCGCTCTTAACACCAATTACAATTTTACAAGTAATGGTGAAACCGGGCAGATTCGGATTACAGGTTCAGCGAATTCATTAATAGGTTCAATCATTCCAACAGGTACTGTAAACCTTGTTGCCATTGCTTCACAGTTTACTACTACTTATCAATTGCTGCCGCGTGATTTGAATGACATAACAAATGTTGCATCAATTTATATGATAACTAATCCAACTCAAACTAACACTACCACCACAGGTTTTGATGTTAACTGGACCACTAACATATCCGGTTCAACGTATATCATGTACGGTAAAACTCCTTTGCTTGAGCTTGGCCAGCTTAACGGAACAGGCGGAGTAACAAATCATGTTGTTTCTATTACAGGAGCAAATCCTTCTGACATATTTTATGTGCAGGCTTTTTCAGTAAATGGTACAGATACTGCATTTTCAACGGTAAAACTCTACGCTACAACTTCTGCTTCAACCGGTGATATAAAAGTTTATTTCAATAAATATGTTGATACTGCTGTTGCCTTGCCTGGCAATAACGGACAAACTCTTGTTTATGCAATTGATGATACACTTATTGCTTACATCAATCGTGCAAAATATACGATTGATCTTGCTATCTACAGTTTTGATAATGCTAACATTTCAAATATGACAGCAGCGCTTAACGATGCTTATACCAACAGAAGTGTCCGTGTACGCATTGTTTCTGACGGCAGCAATGCTAATGCCGGTTTGAGTACTCTTGTTGCCGGTATTGATCACGTTGCAAGTCCTACAAGTGCGAGTTTTGGAATCATGCATAATAAATTTATGGTTATTGATGCTGATGCTCCCGACCCCAATGATGCTATTCTTTGGACAGGCTCAACCAACTTAACCGACAATCAGATTAACACTGATGCAAACAGTGTAATTATTTTCCAGGATCAATCTATAGCGCGTGGTTACAAATTAGAGTTCCAGGAAATGTGGGGGGACACCGGTGCTATACATTCTTCAATAAACGGAAAATTCGGACCGAATAAAAAAGATAATACTCCGCATGAGTATTTGATTGGTGGCACAAGAGTGGAACAATATTTCAGTCCATCTGATGGAACAAATTCTAAAATTTTAAACTGTATTAACTCTGCTGATTACGATTTGGAATTTGCTATTCTTACCATGACCCGCACAGATTTAGCGTATGCAATAAGCAACCGTATTAGTGCAGGGGTATTTGCCGCAGGTATGTTAGACGATAGCACTGGAGGAGGTGCCGCATTCAACATCATGTACACGCCAATGCAGCCCTGGCTGAAACTTTATGCGCAAAGTGGATTACTACATCACAAGTATTTAATCGTTGATCAGGATCATGCAGCTTCCGATCCATTGGTGCTTGCCGGTTCACATAACTGGAGCAACAGTGCTGAACAGAAAAATGATGAGAATACAGTTGTAATTCACGATCAGAATATTGCTAATCAATATTACCAGGAATTTGTAAAACGCTTTAACGGACAAGGTGGAGCAGTGTTAAGTGTACAAGACGTTAATGCTCCCGTTTCAAGCATCATCACTTATCCTAATCCAAATGATGGGCAATTTAAAATGCTTATTAATTTGAAAAAGAATGCAGATGTAAACTTTGCAATCACTGATATTATCGGAAGAAAAATTTATACACAGTCAGTAGCAATGAACAATGGTAGCAATGAAAAAGATTTTGACCTGCATAATTTCTCAAAAGGGATTTATATGGTTAATGTTTCAATGGATAATTATTCAACAACATTAAAAATGATTGTTGAGTAGTCTCTTTTAAAACAATCCTGACATTGAGCGAAGTTGAACTTTCGAAAAAAGTTTTAAACTTCGCTCAATTTATTTTCAGACAATTAAAATACATCACAACATGAAAAGTAAACGATTTAAGATTTCAAATTGGATAAATATTTCTTTCATCATTGCTCTTGCTCCTATGTTAATTTCATGGGGAACTTTTGGACACGAGCATATTAATCGTGCAGCAGTATTAGCGCTTCCTTCGCCATTACAAAATTTCTTTTATAACCACATTGATTTTATTACACAGGAATCAACAGTTCCTGATTTGAGAAAATACACATTGAAAGACAGATCAGAAAATCCGCGTCACTTTATTGACCTTGAAAATTTCGGTTCTATGGATAGCATGCCCGCAAATCTTGCTGAGGTTAAGAAAAAGTATGATGATAAATTTTTGCAGGATAATGGAATTCTTCCCTGGTATATTATGGATATGATGGACAAGCTCACCAAAGCATTTAAAGAGAAACGCAAAACAGAAATTCTTTTTCTTGCTGGTGACCTCGGTCATTATATTGGTGATGCTTATATGCCTTTGCATACCACTGTGAATCATGACGGACAGGCAACCAATCAAAAAGGTATTCACTCGTTCTGGGAATCGCAACTCCCTGAATTGTTCGGTGATAATTATAATTTCAATGTTGGCGAAGCAAAGTATATTGATAATGTTCAAAGTGAAACCTGGAAGATTATTTCATCATCACATAGTTTGATGGACCAACTTTTTACAACAGAAAGTGATTTGCTTAAAAGTTATCCAAAGGATAAAGTTTATCTGAAAGATAAAAATGACAGTATTGTGAAAACAAAATTCGGTCAGCAAATTCACAGCGTTGAATATGCAAAAGCTTATCACGATAAGCTAAATGGAATGGTCGAAAAACAAATGCGGGGAGCAATTGAATCCACATCAAGTTTTTGGTTTACAGCGTGGGTCAATGCCGGCAAGCCAGACCTTTTAGACTTAGATCCCGCTGACCAGACAGAACGTAATAAAGCTAATCTCAAACGTGAATTGGATTTATTGAAGAAGGGAAAACTAACTGATGTTAAAAGCGAAAAGGAATATTAAAAAATGTTTAGCGGACTTCAAGTCCGTTGCTTAAGAGGGTGCGACTGCAAGTCGCACCCAACCACCATGCGACTTGCAGTCGCAAACAGCGGAAACCCGCGTAAGCGGGATGGGTGAGAGTTGGGGGCGACTTGCAGTCGCACCCCACTGAGATTCGGACTTGCAGTCCGCGTCATTAAATTTTTTTTTACTTTTCCAATCTAAAACCATTTACATAATGTCTTCCAAATATCAAATTCACGGCAACTATCCTTACTTCCTCACGCTCACAGTAGTAGCATGGATTGACGTTTTCACACGCAATGAATATCGCCAGGAAATTATTGACTCCATAAAATATTGTCAAAAGCACAAGGGACTTTCTGTTTTTGCATGGTGCCTGATGACCAATCATTTGCATCTTGTTGCAAAGGGTGATGAAAGCAATTCGCTTTCTGATATTTTGCGTGACATGAAAACGCATACTTCAAAAGCAATTACAAGAGCAATAGAAAATAATCCGCGTGAAAGCAGGAGTAAATGGATGTTGAATCAATTCGCTTTTGAAGCAAATAAATTTACAAGTAAAAATATGACTTATCATTTCTGGCAAAGCGATAATCATTCTGAAGAAATTCATACCAATCAATTTCTTGACCAGAAGATTGATTATACACATTACAACCCTGTGCGGGCAGGGTTTGTGGCTGAGCCACAACATTATTTGTATAGCAGTGCAATTGATTACGCAGGAGGAAAGGGATTGATTGATGTAATAATTCCTTAGTCATTACGCGGACTGCAAGTCCGTTGCTCAGCGGGGTGCGACTGCAAGTCGCACCCAACGAAGACCGCGACTGAAGTCGCTCCTTACATACATAAATGTGTTACCTTATAGCAACAGAGTTGGCTACAAACTGAAAAATAAAAATCAGTATTAAATACAAACCACCAACGAAAAAGTAATCTTCGTAACCCATGAATGCCATAATTACAGCAGATGCACCGCATAAGCCAATTATCAAAATGAATAATTGAAGCAAGTTGAATTTCTTTTCGCTTCTGGAACGAAACATGCATGCAAGCGGAAGTGAATATGTAATTCCGAAAATTGCTAAAGCAAACGTTCCGTTACCATCTTTTACAAAAGGCATTGCAATTAAAGCTAATGCACCTGTTAACAAACTTATCCCCACAAAATCAGAACTGATTCTTTCTTCGCGTGTAAGTGCGTACTTACCTTGCGGATGCAGGCGTAAAAGCAAATTGAAAACAGGTTGTATAATCCATGATGAGAAAGCAAACGCAGCATACAATACAACAATCGGAATAATGATGATTTGCAATGATGGCATTGTTCTGCCTACAACTTTTAAAACCTGCACGAGCAAATACAATCCCCCGATGACCATCCACTGCCTTTTGCCTTTCATGTTGCTTATCCAAAACATGTAACGCAAGAACATTCGATAAATAAAGTAGCGCGCTTTTAATGCTTCCACCATTCCACTTTTTGCCCAATCGTTGGTTGGGTCTAAACGAAGTGATTCAGTAAAATGATTTAATGATGCTTTATGGTCGCCATGCTCCAACATGCTCCAGCCTGTGTTAGCATGAGTCATGCTGTTTTCAGGGTCTCCGGTGAGTGCATCTTTAATCGTTTGGTAAGCCTCTTCTTTTTTATTCAGCTTGGTTAAAGCAATTGCCCGTATATTCAAACAGTTAATATTATCTGCTTCAACTGCCAAGCCTTCATTTGCACTTGTTAAAGCATCGTAATAATCTTTTTTATTCATTTGAATTTGTGCCAGCCATGCAAAATATTCAGCCGAAAAAGGATTGATTGAAATTGCTTCACGAATTTTTTGTTCTGCTTCAATTAAATTTTCTTTCTGAAACCAAACCTTACTATATACGTAAAAATTGTAAGCGTCACTTGGCGCAAAAGAAATTGCAGTTTCAATTGCAGCTTTTGCCTCATCAGTTTTTTGCAGATTTAAAAATATAATGGCAAGCAGCGTATGCGCTTCACCATCGTTAGGTTCAGTTGTAAGGTATTGATGTATTTCTTTTTGTGCATCGGCATAACGCCCGTAGTTAACGAGCAAACGCGCACGGTCAAGTTGTTGTGTCATCAGTTAAATTAATCTAACCTTCAAATTTGCAATCATCGCTTTTCAATCTCTAATTCTTTTAAAAAATCTGATAGTGATTGAAGTTCACTTCCTGATTTTCTTGCATCGCTAACTTCTTCCAAACCTTTTGTGATTGAAGAAAACACTTTTTGTTTTGCATGAAGAGTTTTTTTCTTTGAAGAACTTTTACTCATGATGAGAAATGAATTTCGTATTCAAAAGGTAGAACAAGATTATAATTGATTTTCGAATTAAGAAATCCCGAAGGGATGGGATGATTATAATAATATATCCCCGACCGATTAAACTCCGAAGGAGTGATATTTTTCTTCTTGCAATAATGTCAACCCTTCGGGATTTTTGTTCGCGGGAATTGTTCTTTAGACAATAATAATGTCAACCCTTCGGGTTTTTTAATCCCGAACTTTTGATATCAAATTCATTCTATTATTCCTTCCATTTGATTACTATTTCTTAATCCCCAAATAATCCAAAATCTCATTGTACAAACCTGACTCATTCGCATACAATGCATAATTGCGCGCAGTAGTAAACCATTCCTTAGTTGAAGGATTAACTTGCTTCACTGCTTTCATCAAATCGTTTGTTGTTATTTGCGAAGGCAATCCTTTCAACATTGCTTCGCGCAATTTTTCTTCTACACAAACATCAACAACTGCCTTTAAATCGGCACCGCTGAAATCTTTTGTTTTACTTCCCAAACTTTTAAAATCAATATCACCTGCAGGTTTTCCTTTCATCAAAACTTTTAAAATTTCAACTCTTGCAGTTTCATCAGGTGGTGTAACAAATAAAATTCTGTCGAAGCGGCCAGGTCTGCGGAAAGCTCCGTCAAGATTCCAAGGAGCATTGGTTGCACCGAGAATTAAAATTCCATCATTGCTGCTTTGCACACCATCCAACTCCGAAAGAAATTGATTTATTAAATGTCTTCCTGCTGAATGTTTCATATCACTTCGGCTTGCGCCTAATGCATCCACTTCATCAAAAAAAAGTACACATGGTTTTTGCTGACGCGCAGTTTCAAACAACTGGTGTAAACGTTGTTCGCTGCTGCCGATGTACATATCTAAAATATCGCTGATGCCAACGGTAAGAAAGCTGGCTTTCACCTGTCCTGCTGTAGCCCGCGCCAGCAAAGTCTTTCCGCAGCCTGGCGGACCGTATAATAAAATTCCACCACCAATACTTTTACCGTAAGCCGCATACAATTCAGGATGCTGCATCGGTAAAATAATTTTCATTTTTATTTCGTCCTTCACTTTTTCCATGCCGCCCACATCATCAAAATTTATTTTTGGACGTTCCAAACCTGTAACATCTTCAAACAATTCTTCCTCGTTTAAAACATTGGTGCCTTCCGTATTTTTTATTTTCAAAGCATCTTCCAACTCAGCATCTTTTAAGCCTCCATCCAATGCAATCGCCTTCTGATATTGCCGCGAAGCCTCCACCATGCGTTTTTCTTTCAGCAATAATTTTGCATGAAGCACAAACGTGTAAGGCAATGGCGTTGCGGCTTGCAGCAATTCCTCAACAATTACTCCTGCAACAGAATTTTTATTCTGCATGTAACATGCCTTTGCATAACCCAATTTTATTTTCGGGTCTGACGAATTTTGTTTCAATGCTTCCTTGTATTCCGTTTCAGCTTCTTCGTAATAGCTGCTGTTCATCAATGCCTCGGCAAGCATCATTCGCAGTGGAAGATTATCAGGAGAATATTTTAACGCCTCGCGTAGATTTGTAATGGCTTCGTTCACTTTAGAAATTTTAAATGATTGAGTTTTGAATGATTGAGTTAATTCTTCAACCTATAGTCCTGAACTAAAACAGTTGCAGAAAGTTTAAGTACACCCGTAAGGTTACGAATCATATCAACAGTAAGTTTTCTGCGTTTGTTGAGCACTTCTGATACACGGCTTTTGCTTCCAATAATATTTGCAAGGTCTGATTGCTTGATATTCATTTCCTCCATTCTTATTTTGATAGCTTCTATCGGGTCGGGAGCATCAATTGCATAGTGTTGGTTCTCGTAATTTTCAATAAGCATCGAAAGCACTTCTGCCTCATCACCTAAAGGAGTATTGGGTTTTGAATCAAAAATTTTCTCCAAACGCTGCATTCCTTTCTCATAATCTGCTTTTGTTTTAATCGGCTTGATAATCATGATTTATATTTTTAAATAGTTGCTGAATTAATTTTATCATATTGCTTGTGGGTTCCTATAAAACGAATAAACGCCCACTGTCTTTCATAGTTGAACTTTACCACTAATCGGTAATCATTGTCCTTGATGTTAAAAACCACACGGTTACCTGCAATAATGCTTGCGTTTGTGTAAGTCTTTTTAACATCCTGTGGCGATTTCCATTTTGAGGTACTTGCTGTTTGATACCATGTTTTAAGATATTGCTCGCAGTCTTTATGCTTTTCCCAAAACTCGCGTAATGTCTTTTTAGCTATGATTCTTTTCATCCTTCAAAGAATGCAAATGTATTACAAAGTTCTTGATTTGGGAACTTATATTTTTGCCGAATTTATTGGCTGCTTTATTCATCAGTTAAAAAATCTAAATTATAATGGTATAAAAATAATGAAATATGAATTACAAGATGTCATTTCAGGAAAGAGCGCGGTTAGGAATGGAGAAACTATCTAATCAATATCGCGCTATATCAAAAAAAGCAGAGGAACAAGTGAAACAACTCCAAACACAAAGTTCGTCAAAAAGGAAGAAAGTGAAATAATAAGAAATTATTGTATCCAGAACAATATATGACTTGCTGAATCCTTACCAAATCTCAGTAATTATATAGCTGAAGGCTTTGCAGAAAATAATGGGCATCTGTTATCAGTAGTAAAACAGCCTTACGTAAAAGGTACAGAAAAAACTGATTTACAAAAAGTAAAACTTTATCTTGAAACGAATGGATTTCAAAACTCAAGAAGCAATGATTATATCACCCTGAATTTGGGAATTATTCTTGAAGATTTGCATGATGAAAATGTATTGACAACCGATGAAGTTATTTTTTTCATTGATACAACTTTCTATTTAATTGAGAAATTTTTTGAGTTGTAAAATTTGTTAGAGTGAACTTGATAAAGAATGCAAATTTTTTCCTGTTGAAATAAAATCATAGCATACAGCCAACGAACATTTCCTTTTATAACATTCAATACTGGAATGAGATAAGCAAAACAAAAAACGGAGTAATTGAATATGCAGGTATGCAAAATTTTGAACGAAGTGCAGGCTACCGCTTTATTAACCGGAAAAATCTTGATTTATAAGTTTCATACAAATTTGGAGTGAGCGCTTGTCCTTTTTATATTTAGTTTTACTTAACAATTATCTGCCAAATCTAAACTCCGTTACTTTTTGATAACGTGTAAACTCTCCCTCTCTTTTCATCAGCAATAAACTTTCCGTCACAAAAGATTGATGGAATGATTTTGAAAGGTATTCGGGTAAAGCTGCTTCGAATTGATTTGGTTTTAGTTGTCGGGCAATAGTAAGATGTGGAGTAAATGTCATGCGTGAAGAAAGACTCAAACTCTCCAGTAAATCATAATGAAGATGTTGCAGATAATCATTCTTGGTTACTTCTGTGTAAATAGTATGTGAGGGGAATCCATTAAAGCCATTTAATTTTATTTCAAACGGGCGGTAATCTTTGCATACTGTTTCTATTCTTTTCATGAAGCTGTTTTCATGCTCTTCCTTTAAACGCTTTCCTAAGATTGAAATGTGTGCAAGAGAATGTAAGGCATGATTGCTCTTAAACTTTACTCCGAAATCTTTTTTAATATCATATATTTTCTTTTTCACAGATTCACTCGGACTGATGATTAGCAGGTATTCCTTTTGCTCAACAGGCACATCAAATAGTTTGAGTTGTTTGATTGTTGTGTTCATAGTTTTTAAATTTTAATAGTTATGTTTTAAATTATAGCATCAACTGTTTTTACACAATTAAATTCAAACTCTTTTATAACTAAGTAGCGTTCATAAATTGAATCGCGTTTCATCAGCATCATACTGTCTGCAATAAATGATGCGTTGAATTCGCGGTGCTCGAATGCAGCAAATGCAGTTTTAAATTTTTCGGCTAAGAGTCCTTCGGCAATGGTTATATGTGGCTTAAATGCAAAGAAAGCCTGGCTGCGATGCAAGTTTAATCTTGCATGAAGCGATTTAATTAAATCTGTTATCGCAGATACATTTTTTACATCAATATAAATAGTATGCGTACCGAAGTGATTAAAATTTCTCAGCATCACTTCAATAGGCGATTGCATTGCACTTATTTCTTCTATATCACTCACTAATTTTTCTTCCTGGTCAGGATTTAAACGAAAATGAATTAAAGTAATATGAGGTTGTGATTTTTTTGCCTGAACATTATGCTCGTCATAAAACTTTTCTTTGATTGCTTTCACTTCACTTCTTATGTATGGAGGCGGACTTAACAACAGTAAATATTCTTTTGCTTCCACATCTTTTGGTGCGTCATCGGTATTCATGGTAGAGATTCCGTTAAACGGATTGAATGTTCGCAAATCTTTTGTTGTTGCCACAGCTCGTTCAATTGCATGTGCTCCATACACTCTGCGCAAGCGGTCCATTGTCTCGTACAGGTTGATGATGTTCTCGCTGTCTTCAAATAAATTTATTTGGTAAGCGCCACCAACCAAATGACTGAACTTTACTCCAACCAAACGAACTAACAAACGCCTGTTGTACAATTTATCAAATAACTCTTTCACCTTTTTGATTAGAATATGGTCACCCGAGGTATATGATATGCGTGATTGAATACTATGCGTATCGAAATTTGCATAACGAACTTTTACGGTAACACATGCTGTGAGTTTATTTTCACTGCGAAGCTGGAATGCAACTTTCTCAGTCATCTTAACCAATATTGATTTCAGCATTGCTGCATCTATCGTATCGTTTTCAAATGTTTCTTCTGTTGAAATGCTCTTGCGTTCGTTGTAAGGTTCAACAGGAGAATTATCAATACCGTTAGCCTTTTTCCAAATTACAATGCCATTTTCACCGAGTACATTATGCATCAGTTCCATTGGCATTTCCTGTATGGTACGCACTTTTTCAACACCCATGCTGCGCAACAATGCTGTTGTTTTATCGCCTACCATTGGAATTTTACTCACAGCCATGGGGGCCAGAAAAGTTTTCTCTGTACCGAAATCTATTTTCATTTGGTTATTCGGCTTGGCTTCGCCTGTTGCAACTTTACTTACGGTTTTGTTTTTTGATAAGCCGAATGAAATTGGCAAACCAGTTTCGCGCATAATGCGTTGGCGCAATTCAGTTGCCCATTTATAACAGCCGAAAAATTTATCCATTCCCGTAAGGTCCATATAGAATTCGTCAATGGATGATTTCTCATACAGCGGAACATTCTCTTTAATTATCTGTGTAACGATTTCACTATACTCACTATACTTATCATAATCGCCACGAATAAAAATTGCTTCGGGACATAAACGCTTCACTAATTTAGTCGGCATAGCCGAATGAATTCCAAACTTGCGCGCTTCATAACTGCACGATGCAACAACTCCCCTGTCGCTGGTTCCTCCCACAATCACAGGCTTACCCTTCAAAGCAGGATTCATAAGACACGACACAGAAACAAAGAATGAATCTAAGTCCATGTGTACGATTGTGTTTGATGTGGAGTTATTGAGAAAAATCATTGCGAGGCACGAAGCAATCTGTTTATGTTTACTGTTACTGCGAGGTATGAAGCAATCTGTTATTAGTACCTGTCACTGCGAGGAACGAAGCAGTCTGTTTACGCTGCACTTGTCATTGCGAGGAACGAAGCAATCTCTTTGAACAGTTGTACACTTCATGAGATTGCTTCGGAAGCTACGCAACCTCGCAATGACAGGTAACCCTGATGACAGTCACCTCAGTTATTTACGATTATTTTTTTACTTTCATTTCAAATTTTTCAATCATGCGCGAGTACAGTTTTTATGTTTATATCACTACTAATAAAAATCATACTGCACTCTATACAGGTGTTACTAATGATTTGGCAAGAAGAATTTATGAGCATAAGAACAAAATTTATAAAGGGTTTACTTCAAAATATAATGTTGATGAACTTGTTTATTATGAGCATTTTCAATATATCAATGATGCAATAGCACGCGAAAAACAAATTAAAGCAGGTTCGCGCAAGAAGAAGGAAGAGCTTATTAATTCAATCAATCCAACGTGGAAGGATTTGTATGATGATATTATTTCCTAACGTCAATAGTACCTGTCACTACAAGCAACGATGTTATTAGCACTTGTCACTGCGAGGAACGAAGCAGTCTGTAAACGGTGTACTGTCATTGCGAGGAACGAAGCAATCTTTTGAACAGTTGTACACCTCATGAGATTGCTTCGTTCCTCGCAATGACAGGTTCACCTCAATGACAGGTTCACCTCAATGACAGGTTCGCCTCAAACAATTCCATCTGCATTCCATCTTTCAGCGGTCTTTTAAATAATGTCATATCATAAGCAGGCATGCTGCGCCCGCTCATGTATTTCTTTTTCGACATCATAAATAATTGCTTAATGCTCTCGGCCATTTTTCCGTCACCGCTCATGCGCTTGCCCCATCGCGAATCGTTAACCTGCCCGTTGTGACATTCTTTAATATGATTCCATATTTTATCGGCAGCATCAGGAAGATTTTTGTACAACCAGTCGTTGAAAATTTTTTTTATTTCTCCATTCAGTCTTACAATCGTATAACCTGCTGCCACTGCACCCACTGCTGCCGCTGATTTTATGAGTTCAGGAATTTCATCACTGTTCAATCCTGGAATAATTGGTGCCGTCATCACGCCAACAGGAATATTATTTTTTGATAATTCTTCAATCACCTGCAACCGTTTTTTTGCTGTTGCTGTGCGTGGTTCCATCATCAGACGCAATTCTTCGCGCAATGATGTTATTGAAACCATCACATGCACAAGGTTATGTTTTGCAAGTTCACTCAGCACATCCACATCACGAAGTATCAAACTGTTTTTAGTAATCATTCCTACAGGATTTTTATACTCCAGCATCACCTCTAATAAAGAGCGTGTGATTTTATATTTCTGTTCGAGCGGCTGATAGCAATCTGTGTTGCCTGATAAAGTTATCGGCTCGCATTTATAATTTTTGTTTTCGAAATGTTTGCGCAGGAGTTTTGCAGCATCTGGTTTTACGATAATCTTTCTTTCAAAATCTAATCCCGCACTGAAGCCATAATAATTATGTGCATTGCGCGCATAACAATAAATGCATCCGTGCTCACAGCCTTGGTATGGATTAATGGTGTTGAACATGTTGACGTCAGGACTCGTCATTTTATTCACCACCGTTTTGGGATGCTCAATAAACACCTGCGTTTTTTCATCAGTGATGAGCGGCTCATCCAAACCTTCAATATGTTCGGTTACATAAGTATGTTTGAGGAAGCGGTTTGGCGTGTTTATTTGCGCTCCGCGGCCTTTTAATTCTATGCCCGTTTTGGATTCTGCTCCCATCTGCTATAATTATTTCCTGATTAATGATTATATTACAAACATAAATCAGGCTGCAATGTAAGCACATTATTAAAATAAAAACAAATAAAAAGATTTTATTACAAACCATTTGCAGTTTGTGATATAATCATTATTTTTGCCGAATAACTTTCATTCCAATTATATCAACATGTATTTTTCCTCCAACATCAAACTATTACGTGCGCGTAAAAAGCAAACCCAGGATGCTATAGCCCGTGACTTCGGCTTTGGCCGTTCTACTTTGAACAGCTACGAAAACGGATTAATCACTAATCCAACAATTGAAGCATTGATTGCTTTCAGCGATTATTATAAAATTTCGATTGACACGTTGGTTCGTGTTGATTTGAATAAACTTTCAGAAAGTAAGTTGATGGAGTTGGAACTCGGACATGATGATTTTATTAAAGGCACAAAGCTTCGCATACTTGCAACTACTGTTGACAGGCGTAACCGCGATAATATTGAAATGGTTTCGATAAAAGCCAAAGCGGGTTATACAGCAGGTTATAACGACCCTGAGTTTATACGTAAGCTGCCAACTTTTCAATTGCCGTTTTTATCATCCGAAAGAAAGTATCGAACCTTCCAGGTAAGTGGTGATTCGATGTTGCCTATTCCAGATAAGGCTTACGTAACTGCTGAATACGTTGAAGATTGGAATGATGTGAAAGATGGCAATGCTTATATAGTATTGACAAAAGATGACGGCATTGTTTTTAAAGTGTTGTTTAACCAGATGCGCAATAAAAAGAAGCTGCTGCTAAAATCGCTCAATCCATTGTACGAGCCTTATGAAATAAATTTAAGCGATGTAAAGGAAATATGGAAGTTTATCAATTACATCAGCAACGAACTCCCCGAACCTGAACTCACCAAAGATAATTTAGCCGCAAACGTAAGCAGCCTGCAAAAGGAAATGAAAAAAATTTCGGAGGCGTTGATGAAGGGTGGAAGGAAAAATGTGCGAACCGCAGATTAACCTGATTAGGGTGACCAAATTTTCAAAGAATGATTAAAAAATATTGAATCAAAAATCAATGGAATCAAATAAATCAGCTTAATCTGCGGTTCAGACAATTTTTTAAACTTCAACAGCAACTTTTTCAATAAATCCATTTACAGGCGGATTGAATTTAGTTACAATCACTTTTATGTTTTGGATAGATGTATAGTGCGCAACAATTTTATTTTTGATGCGACCTGCAACATGTTCAATCAGTTTTGAAGGAATATTCATTTCACTCCTTACCAAATCATGAATAACACAATAATCAATTGCATCATCTAAATTATCAGATGCAATTGCTTTTGAAAAATCGTAATCAATAATTACATCCACAGAAAATTTACCACCAATAACTGTTTCTTCTTTAAGGCAGCCGTGGTAACTGTAACATTCTATGTTTTGAATTCTTAAATGCATGATTTAATTAATCATTTTGAATATTGATTCTAACTCCTTTTCAAGAATTGTGCTTTTCTCCGACTTGTCATAAATTGAAGCAAGTTACACGGTAGTTTTAGTTACTTTAACATAAGTAACGACTCGTGCTCCCTGATTTTCCTTTTCCTTTTGAGGCAATTGCAAGTCTTATTTTGAAAAAATTATTTCCTAATGCATCTCCCTGAAAAGGGTTATCAGCAAGATTTTCAAAAAGTTGACTTAATTCTTTTTTTAACGATGGGTATTTTTTAGCAAGTCGTTTGGCCTGTTTATCAAAAAGCGGAATGGTATCAATATTATAATTCATCGAGTAAAAATTTTGCAGGTCGTGATTTTAATTTTCCTTGCTCAATTTTCTTTAATTCCACAATTGCTTCTCTTAGTTCCGAAAGAATTTGCTCGCGCGTTGGTTCATCATCTTCTAACTTACGCAATTGCTTATTTTGTTACTTTAACTTTTCCCATTCATTGATAGGAATATAAACTCCTGATGGATTGCCTTTGCTATCGTTTATTACCTGAACTTTCATTTTCTAAATTATTTAATACAAAGAAAAATATTTTTTACTATTAATCAACGGACTGAAAGTCCGAATCTCAAAAGAACAAGACTGCAAGTCTTGCCCAACACTACTAATAAATCAATTCTTCTTCACTTCTTTCGCCCACGAATCTTTCAACGTAACCGTACGATTAAAAATTAATTTTTCAGGAGTTGAATCTTTATCAGCGCAAAAATATCCTAAGCGAATGAATTGAAATTTGTCTCCTGCTTTTGCATTTTTTAAATCTGCTTCGGCATAAGCATTTTTAATTACTTTCAAACTATCTGGATTGATGTAGGTTTTAAAATCACCTTCCTCAGCTTGTGGATTTTCTACTTTAAATAATCGGTCGTACAAATTTACCTGAACAGGCATTGCATGTTTTGCACAAACAAAATGCATGGTGCCTTTTACATTGATGCCGCTGGTATCATGCCCGCTTTTGCTTTCGGAATAATAAATGCAATGAATTTCTGTAACGTTACCTTCCTCATCTTTTTTATATGATTCGCATTTGATGATGTATGCACTTTTTAATCTAACGGTTAACCCTGGGCCTAAACGGAAGAATTTTTTTGGGGGCTCTTCCATAAAATCATCACGCTCAATCCACAACTCTCGGCTGAAAGGAATATCGCGTGTACCTCCGCCATCTTCCATTTCAGGATTGTTTTCACCGGGAAGCATTTCTACTTTTCCATCTTCGTAATTATCAATGATGAGTTTAATTGGATTCAAAACTACCATTCTGCGAGTTGCATTTTTATTCAAATCTTCGCGAATGCAAAATTCGAGCAAGCCAACATCAATTACATTTTCTCTGCGTGCAACACCAACACGCTCACAAAATTCATGAATGCTTGCAGGTGTATAACCGCGTCTGCGCAATGCACTTATTGTTGGCATTCGCGGGTCGTCCCAACCTGAAACATGTTTCTCATTTACGAGTTGTAATAATTTACGTTTACTCATCACGGTATAGTTGAGATTGAGACGAGCAAATTCATATTGATGTGATGGAAAAATTTCAAGCTGTTCAATAAACCAATTATACAATGGGCGATGCGATTCAAATTCCAATGTGCAAACCGAATGGGTGATGTTTTCGATAGAATCACTTTGTCCATGTGCAAAATCATACATCGGATAAATGCACCACTTGTCCCCAGTGCGGTGATGATGCGCATGCTTGATACGATACATTAATGGGTCGCGCAATAACATATTTGGCGAAGCCATATCAACTTTTGCGCGCAATGTTTTTTCACCATCTTTAAATTCCCCATTTCGCATGCGTGAAAATAAATCAAGATTTTCATCAATACTACGACTACGATACGGAGAATTTTTTCCAGGCTCAGTTGGTGTACCTTTCATTGCAGCAATTTCTTCAGATGTTGAATCATCTACATAAGCTAGCCCTTTTTTTATCAGCGTTACTGCAAATTCATATATCTGTTCAAAATAATCGCTTGCATAAAATTCATTTGCCCACTCAAAACCTAACCAACGTATATCTTCCTTGATACTGTCAACATATTCAGTGTCTTCAGTAACAGGATTAGTATCATCAAAACGAAGATTGGTTTTGCCGCCAAATTTTTGCGCCAATCCAAAATTCAATGTAATGCTTTTTGAATGTCCGATATGTAGATAACCGTTAGGCTCAGGGGGAAACCGCGTAAGCACACGACCACCGTGCTTTCCGTTTTTTACATCTTCACTTACTATTTCTTCTAAAAAATTTAATGATGTTTCTGTTGTCATGATTTTGATTTGCTAATACATCGTCATTGCGAAGAACGAAGCAATCTGTTGATAGTTGTAATATTAAATAGGAACAATATTAAATTGTGATTCAAGCAGCAATTATTTTATTTCTTTAAGTAGTTGCTGTAACTCCCTTTCAGTGATGTTGCTTTTTTCTGATTTGTCAAAAATAGAAAGGAGAAATACTGTTGTAGCTGCAAAATAAACACATGTGATAACTCTTGCTCCGCCACTTTTTCCTTTGCCTTTTGAGGCAATTGATAACCGGACTTTGTAACAGTTCTTACCAATTGAGTCACCTTGTTGTGGATTTTCAGAAAGTGAATTTCCTAACTCCCTGATTTCAGCTTTGAGTGAAGGATATTTTTTAATTAATCGTTTTGCTTCGTGCTCAAAATTGAGGATAGCTTCAA
>JBDTRM010000126.1:0-64311 GCA_039931675.1 Bacteroidia bacterium | reverse complement strand
GATTAACAATTGCTACCCAAAACAATGTGGTTCATCAGTAGCGAAGTCGAAGGAGCGCTTAGGCCCGCACACTTGGTTCGACTCCGCTCACCATGACCCAAAAGATTACTCCTCACCATGACCCAAAGGTTTACATAAAATTCAAAAATGATTCAAACAAAAAATATCTTTTCAAATTCTTTTTCACGAAAGTTTTTTATCGTACTTTTTATTATTGCCAATTGCCAATTACCCATTGCCAACTCTTTTTTATTTGCACAAAATAAACCTGCCCCCGCAACAGAAATAAAATCAGCACCAAAACAAATTACGCGAATACTTTTTTTGTATGATGATTCGCAAAGCATGATTTCAAGATGGGAATCGGATACTAAGTATGAAGTAGCAAAGCGTATGGTATCAACAATTTTAGACAGCCTTAAACATACGCCCGACCTTGAGCTTGCATTGCGCGTGTTCGGTCATACGAAAAGATATCCGCCACAGGATTGTGATGATACGCGATTAGAAGTTCCATTCGGAAAGGACAATGGCGAAAAAATAAAAAAGAAACTTACAGAAATAAAACCAAGTGGTACCACACCTATCGCCCGCTCGCTCGAAGAGTGCGCTAAAGATTTTTCATTTGGAAATTATCGCAACATCATCATATTAATTACTGATGGCATTGAAGAATGTAATGGTGACCCCTGTGCAGTATCGCAGGCATTACAGAAAAAGGGAATTGTATTAAAACCATTTATCATTGGTCTTGGAATAACAAAAGATTTTGTAAAGCAATTTGAATGTGTTGGAAATTATTATGATGCACAAAATGAAGAGCAATTTCGCACTGCTTTAAATGTGGTGATTTCACAAGCATTGAACAATACCACATGCCAGGTTAATTTGCTTGATGTGAATCAACGGCCAACAGAAACAAATGTTGCTATGACTTTTTATGAAAAAAATTCAGGCACCATAAAATATAATTTCGTTCATACCCTTAACGGGAAAGGAAATCCTGATACGCTGCATATTGACCCGCTTGGCGTTTATAAAATTGTTGTGCATACAATTCCTCCGGTAAGTAAGGATGATATAAAATTAACTCCCGGCAAGCACACCATTATTGGCATTGATGCTCCGCAAGGTGATCTGATGTTGAAGTATGAAGGCAATTCAGAATATAAAAATCTGAAATGCATTGTGCGCAAAAAAGGTGATATGAAAACTTTAAATGTGCAGGACTTTAACACCAAAGAAAAATATATTGTTGGCGATTATGATTTGGAAGTGCTGTGCCTGCCACGCATGTTGATTGAAAATGTTGAGATAACTCAAAGTCATACAACAACTGTTCAAATTCCAAATCCGGGCATTGCAACTTTCCTGATGACAGGAATTGGATACGGAACTATTTTAGTTGAGGATAAAAATGAATTGAAGTGGGTGATTGATTTAGATGATAGTCAATCTAAACAAACGCTTGTACTGCAACCCGGAAATTATCGAGTGGTATTCAGACCAAAAAACTCAGTGGAATCAGAATATACTATTGAAAAGAGTTTTAAAGTAGCATCAGGAAGTTCAGCTACTGTAATAATTAATTAGTCCCTCAGAAAAAATAAAACATAAAAGACATTATGAAGAACCATACAATTCTCGATAAAAAAGATACACGCTCTGGTTTCGGTGCAGGGTTGCTTGAACTGGGGAGAAAAAATGAAAACGTAGTTGCACTTTGTGCTGACTTAACAGGTTCGCTAAAGATGGATGCTTTCGCAAAAGAATTTCCTGAAAGGTTTTTCCAGGTGGGAGTTGCCGAAGCTAACATGATGGGTATAGCAGCAGGGTTAACTATAGGAGGAAAAATTCCTTTCACGGGAACATTTGCAAATTTTTCAACAGGTCGTGTGTATGATCAGATTCGACAGTCTATTGCTTATTCAGGCAAGAATGTAAAAATATGCGCATCGCATGCAGGGCTTACTCTTGGCGAAGATGGTGCCACACACCAGATATTAGAAGATGTTGGAATGATGCGCATGTTGCCAGGAATGGTTGTTATTAATCCTTGCGATTACAATCAAACCAAAGCAGCAACAATTGCAATTGCAGATTACTGGGGGCCAGTTTATTTACGTTTCGGGCGACCAGTGGTTCCTAATTTTACAGACCCTAATCAAAAGTTTGAAATAGGAAAAGCATTGATGTTGAATAAAGGCAGCGATGTAACCATTTTTGCAACGGGTCATTTGGTTTGGAAAGCAATTGAAGCAGGACATGCCCTTGCCGAAAAAGGAATTGATGCAGAGATTATAAATATACATACCATTAAACCATTGGATGTAGATGCTGTCCTACGTTCAGTTAAGAAAACGCATTGCGTGGTAACTGCCGAAGAACATCAGTTGAACGGAGGTCTTGGAGATGCAGTAGCACAGGTACTTTCACGCCATTTCCCAGTTCCGCTTGAAATGGTTGGTGTAAATGATTCATTCGGAGAAAGTGGCAAGCCCGAAGAACTGATGGAAAAATACGGACTCAACACTGCGGCTATTGTAAATGCCGCTGAAAAAGTTCTTTCGCGCAAAGCAGCAACATTGGTTTGAGGTTTGGAGTTTGTAGTTTTATTTTTCATAGGAAATAAATTCACTGACCTGAACCTCAAACACCAAACTTCAAACCCTTTTAATGCAGGATTACACCGACAAGGAATTACTTGAGATTTTTCGAGATGAAAGTAAAAAGCATTATGCTTTCAATCTCATTGTGCGCAAGTATCAGCAGAAAGTTTATTATCATATCCGCAGAATGGTTATTGATCATGACGATAGCAATGATGTTGCACAAAACACTTTTATAAAAGCATGGAAGGGATTAAACAACTTCAGAGAAGACTCGCAATTGTTTACGTGGTTGTATCGCATTGCAACTAATGAAGCATTGACTTTTTTAAAACAGAAAAAAACAAAATTCTTAATTCCCTTCGGTGATGTTGAAAATGAATTGAATGAAACATTATCAAGCGGCACTAATATCAATGCCAATAAATTAGAAATGAAATTGCAGCAAGCTATACTCACATTGCCTCCACAACAACGCATAGTTTTTAATATGCGTTACTATGATGAAATTAAATATGAAGATATGGCTGTTATAATGGGTTTAACAACAGGTTCATTAAAGGCAACGTATCATCACGCAGTTAAGAAAATTGAAAAATATATTACCGAACGTTAAACTAAATTGTGATGTAATGGTCATAGAATGGTATTTGGAAATGTGGAAATAGGGAGTGATTGGATGATGTGTGGCTGTGCCCTTTAGGGTTAGGGTGAGCGAAGGTGATGATGGAACATGTTAAATAAAACAGGAATATTCTATGGAACTTGACTTTCGGAAAGTTCTTTCAACTTTCCGAAAGGTTAACGCAAACGAAAAACAGATTGCTTCCTTCCCCGCAATGACGTAAACAAAAGTAAAATGAATAACGATTTTAAATACGATGATGATGAGTTGAGAAAAGACGCTCCGAAACTTTTCGGGATGGAGAAGAAAAATCCGTTTGAAGTTCCCGATGGTTTTTTTGATTCATTCTCTTCAAAGATTCAGGATAAAATTGCTGCTGAGAAAAAACAATCTGTTTGGTCGTTAATTTATCAGAACATAACAAGACCCAAAGTTGCAATACCTGTTTTGGCTTCTGTTTGCATAATTGTAGTAGGGATTAAATTTCTTTATACACCCGGTTCAATAAATAGGAATGATGAGGTTGCGATAACCTACAATGATTTGTCTCAATCGGCCTATCTTGATGATATTGATGAAAGCGTTTTAACTGATGCACTTAATCAAACAACAAGTACAGTGAACAGTGATTCAAAAACTGAATCCGATAGCTATCGGATAGAAAATTATCTTATCGAAAATAATATTGATGTAACTGATTTGGAAAATGAGCTTAACTGAATTTCACATCAAATCATCTCTAACTTTAAAACCCATAATAAATATGAAATCAATTAAATTAATTGCATTGTTTGTATCGCTGGTTTGTATTGGCAGTTATGCGCAGCCTGGTGACCGTCAGCCGGGAGGTACTAAGGATGATAAAATTCAATCTATGAAAATCGCCTTTCTTACTCAGCGATTAGATTTAACTCCCGAAGAAGCTCAAAAATTCTGGCCTGTTTTCAATCAGTTTGAGAGTGAAATGAAAACGCTTCGCGGAAACAAAAAAGATGCATCCGCTGATTTTGATAGCATGAATGATAATGATGCAGAAAAATTTGTGGATGATGAATTAGTGCGCAGGCAAAAAGAATTAGATGTGCTTAAAAAATATCATGCGCAATTTAAGCAGGTGTTGCCTATTCGTAAAGTAGGTAAACTATACACTGCACAGGAAGATTTTAAACGTGAGCTTTTAAAACGTTTGCAGGAACGGAGAGAAGGTGGAAAACCCGGAGGACAGGGTGGGAGAAGACCTTAAACGGTTTATAGTTTGTGGTTTATGTTGAGGTTGAAAAAAGTTTAATAGTAAAAGTTTCAATGTAAAAATCCCTGCTGAAAATTCAGCAGGGATTTTTATTTCAGGAATTCCTTCCATTGTTCACTTTCTGCAACTTCTTTGATGAGAAGATTCCTTTCTTCCAATAATCTTTTCATGTAATTGTTTAAAATAAGTTTTGAAAAAATTTTGCCTGGAAAACCAAACGGTGCTTCAAAATTAAACTCATCTTTCATGATTGTTTTTCCATTCACTTCTTCAAAAATGTGTTTATGAAAAATAGACTTGAATGCTCCGCGAACCATTGAACTTTCAAAATATTCAGGAGCAATAAAAGCAGTGATTTTTGTTTCCATTGTCTGATAAATTCCAAAATGTTTTGCGCGCCAGGTTACAGTTTCATGTAAACCAATCAAACCTGTTGTAACTCCAGCCACAGCTTTCTCATTAGTTTTTGATGTGGATAATTTATGCAAATCAATGCTACGCGATAAATCAAAACATCTTTGAATCGGTGCATTAATTTCTGTTGTGAGAAAAATTGTTGACATGATTTGTTTACTGTTTATTCATTACGTCATTGCGATCCCGATAGCTATCGGGAGAAGTAATCTGTTTATGGATTATATTTTATTATTTGGTGACACCAAATCATTTATTGCATCACTAACCTTTTCAAATTTAAACTTGAAACCTGATTGTAACAGCTTGGTTGGAACGACTCTCCTGCTTTTCAGAATCAATTCAGTTTCTGTTCTGAGAAAAACTGCTCCAACTTCAAGCATCAATTTATTTGCAGGCAAACCGATTTTTACATTCAATGCACTGCGAATTATTTTCATAAAATCTTTGTTTGGCAATGGACCTGGTGCAGCACAATTGTAAACTCCTGAAATATTATCGTGTTCAAAAATAAATTTAATGCAGTTTACAAAATCATATTCATGCACCCAACTCATGTATTGATTACCGTTGCCTTGCTTGCCTCCCAAACCAAATTTCACTAATCGCTTTAAAACCGGGAATACGCCTCCCTCATTTCCTAACACCATCGCTATGCGCAAAATTATTTTTCGAGTTTGCGGTGTTACGACTTCATTAAATGTTTCCTCCCATTTTTTGCAAACTTCTACTGAAAAGCCATTACCTCTTTCTCCTTTAATTTCATCCATTGGTCGGTCTTCAGCGTGGCGATAGATAGTGGCTGAAGCTGAGTTGATCCAGATCTTCGGAGGCTCCTTACAATTCTGAATTGCTTTGCCAATTGCTTTTGTTGAATCCGTTCGTGAATCAAAAATTTCTTTTTTGTTTTTTTCATTGTAACGACAATCAACACTTTTACCCGCAAGATTGATAACAGCAAATGCACCTTCTAATTCTTCACTCCACTTGCCAATTGTTTTTGCATCCCACTGAAACAGTTTGCAATTTGCAATTGGCAATTGGCTTTTTACATTCCGCGTAAGCACCACAATTTTGTAATCGTTATGTAAATGCTTGATGATGCACTGTCCCAAAAATCCTGTTCCTGCAGCTAATATGATTTTCTTTTTCATTTTACTTTTCATTTTCATTTTTCGTAATTGCGATCCCGATAGCTATCGGGAGAAGCAATCTGTAAACGATTAGCAGATTTAAAAATTGAGCAGTTGTAAACCTCCGTGAGATTGCTTCGTTCCACGCAATGACGAATAACCCAATAACTTATACCCCATTCCCAACCCTCAACTCTTCTCATCAATCTTTACAAAATGTACAGGTTGGCTTTGATGTTTCGCACGTTTGCGCAAAGTGTAGAAAATATACAAGTTGAAGAAATGCATGGCTCCAAGTATCAAAATGATGGTTCCTATTTTGGTGCTGAGAATTTCAATCATCATACGTGGTGTTTCCACATCACCCCATATTTTTAAAACCATTACTGCGTACCCGATATTGATCAAGTAAAATCCGACCAGCAATAATCTGTTTACACTATCAGCCAGTTCATTGTTGCCATGAAAAATGTCAACCAAAAACACGCGGCCATTTTTATACAATGTTTTAGCCACATAAACAGTAAGTAATACAGAAGCTACTAAGTAGATGCTGTATGTTGAAATGATGTAGTTCATAAAATTTAAAATTTAAAATGTGAAATATTTATATTAATTTAAATCAAGAAACGAGTGCGCCTTCTCTTTCTGAATTTTCAATTTGAGATAACATATATTGTAATAGTAAAGTGCGATAATCCAGGGAGGTCCAAAAAGATACAGCATTGAAAGGGGACCTTCAACTTGCAAATAATTATTAAAAAGAATTGGTAAGAAATAAACAACAACTGCTACAACATAAGTGATGTAGCGTTCTTTTATCCGGTTATCTGCATTTTTAATTTGGGTTAATGAAACCAGGCAACTTAATACTTGCCAGGCTCCAAGAAAAAACTGAACGATGGAAATAAATCCTATCATATCGTTTTGAAAAACTGAACTTAGCAATAAGCCCACCACAGTAATTAATGTGATGCTCTGAACAGCGAAATCGAATTTTTTCATTTTTTATATTTTTAAAATTTATCTTTATTTCAGTACGTTCAATAAATATTGAAAGTTATTTTAAAAAAAATTTATTTCAATAATTTCAATAAAGTGGAAGTAAGAAAACTCTCATCAGCTTTAATCAATTTCTCCATGGTACTATCTGCTTTCTCTACCAAACTTTTTATATTTCCAATTGCTTCAGTAAATGCTTTAATGTTTTTATCGCGTTTGTCACCTTCCACTTTTGAAACCTGCTCAAGTACGCGCAATGCGGGTTCTAATTCGCGCTTCCTGCGTTCTTTCATAATCAGTGTGGCCACCTTCCAGATATCTTTTTCAGCAATAAAATATTCTTTACGTTCACCATGAACATTATCTTTATGAACTAAACCCCAATTGATTAAGGCTCGAATATTCATATTTACATTGCCTCTTGAAATTCGCAAGTCTTCCATAATATCTTCGGCACTCAGCGGATCAGGAGCAATCAAAAGCAAGGCATGAACCTGGGCCATGGTGCGGTTAATTCCCCAGCTTGAACCGAGGTTGCCCCATGCTTTGATAAACTTGTCTTTTGATTCTGTGTAATTCATGTTTCGCTGTTTGTTGTTTCTCACAACTTTCGGAAAGTTGAACCCCGATAGCTATCGTAGGTTTCCGAAAGTAAGAATCTCCTTAAACTTATTAACCTGTTTTCAATTTTTGTTTACAATTTCAAAATTGCTTTTTGCTTCTGGCCAATTGCCTCTTGAAATCCGGGTCAAAGAAAACCATAGTTTCTGAACTTTCAAAATATATTGAAAGTTTTTTATTAACAATTTTTATTTTGCTCTTGGATAAAAATAAATCTGAACTAAACGATAAACCATCATGGCTGAAATCAGTAAAAATATTCCGGGAATATAAACTGAACTGCCTGTAAGAGCCGTGTAATGGCCATTAAAAACCAATACCATAGATAAAAGCAAGGCGCAAACCGGAAGGAGAATAATCATAGTTACAATTATCTTCAATGTAATATTTAGCAATGCAATATTCTTGAGCAAAAGCAAAACTCCATTGAAAAACAATAGCATCAATGTTGAAATAAGGAAATAGAGCAGGTAATTAATTTCTGCATACGCATCGAGATTATTAAAGCGGAGCGAGTTATTTATGTTGAGGTTAAAATCAACAGCAAAGCAAATAAGTATAAAATTGATGATTACAATAAAAAAGGCAGACCAGTAATTTTTAAAAACTGTTGCGTTCATTTCTGTTTTATCAGTTTAATAAATCTGCAAAAACAAAACAGGCAAACATTACACTTGCAATTCCGTTTGTGGTAAAAAAAGCAAGGTTAACTTTACTCAGGTCGTTGTGCTTAACTAAAGTATGCTGATAGATAAGTAATCCGATGAACGCTGCAGCACCAATAAAATAAATGATTCCGAAACCGCCAACGTACCCAGCAGTAATGATCAGCAAGGCACTTATTAAATGTAACAAATTGGAAAGTATCAAAGCACCTTTAGTTCCCAGCAGTGTTGGTATTGATTTCAAATTATTTTGCTTATCAAAATTTTCATCCTGCAAAGCATAAATAATATCGAAACCACTTACCCAGAACAAAACCAAAAACGAAAACAGAATTGGTAACAACGAAAATTTCCCGGTAACGGCTATATATGCCCCAATTGGTGCAAGACTTAATCCTAATCCTAAAATAAAATGACATAATGCTGTGAATCGCTTGGTGTAGCTATATCCAAGCACTACAGCTAATGCAACAAATGACAGATAAAAACAAAGTTCATTAATGAACCATGTTGTAATTACAAACGCAATACAATTTATAATCGTAAACATCAATGCATTTTTTGACGTAATTGTTCCGGCAGGAATTTCGCGTATTGCTGTCCGGGGATTAAGTGCATCAAACTTGTAATCGGCCCAGCGATTAAATGCCATTGCTGCTGTGCGTGCAAAAACCATACAGAGCAATACTTTTAACGCAAGCAACCAATTGATATTGAAATTTAATTCGCGTTCGGCTAATAAAAATCCTATTGCAGCAAAGGGCATTGCAAACACGGTATGACTGAACTTAACTAAGGACAAATAATTTTTTACAGTAGCTGTGGAACTCATATTAGATAAATGACTGAACACAATTAAACCAATAACTTTTAAATAAGTTGCGCAAAGGTGGTAAAAGAATTTTCTTTGCGCTATTATGAAATCAGAAAAGCAAACCATTTTAGTAAGTAACAGAAAAGCATCTTTCGAATATTATTTCCTCGGAAGCTATGAAGCAGGTCTGCAACTCACAGGTACTGAAATAAAATCTGTTCGCAGTGGTGAAGCTAATCTGGGTGATGCTTTCTGCATTTTTATTGATGGAGAATTATTTGTAAAGAACATGCATATCTCTCCATACAAAGAAGGTACTTACAGTAATCATGAACCAAAACGTGAACGAAAATTATTGCTCAATAAATCAGAGTTGAAAAAATTACAGGCACGCATTAAAGAAAAAGGAATAACCATAGTTCCATTGAAAATTTACCTGAACGAAAACAGTTATGCCAAATTGGAAATCGCTTTAGCAAAAGGAAAAAAGACTTACGACAAACGCGAGTCATTAAAACAAAAGGATGATAAACGAGAAATGGATCGTTCGATGAAAAAGAATGCACGATAAATTTTATTTCATAAAAAAACCGCTCCAAAATTTCGGAACGGTTTTTTAGTTTCAATCTGTTGTATGTTATTGAAGAATAATTTTCTTAACCACCTCACCTTTATTAAATTTCACTTTAACAAGGTACGCACCGGCTTCAAGACCATTTCTATCAACAACAATTTTATTTCCCACAGGGTTATCAATGCGTTTCATCATGCGTCCTGTTGCATCATTTATTTCAATGAATTGTGGCGCACCAACTTTTGTATCTGTAATATTTATAGTAAACTTATTCGTGGCAGGGTTAGGGTAAACAGAAACAGATTTTGCAAGAGGAGAAATTTCATTTATACTCAATGGTGTACATGATGAAGCGATCAAGCGCGGAAGGAGATAGTTCATTGTGGTATCAATGTAAGCATGACCCTTTGCACTGCTCATGTCAGGATTGGCCCAAAGCGCTTGTGTTAAAATTGTATCAGTATGTCCTTGGGTAAAACCAATAAAGTTCGTACAGATATAATACACTGTTGTGGAATCCCACCACTCCCATGGCCCTGCCTGTCCGCTTACAAGGGATGGTGGATTAGGAGGAGGAGGGAGTTCAAATGGGAATAAGCCATCATATCCGTTATTGAGTGTATTAGCGCGCGTAGTAAATGGATCAGTCCAGGTATTGTATTGAAAAGCAGAATTATTTTGTAAAGCATCTCCCTTTTTAATAACAGTATAACTGCCACTTACATCAACCACGTACTGACTTGATGGAGGAGGAGTAAAAACAGGTCCATCAGTATAAGGTGCAAACGGATCGTTCATAGTATGAAAACATACCATTGGCACATCACCCGGTTCGAGCCATGAACTATCGCCCAAAGCGCCACCCATGTTAAATACAAAACAAATATCATTACTCACACCAGGTGTATTATTACTGTTATTAAGACCAGGGTTGCCTCCATAGCCATCAATGGATCCCCAGCATGTAGAATCAAATGGAGTAACTCCTCCTGTAAGGCAATAAGTAGGATAACTTGTTGATGGCAAAAATTTGAAAAGACCAATTTCTGAATACTTATCAATAGTTGCATAACCAAGCGCTATATAACCTCCCGTGCCCATACCACCAAGACTAATTTTCGTTTCATCAATATGATAGGTGTTTGTTGTGTTGGCATTGTTCCTGAAATAACGAACACAGGCTTTGGCATCTTGTATTGCTCTGCCTACAGCTTGTAATATTGTTCCTTTTCTTACATCTACATCAGGAGCTACAGGGTTCCACCAAAGGCGATAATCCATTGCAATGGCGGTGAAACCCCTGCGTGCAAACTGACGGCACATTTCAGTAACAGCGCTATCCGTTTTGATACCGGTGGGTTGCCCGTTATAAAAAATCGGAACAAAACTACCGGTATGAAGCAAAATCACAGTAGGCCTGGCCGACAAGGTATCGCCTACCGGTTCGTAAACATCAGCTTTCAAATCAATAAGTATAGGACCGGGATTGGTGGGCAGATACACTTGAAAATTCTGGCCATAAACCACATCAGAAGTAACAGTAGTGCTGCTAAACACTTCGGTGTAATAACGTTGAGCAATTAGCGGAGTGATGCCAATGCATGTCAACAATGAACATAAAGAGAATAGAATTTTTTTCATAGTTTTTTAGTTTAAAGATTTAAATGATTCAACAAACGTAATTTAATTTATGCAAATTATTAAAGAAAATTTATTTAATACAATAGCATGAAAGTAAGTATTTGGGTGATGGGGGAATTTGAAATT
Organism: Bacteroidia bacterium; assembly: GCA_039931675.1. Classification (GTDB taxonomy): domain Bacteria; phylum Bacteroidota; class Bacteroidia; order AKYH767-A; family OLB10; genus JAEUTH01. The sequence continues at coordinate 52,838 of JBDTRM010000126.1, read as the reverse complement.
GGAAAATTGAAATTTGGATTACGTCATACACATTGATAAGTGCGAATTAGAAATTTGAAATTGAATACAACTTTACTTTCGGAAAGTTCCTTCAACTTTCCGAAAGTTGATCGAATGAAATTGGAAACTTCAAATCAATTCATCTCAAACAAAATAGAAAAGTATGCAAGGCGCCCTACAATTGGTCCGCCATATACTGTAAACGTTCTTTTGTCAAAAAGATTAGATGATCCTAATTTGAAAGTGGAGTGGATTTTATTGGCATGATAACTTACCTGTGCATCAACCATACTATACGAAGGAACATATCCTGTAAACTGAGGTGAACCTTCATACTGAAAACCTTCAATCCATTTATAGTTAAAATTGAATCCAATGTTTCTGATATGAATTTTATTGAACAGGTGTGTATCAATATCTCTTCCAGATAATCCAATATTGAATTTATTTGTTGGTGTATTGAAAGCAGGGATTAAAGGATCAGTGGAGCCTCCACGATCAAGCAGGTTGTAAGAATAGTTTCCATTGATGGCAAAAAATTTTTTGAAATAATAATTCAATCCAACTGCTACACCTCTTGTAGTTACTTCATCTTCTGAGTTAGTGGCAACCCGGTAAATTTTGTTTGGATAAATAAAACCACTAGGATCGTAACCTTTCAAAGCACCAATTTTATATCCGATGAAATGCTTATAACGGCTATAATATGCCACTACATCCATATATAGATTGTTAAACAATGTTGTTCTGTATCCCAATTCAATTGTTTTTACTTCCTCGGGACGAATGGGTTTTACATTAAAATAAACAAGAGTATCAGGGTTTTGAGTATTCATTGCATCAATTATGCTTGGCACCGTAATCAAAGAATCAAAACCATTTAAATTACCAATAAGCAACACCAAAGGGCTTACATTATAATATAAATACTGGTCACCCAGGGTTGGATTTCTAAATGCTGATGAAAATGATGTCCTGATAATTTGTTTGGGATTGAAAGTATAAACAGCACTTAATGCTGGTGAAAAAAGGTAGTGGAAGTTTTCGTTTTTGTCAAGTCTTCCTGTAACATTCAATTTCAATTTATCATTAAGAATTTTTTTCTCCAACCCGGCATAAATACCAAATTCACTATTGGTAATGGTAACGTTACCCGTATCCTTAAAAATAGTTCCTTTCGAATCAGGCCTGTACATCCTATAATTTCCTCCCATTGTAATATCCATCAACGATGGCGCAAACTTATATTCACCTGCTACGTGGTACAATGCAGACTTATCATAAAAGCGTGAACCGCCTTCCGTAAAAAGTTTTGTGGTAACTGATTTAAATGCTGAATCAAATGCCGCTGTTCCGGGAGCAATAAAAGGCGACTGACCTGGCAGCCCGATATGATTATCAGCGTAAGCATGAGCAATGCTGTGAAATAATTTCATTGAGTCAGGATAATTGGCAAGCAGCCAGGGATTAATTGAATTTACATAATCTTCCCATTGCTTTGGAGTCCAAGGAGCTGGAGGAGGCTGAGGAAAACCGGGTAAATTGTGTATATAATTAGTATAATGAGAGGCCCAATAGTTAGTATAATCCTTCGCCCAATCGTAGTCAACCTTGCAAGATTGTTGCAATTTTAGAGCAGTAAAAAAAGCATCATAAGAATTGCCTGCATCTTCATTGGTTGCATAAGCACGAATAAAATATTTATTTTCCTTTTTCAATTCAATTCTATTCTGAAAAAACAAAATCTCTTTTAAGCTGTAACGATTGTCGCCCTGGTAAACAGTGGTTCCTGTGCCAAAATTGGAACATAACATTAACTGAACATCGTTTTTTATTTTATAATGAAGTGCTGTACCGAGTTTTAAATTTTCAGCCTTATAATCAACCAAATCTCTTTCCCAATATCCCGTGCGATAGGTTATGGCAAGGCCGGATAAACTATATCCCGATTTGGCAGCATCATTCCATGCATTATATTCATCACCATAACGATTAACGGCATCATAACCTCCGGGACTGCCTTCAGGGCTTTTCGATTGTTGGGTGGCATCGCTGTTGTTAGCTTCCCAGTCTTTTGCCTGCATGTAATAGATGTTCAATTTGTAGCCAAACTTTTCATCGCCTTTTTTATTTTTAAAGACCTGTGCCCATCTTATTGCAGTTTCATAAAGATTTTGTTCTCCCGCTTTAAATGAAACTTCTAAACCCGGCTGCACAAAGGGGCTGCGAGTAGTCATGCTGATTACACCATTAAAAGCGTTGGGACCATAATATGCAGAACTTGCTCCTGATATGATATCAACTTTTAAAACATCAAGCTCTGATGATCCGAGAAAATTACCAAGCGAAAAATTCAAACCCGGTGCCTGGTTATCCACACCATCAATAACCTGCAATGAACGCACAGGCGATGTGCTGTTAAAACCTCTCGTATTAATTATAGTGAAACCAAGACTTGCAGAGGTAAGATCAACACCTTTCAAAGTTCCGAGACCTTCATAGAAAGATGTTTGCGCACATTCTTTAATGGCAAGGCGATCCATTGATTCAACTGTAAGAGGCGATTCTTTTTCTTTTTCAGAAATGCGGCTTTCGGTTATATCTGCACCTTTAAGTTCAACTTGTTTCAGTTTTAGTTTTACAGTGAAAGGTTTTTCGAGCGAGGTTATTTTTATTTCTTCTCCATTATAACCTGTGTATGAAATCAAAACAATAACAGGCAACGGCTGTGTTACTTTCAATACAAATTTTCCATCTACATCAGTAGTTGTTCCTGTTGTTGTTCCTTTAATTACAATGGTTGCGCCAACAATAGCTTCATTGGTTTTTGCATCTCGAATAGTGCCGGTTAACTGTTGTGCATTAATGTTTATGGTAAAGAGCAATAGGAAAATAACCGGTACAACAATTTGCTTTTTCATATAGATGCAATTTTGGTTGACACATCAAATGTGGTAAAAAGTATTAATAATGCAAATCAAGTGTTAAATTACAATAAGAAAAAAAATGATTCAACAATCCTGATTTAACTACAGCAAATTATTAAAGAAAATTTATTTGATACAATAGCATGAAAGTAAGTATTTGGGTATTGAAGTAATTAGAAATTGGAAATTGGAAATTTGGATTGTGTCTGACACATTGCAGAGTGTGAATCAGAAATTGGAAATTGAGCACGACTTTACTTTCGGAAACTCGCGATAGCTATCGGAGTTCAACTTTCCGAAAGTTGTTGAACCTATCCCTGAAAAAACAACAATTGTAAAACAATAACTTAACCATGCTATTATATATAGAGTGCATTCTATTTCAAAAAAAATATACATTAGCCTTTCTAAAAACATAAATAAAATGAAATCAAAAAACTACATCACTACTCTTATAGTGGCATTTGTATTATCAATTGGCTACTTGCATGCTCAAGGCACCGGCTGCGGCACACCTTCGGGATTAAACGCAACAAACATTACTAACAACAGCGCCACCGTAAACTGGAATGCCGTAACAGGTGCAATAATTTATAACGTAAGGTACAGGCTCTCGCCTGCGCCTAATAACTTGTGGTTAACTGTAACCGCAACAACTAACAGCGCTAATCTTACCGGCCTTGCTTCTAATTCATCTTACGAATACCAGGTGCAGGCAGGTTATTCACCGGCAGGAGGTGTAATTGCATTAGGTGCATTTTCGCCATTATCTTATTTTACAACATTGGGTATAACAAATGCCTGCAATGTTCCTACCGGGTTATATACTAATAACATTACTACTACAAGCGCTAAAGTAAACTGGGGAACAACAGGCGCATCATCTTATCGCCTCAGGTATAGGGTAGCCGGATCACTGGCATGGACAATAAAAAACACAACAAACAATTTTAAAAATCTTACTGGCCTTGTTTCAAATACAAATTACCAATGGCAGGTACGCAGTGTTTGCATTACTGCTGCGGGAGTTGTAGTTTACAGCGCATGGTCGCCAAGTGCAACGTTCCATACCCTGGGGCTTAACACCTGTGCTACTCCTACGGGATTAACTTCGGCTGCTGCAACAGTTAACGGGATAGCGCTTTCATGGAATGCTACAGGCGCTCTTTCGTATAATATACGTTATAAACCTGCCAACACTGCTGCATGGATTGCAACAACATCTACTACTAATTCAAAATTGATTACCGGATTACTTTCGGGTGTTAGTTATGAATGGCAGGTGCAGGGAGTTTGCGCAAGTCCTGCAGGCGCTGTTGTTTTAAGTGCATGGTCTGCTTCGGCATATTTTGTTTTCCCTTCGCCCATGCAGATTAATCCAAATCCGGCAAGTGATAAAATTACTTTAAACTTAGATTATAAATTATCGCAACAGGTAACATTTGCAATTCGTGATTTTTATGGAATAACATACATGGAGCAAAAACAATCGGCACGTGAAGGCAATAACCAGTTTGAGATGAATGTAAGTAATTTGAAGAACGGACTTTATTATGTTGAGCTTAGAAGTGATGAAGGCGTTACTACACAGAAGTTTTATGTGCAACATTAATTTTTAGTTTACTGTTTACTGTTTTCAGTTTTAAAACAGGATAATTAAAAAGCCATCTTTTGATCAAGGTGGCTTTTTCCTTTCAGTATGACAAGTTTTTTCCTTACTCCGACCCGGTCATCCTGAAAGGAACCTCTGCGTTTAGCAACGAATTTTCTGATTACAGACAATTGTTTGACTGAAAGAAAATTCGTTTCCAAACAATCAGTTGAGCAAGTACAATCATGCGTTCCTTTTCACAGAAGTTCCTTGCAGGATGACAAGGTGTAGTTACTTGCGGGATGACAAGCTTTGATTGACAAGAAAAAAAGAAACCCCAACCTTTTTGGCCGGGGTTAACTTATAATCAACTAAATCTGCGTTTTTTAGAAGTAAAATGTAATTGCTATTGCCCCTCCCTTATTATCTATATCAGCACCAAAATGGGATGATTTTCCTGTTTTTGTATCTCCGGTTACCACTATATCGGCCCCGCTCGAACTATCAACAAATTCATCGGTATTTGTTCCCTTACCATGTGTGGCTATGCCTATGCCCCAGCCATACTCAGCACCGAATGATATTTTTGGAGCAAAGAAATATTCAACACCAATAAAGCCGCGCACACTAAAGCCGAAAGTGCTTCCTGAATTAACTTTGGTAGGCCGGGGGCCAAGCGTTGGTGTTTGGGTATTTTCATTCAGCTTCTGGCCATAGGTATAAGTTGTATCTAAACCAGTACCGAAAGTGAGCATTGCATCCACACCATAGTTAGCATGCAACCTGTGCTTGCCACGTGATTTTTGCATTCCCAAGCCAATGGTAATATTGGTTGCGTTTACCTTGGTTTTATTGGTTGTAAGCAGGTGATTTGGATTGCCGCCATCTAATAATAGTTCAGCGTACTGATCTTGTGATGTGGAGCCAAAACCCAGGCGCAGTTTAGCACGGTAGGCTGAGTTAGGCGCATTTACATACAAACCGGTAATAGTAAAGGGGTTATTATACGTATAATCGGCAGTGGGCGCTTCATTTCCGTTTTGATTAAACATGTTGCCGGCATAACGAAGGAAAGGTGTTGCATCAAAACTAATAGCGTAATCGCCAACTTCGGGCAGTATGGGGGTGCCGCGCTTCGACATCATGTTTTCTTGTGCGTTTGCAGCAAAGGCAAAAACTACTAAGGCATAAGATAAGATGGTTTTTCTCATTTTCAATATGGAGATTATTGGAACAAAAGTAAGAACTCTGATATACCTCTATAAAACGTTTTAGTTTTATAGAGGTGAGTTATTAACGCGCAATTGTTTACAATAGTATGAAGGCTTTTTTATGTTGAGATATGTTGGGTTTGCCTTGACAAAGTTCTTCATTTTGCCAAAGTTCAAACGGAGGGGAATCATTTGATTTTTTAAAGCGAACTGAAGCTCGCTATTACTGGCTGCGCGTGTGAGTTGTCTTTCGAAAAAACTTTAACAAAGTGAAGAACTTTGTCAAAGTTGAACTTCTATGCAAATTAATTCTCCGTGCTTCTCCGTGTCTCTGTGTGCTTTTTTAAAACCCCAAACTCTAAACCCGAAACCGTAAACTACAAACCGTATATTAGCCCGCAAAAAAAACATTAGCATAACGTGAAAATCAAAAAAGTATTAATAGCCAACAGGGGAGAGATAACACTGCGCATCATGCGTTCGCTGCGCGAGGTGGGGATAAAGTGTGTGGCAGTATATTCTGAAGCCGACCGGAGTGCCCTGCACGTGAGGTATGCTGACGAAGCTGTGCTGATAGGACCTGCGGCTTCATCGCAATCGTATCTTAAGGGAGATAAAATAATTGAAGCTGCGCTGATGACAGGCGCTGATGCTATACATCCGGGATATGGATTTCTTTCGGAGAATGCCGGTTTTGCACGGCAGGTGAAAGCAGCAGGATTGATTTTTATCGGCCCTTCGGCTGAGTCAATGGATGTGATGGGCAGCAAGCTTTCGGCAAAGGCGGCTGCGAAAAAATTCAATATCCCGTTAGTGCCCGGAACTGATTATGCTATTACCGATGTTAATGAAGCTAAAAAGGTTGCGAGAGGTATAGGGTTCCCGGTACTGATAAAAGCTTCGGCCGGTGGCGGTGGCAAAGGCATGCGCATAGCAGAGCGCGAGCAAAATTTTGAAGAGCTTTTAAAGATGGCGCAAAGCGAGGCATTGTCGTCATTTGGTGATGATGCTGTTTTTATTGAAAAGTTTGTGACTTCGCCACGGCACATTGAAGTTCAGGTATTGGGCGATGAGCGGGGTAACATGGTTTATCTTTTCGAGCGCGAGTGCAGCATACAGCGCAGGCATCAGAAGGTAATTGAAGAAGCCCCTTCGGCTATACTCACTCCTGCACTGCGCAAACAAATGGGCGAGTGTGCTGTGTTAGTTGCCAAGGCCTGCAACTATTATAATGCAGGCACGGTAGAGTTTTTAGTAGATGAAAAACTCAACTTTTACTTTTTGGAGATGAATACGCGCCTGCAGGTGGAACATCCCGTTACTGAAATGATAACGGGTTTAGACTTAGTAAAGGAACAGGTGAAAATTGCACAGGGAGAAGCGCTTTCGTTTAAGCAAGACGATTTGCATATAACAGGACACGCCATAGAAGTAAGAGTATATGCCGAAGACCCTGCCAATAATTTTTTGCCCGACATTGGTAACCTTCAAACGTATAGCACACCGCAGGGACCAGGTGTGCGCACCGATGATGCATACGAGCAAGGGATGGACATACCGATTTATTACGATCCTATGATTGCCAAACTGATAGTATATGCCGAAGATCGCCCGGCTGCTATTGCAAAAATGATTCGTGCTATTGATGATTATAAAATAACAGGGGTTGCCACTACACTTCCCTTTTGCAAATTTGTTTTAAAGCACGATGCATTTACATCAGGTAACTTTGATACTAACTTTGTGAAACATTATTTTAATCCTGAAATGATGGATGGTGATGATGGAAAAGAAACGGAAGCATTGGCTGCATTGATTGCTGCGATACAGTTGAATGAAGGGAATGGTGGTGCTGTTAAAAATGAAACTGCAATTGAGTTAGTTCAATCAAAGTGGAAGATGAACAGGTAGTTTGCAAAGGTTATTCAATGTCAGACACCTTTTTCGGGTGTCAGACATTTTGTTCCGCACGACTTTCCGAAAGAAAAGTTACGCGGGATAACATCCCGCCCCGAATAAATTGCCGGAGTCAGAAATTTTCGTCCGCACAACTTTCGGAAAGTTGAAGGAACTTTCCGAAAGTAAATTTTGCTTAAACCTTAACGGATTGCTTCTTCCGATAGCTATCGGAATCGCAATGACGAATTACCAAGTTGCCAAATAACCAAATTAACTCATTCAATAAACCTGCTTTGTAATTCAGGTGTAGGAACCATACACGTTTCTCTTTTACCAAAAATCTTATAACGATATTTTGCAGTCAAATCATAAATACCATCTCTTATAAACTTTGGTAAAATGATGAATGCATAAAACATTTTCCATCGCGGTAATTGTTTTAAAACTTTTAAAGCTGCTGTTGATTGTGTGTAAACCATATTGTTTTCAATGAGTACCACCGATGATAATTTATCACCGAGCGAATTGAATTGTTGCAACAATTGTGTTGCTGCATTTGATTGTAATGATCCGAAAAGGAAATATGATTGTTGGTCGCGTTTAATTATAAACTGCACAAAACCATTGCACAGGTTGCATACGCCATCGAATAAAATGATTGACTTGTTATTGTAGTTTGAAGATGTTTCTGTGTTTTTCATTTTAAATTTCCCATGTTATTTCACGGGAGAAAAACCTGCTAATCTTCTTTTACTTTATCGCCAACAAAATTATCTTCTTTGTTTTTGAAAAGTACATTGAAAGTGGTAAGGCTTCCATAAATGCGTGTGATGTATTGCTGAAGATCAACTTTTTCTTCATCGCTCATTTTACCGTTGGCATTTATCTTTTGCTCCATCACACGAAGGCGGTCGCGCAGCATCACTATTTTATGATAAAATTTATCAATGGGCAGTTCAGTCGGTTTCATATCGGTACGGCCGGGATATAAAACGATTTTGCCTCCTGTCCACTTTTCGCCAAGCGGAACAGTTTGCTGTACATCAGAATAGCGGTTAAGTATATTCATGAGCGAACGCTCTACCTGGCTGAATGAAATCAGGTCAGTATCAGGTTCCACCTGCTCTATTACTTCCAATGCATTGAGGTTTTTTGATACTTCCATTTTACCGGAGCGGATAAAAACCACAGTGTAAGTTTTATTGCGAACGTTAATAATCACGCCTTCGCCAAATTCGGGGTGTCGCACTCGCGAGCCTATGCCTAAGTCTTCTTCCATGTTAGTTAATTGGGGATTTGGTAATTAAATAATAAGGTAATTTGTTCACAGCAAACGGAATTGATGCGCGGCTAAAGTATAAAAAGTGAATTGAAGTTGGAAAGGAAGACGCAAACTCATTAAATGTCAGACACCTTTTTCGGGTGTCAGACATTTTGGTCAGCATAACTTTTGGAGAGTTGAACTCCGATAGCTATCGTGAATTTCCAAAAGTGAAATCTCCACGCCACACAATCAATTGAACTTTAATTGGCTGGTATAAGGTCCGTTTTTAAGATAATCAAGTGATGCAGCATCTAAATCGAAAGACCACCCGGAAATAGTTTTTGCTGAGAAAATTCCCAGGCCGTTTTGGATATTGGTAAAATCAGGAATGCTTTGGTTTACACCAACCGATGCATTATTGATTTTTTGATAGTAATAATAATCCGTGGCAGCACCGGCAAAAATCAGTTCAATTTTTCCGGCTATTCGGTAGGTTAGAGAATCGGGAACTGAAAGATTCTTTTCAAGATTTTTATAAAAGCCGTCTTTGCTTTTTACAAGATCGAAATACTCGATAACCGATGGGTCTTTTACAATTTTGTCACCCAAAGGCCAGTCAATAAATTTTGAAGTGGTTATGCCTGCGGTTACTTCCTCATAATGAAATCTCATAACAGCATTATAAACTTTTGCATTTATACCGCTTTGCCAGCTTATGGTATAAGTGGAACCTGAGACTAACTTGATTTCATCATCGAGCGGACTTGGATCTGAAACGACTGACTCAGATGGAATAACCGTGGTTGCAGTAACAGCAGAACCGGATTTCAGATTATTAATGTTTAGACGGTATTGACTGCTTATGTCAATGTTTGCAGTTGTAGTATAAACTACGTTAGGTGCTGATGCGAAAACACCATCAACCATTGGACTTAATGTATCGCGTTTTAAAATTATGGTGTCGTTAGGTTCTCCATTTTTAATTCGCAAAAGCTGCACCTTTAATATATCAGGGAAATAAAATGAGTCGGCCTGCTGCGCGAATTCATAAGCATTGCCATCTCCAATAAATGCTTTGTAAATTTTTATGTACTGAACCGAATCAGAAGGTGAAAGCAAACAATAAACTATGGTGGTGTCTTTATAAGAAGTGGTTACATCTAACTGATTAGTGCAAGTGGAGAAAAGAAATGCACTGCATATTATTATCGGGAATAGCCACCTGTAAAACATAATGCTTTATCAACGAATTACGAATGAATGCGAATATACGAATTGATGTAAATTAAATTTTAAAAGTGAATTGCAACTCTCAATGATTATGCTTACGGTTGCACCGCGAAAGCCCTCCGAGGGTTGGGCAGTCGCGCGGGCGGCAAACCCCCGGAGGGCTTAGGGGAGTCTTAAAATAACAACTCAGTTAACTGATTCGATATCTTGTCGTGCAATTTTGTATTCGCCTTTTTCTTTTATTACGGTGAACTGTTGTGTGGATGTTGCTTTTTTATGTTTGATCTTATAAATAAGAAATAATGCGACCTGGTCATTATATAAAGTATCGCTGGTTGAAACCATTGTTACAGACTCAACGTTGCCCAACATTAGCTTTAATTTTTGGAGTTTTTCAATTCGCACATTTTCAGGTTCGCCTTCGTTAAGGGCATCGGTATAGTATTGCGAAATGTTTTTATAATCTTCTTTATTGGTTGTGTTTACCAAGTTTTCAACTACCGTTTTTGCTTTTGTAAGATCAAGTTTTTCTTTGGTGCAGCTTGCGACTAGAGAAATTAAAATAATTGAAAGGCAGACATTTTTCATTGTGGATGGGATTAAATTAATTAACAAATCTGGCGAATCTTAATCACTGAAACCCCAAATCATTAGTATAAGGCCCTGTAGCCAATTCGGATTTGGTATTGCCATCTAAATCGTGCCCGAATGAATTGACAATATAGCGGCTTGAAAAAATACCGAGGCCGCCCTTTATATTAGTATAGGTGGGTATGCTTTGCGATAAGCCCGATGGAAATCCGTTTACGCGGTAGTAGGTATAAAATTCATCGGCACCGGCTGTAAAAATAAAATCAACTTTTCCGGCTAAGCGCTTTACGTTAGGGTCGGCAGTAAGGTTTCCATCAAGATAAATAAAGAAATCATTTTTGCCGATTTTGATCTGCATTTTTTCTGAGGCATTAAGATTGGTTGAGAATTTTTGCCCAACCCGCCAGTCTATGGTTTTCTCTACATAATTAAACGGGTTGCTCAATGTTGCCTCTCCGTAATGAAAGCGAACCACTACATCATAAATGCGGCCATAGTAAGCTGTGTAAAATTCAATTATGTATGGATTTTGCGTAAAATCAACCAGTCCTGATGCGGAGGGATTGGTAACTATCAGTTTGCTTACCACCGGGGTTTCGCTCGTAATTATTTTTCCCGTTTCGAGATTTTCAATGTGCAGCTTGTAAATACTATGCTCATGAGTGGTTACATCATATTCGTTATGGATGGTATCGTTGCCAACGGTTTTGTAAAGTATATTAGGCGAATTGGCAAACACTCCTGTATCTTTTACTATTGAGCTGTTATCTCGCACCAGGTCAATGATTGGAGGGATCATTACATTGTTCTTCCAGCGCTCCAACTGCACCTTTAAAATATCTTTGTAATAAAACGAATCGGCTACCTGTGCCATCACGTAAGCATCGCCCTCGCCAAGAAAAGCCTTGTGTATGCGTATGTACTGAACAGTGTCTGCAGGATTGAGCAAACCATAAACTATGGTAGTGTCCCTGTAAGGTGACAGCACATTAAAATCGTTTTTGCACGAATTTTCTAAGAACAACACCGCAAACAAGGCAACAATAAAAATCAGTTTCTTAATCATGTACCGGTTATAAATTTCTCAGTAAATAAATGCTTTTATTTGCAATGGAATTTAAAACGCCCAAAAATATTACAAACCCCTTATGTTTCACAAAAAGAAATAACGAATGATGAATGACGAACATCGAATGATGAAGTAAAGTTCTTTATCAAATCGTTAAGCAACAAAAATTCTCCCGATAGTTATCGGGATCATCATTCAAAATTTCGCACAGCCACTTCATCATTCAGTATTCAAAATTCAACATTCAAAAATTTGTTTTCAATCACTTCAAAATTCATTATTCAAAATTCATTATTCATCATTTAATATGTTTCGCAATTTAATAGTTGTTTTATCAGTAGCTCTGTTCGAATGCCGTTTTACGTATGCGCAATCGGTTAATTACAATTTTGATAATTTGGAAATTGCCGAAAATTTTGAATCCGGCAGCAGCCACTGGACTATTATTTCAAACAGCGATAATCTTTTTTTGATACAGAATGGAGAATATCTGCTGAACAGGAAAAGCCTTGTTTCGCCTTTTGCAATTATTTCGGGCATTGAGTTGCCGCATAACAATTACAAATTAATTACATCGCTTAATCTTCAGAAAACCGAAGATGATAAAGGCAGCATAGGTTTATTATTTGCTTTGCAGCAAGATAAGCGTGGTGGATATTTATTAGAGATCAATAAGTCATCGCAATACCGCATCAGGCAACTGGCAGGCAGTGATTATCTTTATCTAACAGGCAGCGAAAAAAACAGCGGATGGGTAAAGAGTGAAACTGTTTTCAGTTCGGGAACTGCAAACATTATTGAACTGCGCACTGCAGATCAGAATTTTGATTTATATATTAACAGCCAATTTATAAAAAGCATTTCCAATAAAATTTACACCGAGGGCAATTTTGGTTTTGTTATCGGCCCCGGCAGCAAGGGCAGTATTGATTTTGTTCATATCTATACACGAAATGAACAACCTGGTGCTGTTAAACCCAAAGGTGATGATGGTGATGTTGCAGCACTTGCACAATCTATCATTACACTTAAAACCGAAGTGAATAAGCTGAAAGATGAAAATGAAATGCTGCGCAAAACGATTAATGCAGTAAAATCGGAAACCAAAACAAATGATATTGACAAGCAAAAATTACAGGAACAACTTACTCAGCAGCAAAATGACTACAATGTTTTGCTTGGTATAAACGACTCGTTAATCAAATCAAATGCAGAACTAAGCAAATACAAAGAACTGATTGAAGAAAATAATAATGGCGACTTAGTTATCAATCTTTCAAAAACATTAAAAGCAGAAAAGGAAAAAAGTGTAGCCTTGCAGTTAGCAAATGATAAATTGCAGAAAGAATTGAATGCCATCACACAGCAAGACAAAACAACAACTCCACAACATAATGAGCAAAAAAAAACAGATGATTTTAATTTGCCGAAATAGATAAAAGGGAATTTGATGATTTGATAATTTGGTGATTTGGTGATAGTTCGACTTCGTTCACTACAAGTTTGAAGAAATAATGAGATGATAGAAATTAGTAATCCTTCAATCCTTTAATCCAATAAATCCTGGTTCAGACAATTGGAATGATGGCAATTAGAAATCCTGCAATCGTTAAATCCTATGAATCTTAGTTAAGACAATTGATGAAACAATAAACCCGAAACAATATATGTCAAAAGCACAATCTTCAGAAAAAAGAATCACCACCAACACCTTGCAGGAAATGAAGCGCAGGGGCGAAAAAATTTCAATGATCACTGCTTATGACTTTAGCATGGCAGGCATAGTTGACCTTGCCGGTATTGATGTAATATTAGTGGGCGATTCGGCATCAAATGTAATGGCAGGCCATGAAACTACTTTGCCTATTACCCTTGACCAGATGATTTATCATGCATCATCGGTGGTGCGCGCTGTTAAACGTGCATTGGTAGTAGTTGATCTCCCTTTCGGTTCTTACCAGGGAAATTCAAAAGAAGCATTGAACAGCGCTATAAGAATTATGAAAGAAAGCGGGGCACATGCAGTTAAGTTAGAAGGTGGCCGTGAAGTAAAAGAATCTATTGAACGTATTTTATCAGCCGGTGTTCCCGTTATGGGACATCTTGGTTTGACTCCGCAATCCATTTATAAATTCGGAACTTATGTGGTGCGTGCAAAAGAACAGGTGGAAGCGGAACGTTTGGTTGAAGACGCACATATATTGCAACAGGCAGGTTGTTTTTCTATTGTACTTGAAAAAATTCCTGCTACACTTGCAGCTAAAGTGGCGCAGGAAGTACACATTCCCGTTATCGGGATAGGAGCAGGAGGCGGTGTTGACGGGCAGGTGCTTGTGTTTCATGATATGGTGGGTATTAACAACGAGTTTAACCCGCGATTTTTACGCAAGTATGCTAATGTGCATGATGTAATTTTAAAAGCCACACAGAATTATATTGAAGATGTGAAAAGCAAAAGTTTTCCGAATGAAAAAGAACAATATTAATTTGAGTCCAGAGGCGAATCAGGAAAAGGAAGAAATGATGAATGGTGAATATCGAATGTTGAAGGAAAAATCATCATTAAATTTTTTCTTAATTATAAATAAGAATATAAAATTTCAAAATTTCATAACTTCAGGATTCATCATTCAAAGTTCAACATTCATTTAATCTCTAACGTTTTTTTGAAAACATAAATTTTATTTTTTTGTTCACTATTGAATAACTCACTATAACCAAATGAAAATACTTGAAATAAGCGATGAACTTGTTGCATCTCTTGATATTATTTACGAAGACAACCACCTATTAGTGCTCAATAAAAAAAGCGGGCAATTGGTGCAGAACGACATAACCAGTGACATTACCCTGCCCGAAATAATCAAGCAATATTTAAAAACAAAATATGATAAACCCGGAGAGGTTTTTTGCGGGGTAATTCATCGTTTAGACCGCCCCGTGAGTGGCGTAGTATTATTTGCACGCACTTCAAAAGCTTTGGAACGCATGAGTGCACAGTTTAAAGAGCGCGTAATTCAAAAAACTTATTGGGCTATTGTAAAAAACAAACCATTAATAGAAGAAGCCCGTTTAGAAAATTACCTCATAAAAGACCAGGTGAGAAACAGGAGTCGCATTACCTATAAGCAAGAAGGGGCCTCTCACGCCATATTGGATTATAAACTGATTGCATCATCAGATCGCTACCATCTTATCGAAGTAAAGCCAATCACAGGGCGGCATCACCAGATACGTGTGCAACTTTCGGCAAAAGGTATTATTATTAAAGGTGATTTGAAATACGGTTTTGACCGGAACAATGAGGATGGAGGCATCAGCCTTCATGCGCGTAAGTTAGAGTTTACTCATCCTGTTAAAAAAGAAGCGGTAACAATCATTGCAGATCCGCCCAAAGATCCCCTGTGGGATTATTTTTTAAATGCTTTGGGCGAAAAACGAATTGATGCTTAACCAAATTTTATTTACCGGTTTCATTTTTTAGTCATGCAGGTATTCAACATTTGCGCGATTTTTTTTACGCATAACTGCTTTATATGAAAATTCTCAATCTTACCCTACAACATCTCGTGATAATATTGCTTGGTGTTATCGTGTTTTTTATTGATGACAAAGAATTGTTCAGAGCTGTAACTACCAAGATTATTTTAGTTGCAATCGTATTGTTTAAGTTTTTCTATTTCCTTTCGCATAATTTAAAACTCATTCGCGGCAGCCAAAGCGATAAAAATTATTTTCAAAAATTCTTAGTTTCAATCAGTGTAAACATTTCGCTTATCGTGGTTTCATTTGGCGTAGATTATTTCTGCTTGTACCAGATTGATTCATTTGCGTTTAACGGAGTTCCGGCAGTGGCACCGCTTTATGAAAAGATATGCACGCTTATTTATTTCAGCATTTCAACTTTTTCAACCACAGGTTTTGGCGACATACAGGCACTTACTTTAACAGGCCGTTTTTTAATATCGCTCGAAATCATTATGGCATTTATCACCACAGTTTTTATCATCAGTAATTTTGTGAACCTTAAAAGTATTTCAACTAATAACTAAAAAAGCCGCCTTTATTTTGGCGGCTTTCTTTTAACCTATCTCTGTATTATCACCTTCCCTCTCACTTCTTTTTCTTTTCCTTTTAGCGTGGCAATGTATATGCCACCGGGTAGTGCGCTTACATCTATTGGTGTTGATGCCTCATACTGTCCATTTAAAACGCTACGACCTTGTAAATCAGTTAAACTAAAAACCAGCTTCTTTTCATTTATCATCGTGCCTGCATTTATGTAAAGTTTATCTGTGGCAGGGTTGGGGTAAACCTCAAGGTTGCCTGATGGTGAAATAACATCCAATATACCCGTAGTTTGGATATTGCCGTTAATATCTGTTTTAAAATAGCAAACCACTGATCCCTGTGTGGGTGGCCTGCCAAAATAACCAAAGAAAATAAGCCCGTTATCTGAAGTTTTTTTTACAATAAAATTGTTTATGGAAGTACTATTGAAAGGGTATGGTTTTGTCCATAGTGTATCACCGTTTTCATCAATTGCCATGTAAAATTTTTCAGTAGTGCATACAAAAGTATCGTTGCCAAGATTTACAATACCATTTATTTGATGATAAACATTAGTTCCATTCCAATTCCAATTGAAGTAATCTTTACTCCATATTTTGCCGCCATTGCTTCTTCTTATTTTATACAACTGAACTCCATTGCCCATTACTCCAAAAAGATAGTTACTATCTGAGGTCTGGGCAACGCATAAGGCCGCAAAGTAACAGTTACCTATACACGGATTGTGTCCATAATTACGATGCCACAATTCATTACCATTGCTGTCTAATCTTACAAACACATAAGGTTTTGCAGCATCATCGCCTCCACAGGTTACAAATCCTCCATCAAAATCAAGGGCCGCATCATTTACCCCCCAATACATATTGTTATATTTATGCCATAATTCATTACCATTGGAATCGATTTTTAAATAACCATAGTCATAAGCGTAATTGCCGAGAATTAAAAACTCGTGATTTAAACCTTTAACAGCCTTGAATACCGTAGCTACACTCAAGGTAGTTCCCGTTTTTTTAACCCAAAGAGTGTCACCCTGCAAATTAACAAGTGCATACTGGATCTTAGGGTCTGTCGTATTAAAGAACCATCTTCCCGGAACAATAAATGAGGTATCATTATATTTAGCAAATCTGTAAATATTAGCTGTATTCAAATAGCTCTTTGACCAGGTGGTATCACCATATTTATTTATCCTATATACCAAATATGAAGGTGCACCTAACCCCACTGGTGCTGTTTGAATACAAAAGAAGAAGCCGGAATCAGAAAGTTCTTCAATTGCACCTGAATAATTTTCGCCAGGATAATAGCCAACTAAAGTGTCAGCAAATGTAATTTGCTGACACCATGAAGCCTTACAACCAAACAATAAAATTGCGCAGAACATTATGTTCTTCAAGATTTTCATCGCCATAATATTAAAGTGTTGCGAATTTGATTGTTAAAACATCAAAACCCACCGCTCTGGCGAAGCTTGCGCAAGCCTCCGGGCTTGGTGCGCGCCCTCGAAGTGCTGAGATGGAACCGCCCTGATTGTACTTGTTCATTTGTTTCTGATTATGACAGTATTATTTCCCGAAAAGTAGCGATAAATTATTTGGAACGATAACTAAAAAAGCTTCCATCATTTCAGACGACTTTTTTTAACCTATCTCTGTATAATAAGTGCGTTTATTAACCAAGAAAGTATTTCAACTAATAGTTAAAAGTTATAGTGGTAATACGTTACATTTTATTTTCTTTGCCGTCCGTAAAAATGGGGGATTAGCTCAGCTGGCTAGAGCGCTTGCATGGCATGCAAGAGGTCACCGGTTCGACTCCGGTATTCTCCACCAATTTAATCCCATCTTAATCAAGGTGGGATTTTTTTATTGTTGTTAATTGAAATACATGGCTTAATTTTGGCCGTCTCTTAAAAGGCGACTTAGCAAATTATATTTTGAGTTTTCTGTGTAAACTTATCCCCACTGGCATCCGTTAATGCTGTTCATTTAATTACAATAAATAATTATGAAAAAATTCCTGAAAATTTTTGGTGTTATTATCCTGCTTCTGATAGTTGTTGCTATTGCTGTTCCTTTTATTTTTAAAGATAAAATAGCAGCTAAAGCAAAAGAAGAAATCAACAACAATGTAAATGCTAAGGTCAACTTTGCTGATTTTGATCTGACCATGCTGAGCAGTTTTCCGAATCTTACCTTTAAACTGAATAAATTTTCAATTATCGGCATCAATGATTTTGATGGCGATACGCTGACTTACATAGATCAGCTTAAATTGAAGTTAAGTATCTGGGATGTTATTTCAGGTTCGCAATACAAAATAAAATCTATCATCCTGGATAAACCCTACATCAATATTTTAGTTTTGAAAAATGGTAAAGCTAATTATGACATTGCAAAAACCGACTCTTCTAAAAAAGATGAAGCGGGCAAATCATCATCATTCAAGCTTGCCCTGCAGCATTATGAAATCAATGAAGCGATTATAAGTTATGATGATGCTTCTTCAGGGTTTAAGGCGCGGATGGATAATATGAACCACAGCGGCAGCGGTGATTTTACCCAGGACCTGTTTACACTCTCCACTAAAACTGATATAGAAAAAACAAATCTTTCATCAGGAGGCGTAAGTTATCTGAATGATGTAAAGACATCTCTCAAAGCCGATCTTGACATGGATATGAAAAACATGAAATTCACATTCAAAGAAAATCTTTTGGAGTTGAATGCACTCGGTCTTGGCTTTGATGGATATGTGGCAATGCCTGCTGATGATATTACAATGGATATTAAATGGAATGTAAAGCAAAGTGAATTTAAAAGTTTTATTTCACTGATACCTGCAGTGTATTCAAAAGATTTTAAAAGTGTAAAAAGTGCGGGTAAACTTTCGGCTAATGGTTTTGTAAAGGGAACTTATAATGAAAAATCAATTCCTGCATATAGCTTAAATCTGAATATTGAGAACGGGATGTTTAAATATCCCGATTTGCCAACTGCTCTAAATAATGTTCAGGTTGATTTAAAAGTAAACAATCCTGACGGAGTTACTGACCACACTGTTATTGATTTGAAAAAAATGCATGTAGAATTCGGAACGGAACCTTTTGATGCGCGGCTGCATGTCACCACTCCCGTTAGCGATCCCAATATTGATGCTACCGTGAAAGGAACTGTAAATCTTGCCAACTTAAAAAACATGATTCCGATGGATAAAGGCACAGATTTAAATGGAATACTCAAAGCTGATTTTGCTGCCAAGGGCCGCTACTCGGCAGTTGAAAAACAGCAATACCAGGATTTTACTGCTTCAGGTTCAATGTCATTAAGCGACATGAATTATAAAAGCGAAGATTTCAAACAAGGTGCATTGATAAAACAAGTGATGATGACCTTCAACCCAAGAAATATAACATTAAATAATTTAGATGTAAAAACAGGTAAGAGTGATGTGCAGGCAGATGGAACATTAGATAATTTCCTTGCTTATTATTTCAAAAAAGAAACTTTGAAAGGAACATTAAATGTGCGTTCCACATTACTTGATTTGAATGAATTTATGGGAACAAGTTCCACTACCACTACCACTACCGCTCCTACTACTACTTCCACTAAATCAACCGTAGTCGAAATCCCCGCCAATATTGACTTTGGATTGAACGCAACTGTTGCAAAAATTTTATATGACAACATGGTGATAGAAAATTTGAAAGGCAAAATGACTATCCGCGATGCAGAATTAAAAATGGATAACGTAGCCTTTAACATGCTTGAGGGAAACGTAAACATGAGTGGCCTTTACGGAACAAAAAATGTAAAGCAACCTGATATTGCGTATAACATGACGATAGACAATTTCGATATTCAGAAAACCGTTGCAACATTTAATACGGTTAAAAAACTTGCTCCTATTGCGGAGCGTGCCAACGGCAAATTTTCTACAAGTCTGAATGTTACAGGTAAGTTAGATCAAACTATGTCACCCGTACTTCCTTCACTTAACGGCTCGGGTAAACTGAGTTCAAAAAGTGTAACAATTAATAATTTTGAACCTTTGAATAAGCTTGGAGATGCATTAAAAATGGAGCAGTATAAAAAATTAAGCTTAAACGATTTGAATATTAATTATGATTTCAAAGATGGCCGCGTAAACGTGAAACCTTTTACAACATCATTGGCAGGCACAAAAGCAACGATAGAGGGAAGCAATGGTTTTGATCAAACAATAGATTATAAATTGAGTCTTGAAATTCCAAAATCGCTGATACCTGCAGCGGCACAAAGCACTATGACAGGCTTGCTTGCTAAAGCCAATTCAGCATTGGGATCAAATATCACCTTACCTGATCCTTTGAAATTGGGAGTGGGTATAGGCGGTACGGTATCCAAACCAACTATCAAAACGGATGCAGGCGAATCGGCTAAAGGAGCAGTTACAATGGTTAAAGATGCTGTTATTGCTAAAGGAAAAGAGGAAGCCCGCAAGGAGGCAGATAAGCTTATTGCCGAAGCTGAAATTAAAGCCAAAGAAATAAAAGATGCTGCAAAAGTTGCATCGGATAAAGTACGCAAGGAAGGTTATGCACAAGCCGATGCATTAATTAAAAAAGCCGGTGATAATCCTTTGGCAAAAGTTGGCGCACAACAAGCTTCTTTCAAATTGAAAAAAGAAACTGATAAAAAAGCCGACCAGGTAATTTCAGAAGCTAACAAACAAGCGGATGGAATTGTGAATGATGCAAAGAAAAAAGCTGATGATATGCTGAAGTAGTAGAGATTAGCTTTTCAGGATGACAGGGCACTGGGAAATAAAAACCGTTTTGCTAATGTTCAATGCATTTTTTATTTTAACCACTTAAAAGGTGCAGGCAAATTGTTTCTTTTTATTGACAGATAAATTTTTTCTTCAGCCCCAAAGCCTTTGTAAAAACGAGCCAGGTCTATGTTATTAGAGCCTTCAAAATCAAGTACGTTTGCTGTAGCGGCATTTTCTTTTATAAAATAATCAATTAAAAAAGGCATCGCACCTGTTGCTTTTGCAGTTTCATCGGCAGCAGAAAAAATGAAAATAAATTTATTGTTGCTTTTAAGAAATACTGCACCTGCGCAGATATTATTGTTGTGGTTTACACCTATTATCTCAACCGCCTTGTGACGTTTTGCTTCATCAATCAACTTTATAAGTGTTTCATAATTTTTTGTTTTCAGCTTTGCAATATCAGCACCACGATGCGCCCTGAAAATTTTGATCAGCACTGATGCATCAATATTTTTTTCAATAACAAGATTTGAAGCAGCAGCTTTTTTAAGATTACGTTTCAGGTTTTGGGAATATGCTGAATAAAGTTTTTCGTAATTATTATTCAGGCTTAAATGATGTGTAAGATTTTCTTTGCTTTCAAATCCGTTTATCAGAAAATTATTTTTCCAGTTAAGATTGTATTCAATGAATTTAAATTTGGAAGGAACAGCATTTAAAAAATCGTTTAGGTTTTGCTTATTGATTTCTTTAGATGAAAACAATCCTAACTGCTGAATAAAGAATGGTGGATAGATATAATCTATTCCATACTTTTTCTTGCCGGTGATCGGGAACACTTCTTTATAATCCTCATTTATCAAAGCTTCCCAGCCCGGTGATGCAATATCAAGATACCATGAGTAAGCATAAATCAAACCGTTATGAGATTGCTTAATAGTGGCATCCCATTTTGATTTATTGATTTCAGTATGTTTTAAATATTTGATCAAGCAGAAAATGTTTTAAAGTGATGAAGCATATTTTACAGTGAATTCAAAAACATTTCTCCAGGTTTTCCATATACCTGTTTCGCTAATTGTTTCATTGTGCCACAAACTGATGAATGTTCCATTAACGGATTTCACTTCATCAATTAATTTTTTAGTTAATGAAATTGCTTCATTGGTTGGCAGTTTCATGTAACTGTTCAATGTTGCGTCCATCACAGCAAACGGATGCAAATGCAAATTAGTGCATTCGTTTTTTTTCAGATCAAAGAAATAATATGGTGAACAAATTCCTGCACGGAAACCTGCTTCTTCAGCATAGCCCATCGTATAATCATCTGTAATACCTGCTGCAATAAGTTGCCTGTAAGTTTCAGGCAATTGCATTTTCAAAAAATGCTGACGACTTTTTGTAACAGGTTTACCGGTTATATTTTTTAAACGTTCAATTTCTTTTTGCAACTGACCTGCTTTGTTATTGGAAGAGTAGGAGGGGTGTATTCCTATTTCATTTTCAGCAGCAATTGATTTTATAAGCGATTGAAAACGCTTACTCGAATATGGAAGATTTTTATCATGCTCAGTAAAATCTCCAAGCAGGAAAAAGAAAATGGATTTAAAATTATATTGGCTTTGAAGTTGAAAATAATAAGAATAAGTATCGTAAGGATCGGCTGACTTTTGTATTAATGCTGAACTTCTTAATTTCAAATCATTTACATCAAACTTTAAAACTGAACGCGCAATTGCTCCTGTGGTTCTGTACAAACCTTTGCCTATATATGCATAAGCATTATCAATATCAATCGTAGAAATGAATTCAAATTTCTTTTCTGCAAAAACAAGCTGCGGAAATTTTTCTTTCAATATTTTTTTCAATTCAGAAGCATATTGATTTACTAAAGGCTGCTGCAAAAAATTATTGCGATAAGCTAAACTTCTTGTTGCAGGAAAGCGTCCGTGTTCATCGGATGTGTAAGGCAAATATTCTTCATACCGGCTTACGAGATAAAACGATGCAGCAAAAACGTCAAATGGAAGAACTGAACTTGTTGTTATTTTGTAAAATGATTTAAGACTATTCCATTCAAAAACCTCAATGTTTTGATTTTTGATTTCATTTTCAAAAAGCAAATCAACGGATTGAAAAAACAATTCATTTTCTAATGGTGAATTTGAATAAGAGAATTTAGGTGCCTCATAATTTCTGAATTGATTTTCGTCAGTTGTAAGTTGAAAAGTTACACCAACCAAGTCTTTCAATAAAAGCTCAAAAACAAAATGAATACGCGGAGTGAGTTGACGGGTATAGATTAAAAGCATTAATCTGTTTTCAGTTTTTGTTTTTGCTCAAAGATAACAGTTGATTTTAATGATTACAATTTCTCACATATCATCAATCCATCGCGCACGGGCAGTAAAACATTACGAACTCGTTTATCTTCATGCACTTTTTTATTATAAGCAACAATAGATTCTGTTTCATCATCCTGTTCGTTTTTGGGTTTTATCACATTACCACTCCATAAAACATTATCGGCAATGATGTAACCGCCTTTTCTAACTTTATCAATAACAAGATCAAAATAATTACAATAATTTTCTTTATCAGCATCAATGAATGCCAAATCAAAAGTGTAGTTAATTGTCGGAATAATTTTCAATGCTTCACCTGTGTAGATTTTAATCTGTTCACTATATGATGATTCGCTTACATATTTTTTCACCATGTCAATTAATTCTTCATTCACATCTATAGTGTGCAACGTGCCATCTTTCTGCAAACCTTCAGCAAGGCATAACGCAGAATATCCCGTAAAAGTTCCAATCTCTAAGATTTGCGAAGGCTTTATCATTCTGCTGAGCATAGCAAGCACACGCCCCTGCAGATGACCTGAGAGCATTCGTGGTTGCAACACGTGTGCATAAGTATCGCGGTTTAATTTTTTTAAAAGCTCAGCTTCATCCTCTGTGTGATGTTCAATGTATTGTTCAAGTTTTGAATCAAGAAAGTTCATTATTTATAAGATAGAGTTTTGATTCCGATTAGTCGGAATGAATGATTGACCATTGACGAATGACCATTGACAATTGTAAGTTAACGGACAAAAACTAAAGATGACAATCCTGTCACAATGAGCGTAGTCGAACTGCACAAACCAACTCAGTCTGCGCCAAGCCTGTTCAATCCTGCTTTTGCTTTTTGGTCAATGCTGTTTTGATATTCGTGATTGCGCATGCTTAGACATTTTTTGTAATAAGCAATTGCATTGTTCTTATCCTTTTGCATTTCATAAATCTGCGCAATGTTTAATGCTGAATTTGCTGCAAAGTAATATGTTGTTTTTTCACCCAAACTAATAGTGCTATTATAAAATGTAATTGCTTTGTCTTTCTGATTTAATAAATCAAAGTTACGTGCAGTGCGGTAGATATATTCAATCTTTTCTTTTTGCGATATGAATTCCGATTGCGGTGTGCCGGCAAGTAATTGAAGCGATTTTAAATAATATCCACCATCAAACAATAATCTTGCTTTAAGCAAATGAACATTAGGTTTAATGCCGCTTTCAGCTTCGGTTTGTGCTTGTTTATCTTCATCGGTAAATACATTGCTTACATTTTTTAATTTACTTATATAATTATTATAGGTAACAGTATCATCATAAATTAAACCCATCCATGCTACTTTTTGATAGGCTGATTTTACAAACCTTTTTCCTTTATAGTCATTGATAAATTTCAAGAAATGTATAGAGGCATCTTTATCTAACTTATTCAATTTTGCAGTGCCAATCATATAATCTAAGTAATTCAATGGATAGGCATCCTTATCGGGTTTCCTGCTTATTATTGTCTCCAGCACCGAATCATTTTTTCCGGCCATTGCATAAATATTGGCAATTGAAAAAGTAATTAAAGGCGAAGTATAATTTGCGTCATACAGTTTTGATAATTCAAGTGCATAAGGAATATCTTTTCCGTAATGAACTTCAATGTAAATCAGAATCAACAACGTTTCATTTTTAAGATAAGTCTGCTCTTTGTTTTTTACGGATTCATTTACCAGGTCGGCCAATTCTGACATCCCTTGCTTGATGGTTCCGCTCAAGCCGGCCAACGAAACTATCCACTTATAATTTTCAGGAATAGAACCAATCATGATATGGAGCAAACCAAGTCCCTTAAGACTCGGCTTAAACTGTGGAAATTTTTCATGATTTTCTTCAAACAATTTGTAAGCCTTGCGTGCATCGAGGGCGGCACTGAACATTTCACTTTTCAAGGCTTTTATAACTGCCCGTTGAAAAATAATCTCACCTTGCATGTGCAGGTAATATGGTGATGATTCATCTTCCTGCTCTAACAAATCCAACCTTTGAGATGAACGTTCTTTAAGATTATTTACATCATTATCCTGCTCATATAAAAAAGCAGTCATAAAATCCAGGTTATTTTCACAGGCTATAACGGCAGCATTTTTTGGATGTACTTTTTTTTCCTGTTGGATTAATTGTTTTGCAATATCAAAATGAAGGTTAAAAATCTCACTTTGAATGGTTGAAATATTCTGGTTAAGATCAAAGTCGCACAAAGAGCGAAACGGAATAAGCATCAGCAAAAAAAATATTGCTATTATTTTTCCCGTAAAAGCATGACATCTGACTGCAAAACAAAAAAAGGATTCCGCTTTAGTGAAATCCTTTTTTTTATTTTCAATTCTATTTTTTCTACCAATCATTAATACTGGCATCCACTAAAATGCGTCCGCAATGTTCACAAATGGTAACTTTTTTACGTTGACCGATTTCTAACTGCATCTGTGGAGGAATTTTGTTGAAGCATCCGCCACATGCATCACGATGAATTTTTACTACCGCCAAACCGTTGAGCATGCTGCCGCGAATGCGTTTGTATGCAGCAAGCAAAGGCACATCAATTAATTTTTCAGCTTTTGCTGCTTCCTCCAACATTCTCTCTTCTTCTTTTTGTGTTTCGCCAATGATCACTTCCAGCTCATTTTGCTTTTGCTTTAAAGCACCGCTGCGCTCTTCTAACGATTTTATTGCAATATCTAATTCAGCATTCTTTTGATTTAATTCAAAAGTAAATTCTTTAATTCTTTTTTCAGAAAGCTGAATTTCCAATTGCTGAAATTCAATCTCCTTAGTAAGAGAATCATATTCACGGTTATTCTTCACATTCATCTGCTGCGCTTCATATTTCTTAATCTGCGTATTGGATTCCTTGATTGCCTGCTTCTTCTTCATTATCGTTTCCTGGAGTGAGGCCACCTCATCATTATAATTAGAAATGCGGGTGTTCAATCCTTCTACTTCATCCTGCAAATCAGAAACTTCCATCGGCAACTCACCGCGTATGATGCGAATCTCGTCAACACGTGAATCTAATTGCTGCAGGTAATATATGGCTTGTAGTTTTTCTTTTACTGCAAAGTTTTGTTTGTCAGTCCTTGTAAAAGGCTTGATCTCATCTTTTGGAATTGCCCTTAAAATGGCAGAGGGATCGTTTTTAAGTTTAATGTTTCGCGAAATACGAACCGGCTCTTCCTTTTTAATAACCGGTTTTGGTGCGGGTGCTGCAACAGTTTTGTGTTTGTCTTCGGCAAATTTCTTTGTGCCTGATTTGTTATTAGTCTTAGTCAACATCTTATTTTTGGAGGTATCTTGCTTTATATTCGATTTTGAAACAATAGCCGTTTTTTTGACCGGCACACTTTTTTTAACTGCCGCCTTCTTAGGCGCTTCTGCTTTTTTAGGAGCAGCCTTTTTCACGGTCTTAGACTTAACTGCCACTTTCACTGCTGGCTTGACACTCTTTGCAGGAACTTTTTTTGCTGGCGATTTGCTTGCAGCCTTTTTAACCGGAACTGCTTTTTTAGGAGCTGCTTTTGCAGGCTTCTTTACTATCACTTTTTTCGGAGCTTTTTTAACTGCCATTACGAAAAATAATTTATCGGATTTGTATTCACAGTTGTTAAACGGAGCGCAAATGTATTAAAATTTCGGTTTAACAAATCGTAAAGCAATTGTTTCGTAAACTGTTCGCTCTCATAATGACCAATGTCGGCAATTAGTATTTTACCATCGGCATCAAAAAACTGGTGATATTTATAATCGGCAGTTACGAAAGCCTGCGCCCCGCTTGCTATTGCTTCGTTCAATAAAAAACTTCCTGCACCTCCACATAAGGCAACCCGCTTCACTTTTTTATTGAGTAAAGATGTATGCCGCACACAGCCCGTGAGCATTTTTGTTTTAAGCAACTGCAGGAAATCTGTTTCGCTCATTTCTTTTTCAAACTCACCTACCATTCCCGAACCTACATTTTGATAACTGTTGTCAAGCGGGTAAATATCATAAGCAACCTCCTCGTAAGAATGAACAGACAGCAATGCTTTAATTATAGCGTGCTGATGCACACTTTCAAAAATCGTTTCAATACGTGTTTCGAGTTCATTGTGGAGGATTCCTTTTTCACCTTTTACAGGATTTGCATTTTCGCTTGCGCGGAATGTTCCATTGCCATCCACATTGAAACTACATTCATCATAATTACCAATGCGTCCACTGCCGGCATCAAAAAGCGCTTTGCTTACTTTCTCTGCATCTGCAATAGGAACAAACGTCACTAACTTTTTAAGTAACCCATTTTTAGGTGAAAGGATTTTGCAATTCATTAGTCCCAGCACTTCACAAATTTTTGCATTCACACCATTATGCACATTGTCAAGATTGGTATGAATGCCATAAATGGCGATGTCATTTTTGATAGCTTTAATAATAGTGCGCTCCACATAATTTTTGCCGTTAATTTTTTTCAAACCTGAAAACACAATCGGATGATGAGCAATAACGAGATTACATCTTTTCTCAATTGCTTCATCTATCACAGCCTCTGTGCTATCGAGTGCAATCATAGCACCTGTAATCTGCATTTCATGGTTCCCGGTAATTAAACCTGCATTATCATAACTCTCCTGGTAGCGAAGCGGAGCAATGGTTTCAAGATAAGAAGTTATATTTTTTAAAAGTTCCATTTTGGAGATTTACAATTTACGATTTACAAAGTACGATTTTATTTTAGAACCGTTATTGCAATTCCGGTAGCTATCGGGAGAAGCAATCTGTTAATGATTAGGACACTCTATTTCGCATCAAGAATCCTAAAATCTTTTAATCCGAAAAATCCTAGTTCAGACATTTTATCTGTGGCGAAATTAGAAATCAATTTTGCATTTGTTGTGAATAATTTGTTTCATTATTGTGTCGGTGGCAGGATGTTATCCCGCGATACGTTTTTTATCATTCGTTATTACCTCAAAACTTTTTCTCACATTTGCCTCAACTTCACTTCCGCAAAATATTTTTAAATAATGAATGATAAATTTTCAACATTAGATGGTCACATTGAAAAATTAATACATTTGCATCAACAAACTGTAATTGAAAATAAAAAATTAGTTGAGTTAAATAGCAGTTTGAAAAGTAAAATAGAAGAACAGAATAAAAAACTTCTCCAGGTTGGTGAAGAATTAAAAACAGCAAAGTCGGCACAGGTTATCGAAGCAGTTGGTGAAACTGAAGATAAACAAGCATTAAAAAATAACATCACCAAATACATTAGTGAAATAGACCGCTGCCTCGCAATGCTGAATCGTTAAAAATAAAATGGCTGACAAACGATGAGTGAGATTTCGATAAAAATTGCAATCGCCAATCGAACTTATCCCCTCAAAATAAAAAGTGATGAAGAGGAAGTTGTTGGCAAGGCCCAAAAAGCCATACAAGAAGTAATTACTGATTTTGAAAAAAATTACGCCATTACTGATAAGCAGGATTTGCTGAGCATGTGTCTCATAAAAATGGCCACTGAACTTTATAAATTGAAAGATGAAAAGGGAACAGTGGCAAGCAAGGCAGATGGAAAGGTAACGGCAGCGATTGAAAAAATCGGTAGCTATTTAAAAAGTACAAACGTTCTTTGAACATAAAGGTTTCGAGTGATTTGTTTTTTCGTCATTGCGAGGAACGAAGCAATCTTTTCAAGATTGAAAGCTTCTTCAAATGATAAACGAAACATAATCACGATAAGAAAACCTGACTGAATTCTGATATTCTATTTTAAACTCAACACTTAAAATATCATTGAAGCGTAAACGCTTAGTGGTAACTATTGCAGGCCTTAAACACACTCCGGTGTGATCCGTAAAAAGACGCAGGTAGCATGAATAGCCCGGCAGCTTCATCCCTAGCGATTGGGGTTTAATAATCGAACAGGATTTGGTCAGGTTTTTTTATTAATCTTTTTTGATGAGATAATTTTTTAATAATCAACATGCCCGTAAAGGCATATAACAATTAACACCGTGTAGATATTAATATGGATGAACAACTAATAATTACCGTAGCAGGAACCTTAATAGGTCTTGTGGTGGGCGTATTCATTACTTTTTTGATAATGGGTAAGAGCAATAAGGGCAAAGCTGAGATAGCAGAAAAGCAGGCACAGGCACTACTGAGCGAAGCAGAGGCAAAGGCTGAGGTGATTAAGAATCAGAAAATGATGGAAGCTAAAGAAAAATTTTACCAGCTTAAGTCAGAGCATGAAAAACACATCACTGAAAAGGATAAGCAAATGGTTGCTGCCGAAAACAGGATTAAGCAAAAAGAAAAGGATCTTAATCAAAAGACAGAGCAACTTAGCCGCAAGTCATCAGAAGCTGATTTGATTCAAGTCAGTTTAAAAAACCAGTTAGACTTGGTTGAAAAACGTAAAGAAGAGTTAAGCAAGTCGCATGAAAAACAGGTTCAGCAATTGGAAAAAATTGCAGGTCTCAGCCAGGCTGATGCGAAAGCACAGTTAGTGGAAGCGTTGAAAGCCGAAGCTAAAACCAATGCCATGTCTTTCATAAAAGACACCATGGATGAAGCCAAACTCACTGCAAGTAAAGAAGCCAAACGAATCGTAATTCAAACCATACAGCGCGTAGCGACAGAACATGCTGTTGAAAATGCAGTTACTGTTTTCAATATTGATAACGATGAAGTAAAAGGCCGCATCATTGGTCGCGAAGGTCGAAACATCCGTGCGCTCGAAGCAGCTACCGGAATTGAGTTTATTGTGGATGATACGCCCGAAGCAATTATTCTTTCAGGCTTTGATCCTGTGCGAAGGGAGATTGCACGACTCGCATTGCACCAGTTGGTGAGCGATGGCCGAATTCACCCCGCACGCATTGAAGAGGTGGTGGCTAAAGTAAAAAGACAGTTAGAGGATGAAATAGTTGAAGTAGGTAAGCGCACCACCATTGACCTTGGTATTCACGGGCTTGCACCTGAACTGATTCGTTTAATTGGTCGTATGAAATACCGTTCGTCTTACGGACAGAATTTATTGCAGCACTCACGCGAAGTTGCCAACCTTTGTGCAATAATGGCAACGGAATTAGGCATGAATGTAAAGCTCGCGAAGCGTGCAGGTTTGCTGCATGATATTGGCAAGGTG
Organism: Bacteroidia bacterium; assembly: GCA_039931675.1. GTDB lineage: Bacteria > Bacteroidota > Bacteroidia > AKYH767-A > OLB10 > JAEUTH01. The sequence goes on along the minus strand of JBDTRM010000126.1, from coordinate 22,703 downwards.
CCCGATGATGAGCCGGAATTGCCACATGCAATCCTTGGTATGAAGATGGCCGAGAAGTTTAAAGAGAATCCTGAAGTGTGTAATGCCATTGGTGCACACCATGATGAAATTGAAATGACCAGTTTGATATCTCCTCTTGTACAGGTATGCGATGCCATATCAGGCGCACGCCCCGGTGCAAGACGCGAAATGGCTGAGCAATACATGAAACGTTTGAAAGACCTCGAAGCATTGGCAGCAGCCTATAACGGAGTTGAAAAATCATTTGCCATACAGGCAGGACGTGAATTACGTGTTATCGTACAAAGCGAAAAGATTAGCGATAAACAAGCCGAAACCCTTTCATTCGACATAGCTCAAAAAATTCAAACCGAAATGACGTATCCCGGTCAGGTTAGAGTAACCGTAATCCGTGAAACACGCTCGGTGAATATTGCGAAATAAGCTATTAGCTTTTAGCCTTTGACCTTTAGCTAAAAGCCAACGACTAACAGCCAAAAGCCAAAGGCTCACAGCCAAAAGCCAAAATGCAGAAAACAATCATTACTCCCGATTCAGTTGACTCCAACTATTGGAAAGACCTTTGGAATTACAGAGGTCTTTTCTATTTTTTGGCCTGGCGCGATGTATTGGTGCGTTATAAACAAACTACCATCGGCATAGCATGGAGTGTAATAAGACCATTGCTCACCATTGGCGTGTTTTGGTTCATCGGTTGGATGTTTGGAATTCCCGATCAGGGTGTGCCACGCATATTATTAGTAACAGCCGCTACCTTGCCCTGGCAATTTTTTTCAACCTCATTCAGTGAAGCGGCTAATTCACTTATTGCCAATTCCAATCTTTTAACCAAGGTTTATTTTCCACGAATGATTGTGCCGGCAAGCACCATCATCGTTTCGCTCATTGACTTTTTTATCTCCTTCATCATTTTAATTGTGATGATGATTGCGCTGCAATTTGCACCAACAATTAACATAATTTTTTTGCCCTTGTTTTTTTTGCTTGCGTTAATTGCATCATCAGGTGCAGGTTTACTCATAGCTGCTCTCAATGTAAAGTACCGCGACTTTCGCTATGTGATTCCTTTTGTAGTGCAGTTTGGTTTATACATATCGCCAGTAGCTTTCAGTAGCAGTGACATTTATAACTCTGTAAAAATTCCGCAATTCATCAAATTTATTTATGCACTCAATCCCATGGTTGGTGTTATTGATGGCTTTCGATGGTGTCTGCTCGGTAGCAACATCCAGATTTATTTCAGCGGTTTTATCATATCAGTTGTAATAAGCTTTATCATATTATTTACAGGCGTATGGTATTTCCGCAAAATGGAAAAGAGCTTTGCTGATGTGATTTGATGCAGGCAATAGTTTGATTTCCACATTTTGATTATCGTTATACAACCTATAATATGTAACGGAATCAGAACAATTCCTACAAAAAAAAACCGCCTCAGTTAAGAGGCGGTTTTTAAAACCCCTGGTTAAATAAACTACTGGATTACCAATTTATCAATCCAGTCTTTGTCGTTTGTCCGATACTTAACCGTATAAATTCCCTTAGCGAAATGAGAAAGATCAAGTTCAAATGATGTGCTGTTCTCAGCAGGTTTCAACACATCTTCATAAACTCTTTGCCCGCTCATATTAAAGATGGCAACCTTTACAGGAGTTATAATCACATCATTAAAGGTAATAGTAGTCAGACCTGTAGTAGGATTCGGGAACAGGAATGAATAAGGATCGCCATCAGGCGCAGTGGGATTAATCATTTTCGGAATACCCTGTGTGATGGTTACACTCTTTGTCTTGGTGCAACCATTTATATCAGTAACTGTTACCGTGTAGGTTCCGGGGCAAAGACCTGTTGCTGTTAGATTTGTCTGAACAGGAACCGTATTCCATGAGTAAGAATATGGCGGCACACCTCCGCTTACACTTGCAGTGGCAGTGCCATTGCAGGCACCCGCAGTTACATTGGTTTTTGTTGTCGTAATTACAATTACCGGTGGTTCTGTAATAGTTACCGTAGCAGCAGCAAAACAACCTTTACTGTCGGTTACAATTACAGTATAAGTGCCTTTCTTAATTCCGGTAACAAACGAACCGGTTTTCGCTGGCACGGTGTTCCACGAATACGTATATGGAGGAGTTCCGCCTGCACCGGCAGCGCTTAGCGTTCCGTTAGTGCCTCCATTGCATGACACAGGTGTTGCTGTTGCTGATACTGTAAGTAATGGTGGCTGAGTTATAGTGGCTGAAAATTGTGCCGTGCAGCCATTATGGTCAGTAACTGTTACGGTATATGTTCCGGCTGCCAGTACGTTGATCCTGTCCTGTGTAGTAGCACCAGTATTCCATAAATAAGTGTAAGGCGGACTGCCTCCTGATGGTGTAATATCAATAGAACCGGTGCTGCTGCCAAAACATTTTGCATTTGATACAATGGCAGTAATCACAATGGAATTGCCGGCAGTAAGAGTTACTGACTTGGTTTTAGTGCAGCCTTTACTATCAGTTACAGTCACAGTATAAGTACCTGCTGCCAATCCGCTGGCCGTTGCAGTAGTTTGAATCGGAACAGTATTCCAGCTATAGGTGTAAGGTGGAGTTCCTCCTGTTGCACTTACAGTTGCTGTGCCGTTAGGTGTGGCTCCGCATGAAGGATTAACCTTGGTAGTAGTAAGTACAATAACAGGAGGTTGAGTAAGCGTTATTACTGCTATGGCATCACAACCACCCTTGGTAACTGTAACCGTATAGGTTCCGGCAGGCAAACCGGAAATGTTAGCAGTGGTGGCGCCATTGCTCCACTGATAAATATAAGGCGGTGGGCTACCTGAAACTGAAGTTATAATGCTTCCATTGCTTCCTCCGTTGCAAGTTATATTGGTTCCGGTAAGTACAACACCTAATCCAAGACTTGTGGGCACAGGTATAACGGCAGTAAGTGTGCAACCGCTTACGATATCAGTAATAACTACCGTGACGCTCGCACCATAAGGAAGCCCGGTAGCAGTTGCAGTAGTTTGCACAGGCACTGTAGCCCAGGCGTACGTGTATGAGGTACCACCCGAAGGCACGACTGTTATAATTCCGTTATTCAGGAAACAGCTTGCAGGTCTAACAACAATGGTAGTATAAGTTAACTGGCAGATAGTTTTTATCTTAACTACCAGGGTGCTTGTACATCCATTGGCATCTGTAACTGTTACGGTATAGGTTCCTGCTGTTAATCCCGAAATATTTTGAGTAGTGGCACCATTGCTCCAGAGATATGTGTAAGGTGGAGTTCCCCCTGTTACATTAATGTTGATGGCTCCGCTTGCGGGTGAAACAGATGTAGGATTAACCTTGGAAACAAGGCTTACGATTAAATTCGGAGTAGCCGGGATAACGAACTGGCAGCAAACCACATCACCCTGGCAATTTGTTATACAAACAGTGTAATACCCTGCAACGCATTGAATACAGGATGACGTACTTCCAGGACAAACAGGATTTTGAGCCCATAAATAAGTTAATGGACCACAACCGAAGCAAGTTGCAGTAACGCAAATTCCTCCAAGCCCTGTGAGACAATTAACAGAGGTTACCACTGCAGTTATATGCGGCACTCTGCATCCATGGGTATAAATTGTGCCATCGCACCTGGTAACTGTAAGTGTAATAGAATCACATTCGATAAGATTATCCCTTGTAAGGCTTGTTACACTATTCTCCCAATGCCATGTATAATTACTGCAACCATGGTCATCAATTACTGCAGTAACTGTAGAACCGCATTGGTCAAAGTGAAATGAAATAGCAGGAGGTGTAATTACAGCAGCGGTCAAAGTATAACAACAAGAAATAGTCGCGCCATTAGCATTGGTAACAGTTACGCAATAGGTTCCGGGAAGTAAACCGGCAATACATGCTGAAGTTTTGCCATTACTCCATAAGTAAGAATAAGGCTGCTGACCAAAACATACCTGTACACAAATTCTTCCATTGGCTTTGCAACAAGTGGGCTGTAAAATGCCATTGAAAGTAAAATGAGGACCGTCAACAAATTGCAGGTAAGTGCATCCGCAAGCATCTGTTACAGTGCAATAGAAACTTGCACACTGTGGAAATCCGGTAATGCATTGTGTTGTAGCACCCCCCAGCCATTGGTAGGTATAAGGAGCACAACCACCCTGTACATCAAGGCATATAGAATCTGCACAAGTAGAATAGTGAGTAGTTACTGTTATAGGAGTTGTGGAAGGGATTGTAAACGGACAGCAGATTGTTTCACCGCAATTATTAGTAATACAAACAGTGTAAGTACCTGCAATACAACTAAAGCAATTAGTTGTGCTGCCAGGGCATACCGGATTTGGTAACCATGAATAAGTATATGGAGGACAACGGAAACATTCCACATTAACACAAATAGTTCCTAAACCTCCATTCGCACAAGACACAGGAGTAATTGTAGCAGTGATATGGGGCACTCTTAAACCATGATGTATTATGGTTCCATCGCAAAGCACAATTGTAAATGTTATTGAATCGCACCCAACAAGATTCCCTCGTGTTAATGTGGTAGAACCATTATCCCAGTGGAATGTATAATTTGAACAGGGACCTTGACCAATAACGGCAGTAATTTCTGAACCACATGCAGCATATTCAAATGTGACATTAGGTGCCATAACAATATCATTAGTTAATGTGTAACAACATTGTATATGTTGACCGTTAGCATTAAATATAGTTACACAATAAGTACCTGCAACTAAGCCTGTCGCACATTGCGTTGTTTGAACAGGAGTTGTATTCCACTGATATGTGTAGGGCATTTGTGCGAAACAAGCTTCAACACATATACTGCCATTGGCTAAACAACAATGTGGTTTAACAATGTTGAAGAAGGTAACATGAGGACCGGTTACAAATTGTAAATAAGTACATCCGTGGCTATCTGTTACGGTGCAAGCGAAATCAGTACAAGGTGAAAATCCAGTAATACATTGTGTTGTGGCACCATTTAACCATTGATAAGTGTAAGGTGGGCAACCACCAGTTACAACAAGACATATTGTATCTGCACAATTACTAAATTGAGTTGTTACAGTTAACGGTCCGTTTATAGAAGGCACAGTAACAGTTTGCGATATGAGATGCCCGCACATATCTTCCACATATATAGTGTAGTTTCCTGCTTTCAGATTACAGAATATTGCCGGGTTTGTTGTTTGACCCACACTATATGGAGGCTGAGATGCGCAAAGCGGATAATACGAATAACTGTAACGCAAACAACAACCTGTAAATGTTGCATGGATACATCCGCTCTGATTACAACTATCTGCATCAACACTAATTATTGTTATGGTAGGAAGAGGCGTAGTAGCACAATTGCAGGTAGAATCAACAACAACTGTATCATGAATAATAACAATACATCCAACCGAGTCAATTACAGTAAGCGTATAAACACCTGCAGTTGCATTAAAGATATTCTGAGTGGTGCTGCCGTTACTCCATGTATAAGTATATGGAAGAACTCCACCGGTAACATCAACAACAATACCTCCGAATACACTATCACAAGTTATATGATATACGGTATCAGTTACATGAAGTGTATCTGTAGTGCCGGGTAACACGGTTAAACAACAAGAGTCAACACAGCCGCAGCAATTAGTTACCGTAACACAATATAAGCCGGGAATGGTAACAATTATATTTTGAGTAGTAGCGCCATTACTCCAATGGTATTTGAAGTTTGGACAACCGCTATCGTCAATAATATTAACTTCTAAAGTGTGCTCATTACATATTGTTGTTTGATGACAACCAATCTCAAAATGAACAGGTATGAAACAAACATTATCTATACCTACAACTTCACCACTATTGTTTATCTGAGTTTGGATAACAACATCAGTTACATTACTTGCTACTGCATTCCAGTCAGCTACGGTTGCTGCGCCAATCGGAGTCCAGGTTCCGTAAGTAGGATTAACCGGAAGTGAATCTAAACCTGCACAAGCTACTATATGTTGCCAACCGCTATTTTCATTCATCGTTATACTTGATGTAAATAAAAATCCTTTACCGATTACACTATTAAAAATTCTGAACTTAGGCTGAACATTTACTACACCGGCTTGTCCATCATCAAAAATCTTAAAGTCGAAATGGAATTTCCCGCAGCACCATTTACCATTATAAGTGGAATCTGTTTTTACTGCCGATGGCCCTGGTAAATCAGTAACTTTTAAAAACTGATCACCGGGATACTGACCACCAACATTACTGACTACTATATTAACATTAGGAGCGGGAGGATAAGGCCCAAAGAAGTTTAAAGCGACTATACTAAAGTCCTGGCAGGTTGAATCCACACAAGAAACAGTATCATGTGGCGCACAACAATTATGAAACTTGATTGACAAAGTATCAGATGAATCAGCACAGCCCCATTGGTTAGACACAAGTAATCTGAATTTGCCCCCTGGTATATAAACTTTTAAGTTTTGAGAAGTGCTGTAATTTACAAATACACCTCCCGTAAGTTTTTGCCATTGATAAGCAAAGAAACCACTTGGTGCCGGTATTTCAACCGAATCGCACTCCGAACAGAAATCATAACAGCCTGTAGGTACGCAACTTAAATCAGGATTAGGATGAATGGTAATTGTATTTGATACTGAAGTACAACCCCACTGATTAGTAGCCGTAACGAAATAACTACCAACATTAGCTATGAAAATACTGTAACCTTGTTGACCGGTATTCCATACATAATCAAGTGGATTTAAACTTCCATCTATTGTACCCGGAGTTATGGAATCAGTATAAAGAGGGCCCTGGCAAAGCACACCGGGAATATTTGTTGCTGTAAAAGGCACAACAGGATTAGGATGAACTATTACATTTATCGTTGCCGTGCTTGAACAGCCTGTTGCAGTATAAGTAACTGTTACCGTATATACACCTGAACCTGCTACAAGCATGTTGTTAATTTGTAAAGGGTTGCTTGCACCACCGCCTGCGGGTCCGCTCCATAAATATGTTGCACCTCCAACAGTAATTGTTGTAAGCAATAGGGTTTCGCCTTCACACAGTACTGTGTCACCTGAAATTTTAACAGGTGGCAATGGGTTTACTGTTATAGTTTTTGGAGCTATAGCAGGGAAATAACATCCGCTTGCAGTTTGCACAATTACATTATATGTACCGGCTTGTTTAACCCATATTGATGGGCTTGCAGGTGTAGCAACCGGTGGAGGAGGTGATTTACTCCATATATAAGTAACTCCTCCTGTTGGGCTTACTGAGAGCAGAACAGAATCACCATCGCAAATAGTTGTCGGTCCACCTATTATAGTTGCTGACGCAGGCACAGGGTCAACAACAATTTGAATAGTTGCTGAAGCAGTACAACCATTTGCACCCGTTATGGTAACCCGGTAAATAAATGTTCCTGGTATAGAGGCAACGTTAGTCATATTTGGCAATGTACCTTGTATAGAAACGTAACCATCGAAATCATATCGCCATACAACACTTCCGGCAGAAGAAGTTTTCAAATCTAATTTTTCATTCTGGCAGTAAGTTGTTTTTCCTGTTATAGTTGCAACCGGTGGTTTCAAAACAGTAATGAGCGGAGTGCTGGCACTGTAAGGACAACCATTGGAAGGGTCAACTGCAACTACACTATAATATCCACCATTCTTAACATAAACTGTGCTGGCTGTAACAGGAGGCACAGGACTGAAATAAGTCCAGATGTAATTCGGATTACCTGATGCAATCAACTGAACCGAATCGCATGCACCGTTATTTACAACTGTAATAGTTCCTGTTCCCACCTGGACATTCACACCTGCTGACGCTGAACTTGTACATCCATAAACATCAGATACATTTAAGGTAACAGTGGTAGCTCCGGCAATCGTATAAATGAGGTTAGCAGGATTTGTAGTTGTGGATGGTGCTCCCGCAGAAGTCCAGGTTCTTGTAAAAGCTGATGGTGTAGATGTGTCTAAGAAGGCTGCGGCAAATCCTTTACATACCTGTGCAGGTGATGTGAAACTTGCAACAATAGGCGTTGGAACGTTTATAGCAACGGTTAGTGTACATGTTGCAAGTGTGTTTCCAGCTCCGGGGTCACTGATAATTAAAGTAATATTATGTGGTCCCGGTGAAAAAGCCTGGTTAGAAGGATTTGTTATAGATGAAAACGGAGTGCCGCTGCCATCCAAATACCAATTCCATGAATAAGTGTTAGCTCCTGCCCAAATGGAAGTATTAGTAATTATAGTCTGCATTACATTACCTGCACAAGCATAATTTACTTTAAATCTCGCATCAAATGGAACCTTTACAGGCCTCATTTTACAAATGGGAATATTAGGACAAGGAACGGTCATAGCCGGATAAATAAATCCACGACCTAAACCACAAACAGTAACTTTATAAAAACCTGGGAAAACATAAGTGTTTGAAACAGCACTACCGGTTGCGGTTGCACCTACATAATCAAAAAACCATGAATATGGAGGCAAGGCGCTGCCTGAAACAAAGAAAGAGTCTTGCAAGCATAATGGAGGATTCCAGGTGAAATTAATACTGTCCTGCGTAACGCAATCACCTGGCTGCGGAGGTGCAGGAGCACAATTGCCATTAGTAAATGTAATGGGATTTGACAATTGAGTACATCCATATTGATTGGTAACCAAAACAGAATAAGTAGTAGGAGCTGTAACCAAAGTGCTTAGTGAAGGACCAGTTGTACCTGTAGGAATCCAGCTAAAAGAATAACCGCCCGAGTTTACTGCATATATATTAACCGGAAATGGAAAAGTACAACCATTTACATCAGGTGTTGTAATAAATGCAATTGGTAATTCATGAATATCAATGCTTGTTAATGCTGTTGCTGTGCATCCATTTGCATCAGTTACAGTTAGTGAAACTGGATAAGTTCCTACCACACCGTAAGTAACAGATGGTGTGGGAGCAACAGAAGTACCTGGCGAACCCCCTCCAAAACTCCATGAGTATGAAACTACTGGTGAACCTGCACTGCTAAAGGTTAATGTCGAACCTACACATGATGGTGAAGGAAGTATTATTGAAACAGTTGGCAATGGATTAACTACAACAGTAAAAGGTGTTGCCACTAATAATCCACACAGAGAATTTACTGCAAGAAAAACATTATGAGTACCAGGACTGGTCCATTGAACATTTATTGAATTGCTTCCCTGCCCCGAAATAATATTTCCGCCACCGGATAATGACCATGTATAGGAACCACCGGGGAAGAACGGTTGTGAGAAAGAATAGGTATTAAAACTATTTAAACATGGCGATGCATTGCCTGTTATGACAGGCAACACGGGAATATCTTCCACATGGACATTGGTAAATGCAGTATCAGAACAGCCGTTTGAATTAGTTACCGTTAGTTTTACAACAAAATCACCTGCTGTGGTATAGACATGCACAGGGTTTTGAAGTGGAGAACTTCCCGCATCACCAAAATCCCAATTCCAAATCGGACCCAAGCTTGTAGTTGAAAAACTTACAGGCGAATTTTTGCATATAAGAATCGGTGAATAAGAAATGCTCGGAACAGGAGGCAATGCAAGCAGTGTAACCGGGAACATCACTGAATCATCATAGCATCTCGAAATTTTTAACTTTACAAATATAGGTGTGATGCTGCCATCAACCCATTTTATAGTAATACAATTACCGCCATTTGAAGTTGTAATATTTCCTGCAGTTGGCGGAACTACAGACCACGTATAAGTTGCATTACTTAAAGGTGGTCCGCTATAACAATAAGTTACAGAAGTCTTTAAACAACTTGCACCTCCCGGATTTGCCGTTACAACAGGCAATGTAAATGGAGGATAGGTAACAACAGTGAATGGAGCCGTTGAAACAGAAGTACAGAAAGGACTTGCAAGCAATTGTTGCTGCATTGAAACTGTTCCTCCTCCTGCTCCCCATGTAATTGCAAGTGTGGGTACTGATGTAATCGTTATACCAAGAGGACTTCCTGCTCCGGTTACATTCCATATATATTGTACACCGCCCATGTTAGGCTGCACAGAATAATAATGTGTGCTTCCAGGGCATACGGTATCAGCGCCCGTAATGGGATTGGGAGTTGTAGCTTCTACAACTTCAAAATTTACCGTAGCCGAATCATTGCAATAAATGCCGGGAGGAGCATAAGCAGTTAATGTGTAAACTCCCAACATTGTATTCCATGAATATGAATTAAGTGCAGCTGTAGTTAAGGTTAATGTTGAAGGAAGAGGTGTTACTAATTTCCATGAAACTACAGAAACAACGGTATTATTGGTAAGATTCATCCCATTAAATAATGGGCCTGTAGAATTTTTACAAACTTTTGCAGGTCCTGAAATTCCAAATATCGGACGAACTGTTACATTTAAGTTGCCCGAGCCTGAACAACCCGAATCAGTAGGACAACCATCAGGCAAACTGCATCCGGCACCCGTAAGAACATTCTTATAATATACATAAACATTTGCAGGACCAAAATAGGTCTTGCTCCAATAAATAGTAATACAACAGTCGTTAACTTTTACTGAATCGTAAGCCGCAGCCGGTGAAATGGTCCAGGTATGTTCATTGCCGGGTATGCAAGCCACACAGTAACTTGTGGTGCTGCCTGAACATACAATTGGAGGGCCTATAACAGGCATGGTAGCTGGAACTATATAAACAGTTTTAACTGTTGCTATTGCGCAAGTGCTTGGTGGTGTGCAGCCTGAAACAGTTAATGAAATAGTGCCCATTGGACCGGGACCCCATACCACAGTAATACTATCATTATTAAGAGGAGTAGAAATTATTGTTCCACCTGTTACCATCCAAGTATAAGTAGTGCAATTTGCATTGGTATGATAAGTAACTGTGTCACCGGGGCACACTACTGAAATACATTCAATATCGGGTCCTGTATTAGGGTCAACAATTACTGTAAGCGAGGTGTCATGCTTAAAACCGCAGGCATCATATACGCTAAGTGTTACTGTGTAAGTTCCCGGGGGAAAAGTATAAACCTGTGTATGAGTAACATTGCTTGAATAATATCCGTTACCGAAATTCCACAACTGACCTGTACTGCCAGTTGAGGTATTTGTAAACGTAATTGACTGTCCATTACAAATATTAATAACTCCTGCCACAGCAGCGGGTGATGTTGTAAAGGATAAAACAAATGGCACTGCGGGATTACGTATTACATTTTGTTTACAGGTATCAACATGTCCGTCAGGGTAATGCGCATACCATTTTATTACGGTAGTTCCTACCGGGTAAATACCGGTTGAATTATTCCATATTGAATCAGCGTAGCACGGGTCTGGCGCAGTAGGAACAAGTGAAACTACTTTAGGTTTGCCAAGCTTTACCAAAGAGTCAGGCGTTTGGAAACATATTGTTGTATCATTAGGGCAAACCAATTTGCAGCATGGCCCTGGCTGAATTGTGATCTGCAAAGTGCCAGCGTTTCCAAATCCATCGGTGACTATTACGAAGTAAACCCCAGGCCCGATTCCTGAAATGCACTTGGTAGTTGCACCGTTAGACCAGCTATAATTATAAGGTGGGGTGCCGCCTGTAACATTTACACCTGTGCTACAATTGCTGCCAGTGCCTCCCGCAGAACTTCCGCAGCATGGACCTGTACAAGCAGTATCAACTGTCACTGTTAACGGACCGAGAAAAAGATAATGACCAATCGAAGGTTGGTTAATGGACTTAACCGTTTTTAAGGAAATGGTTGATGATTTAGTGATTGCAAATGTGCGCGGAATAAAACCGCCATTAACAACAGTGGAAGCAAATAGCGCTGCAATTAAGCAAACAGCAAATAGCCTGAAGTAGTTTTTAGAATTCATAATGTAATTTATTAAAGGGTTTAATAAAATTGAATGGCAGGAACAAACTTAAATTAAGCTCCTGAAAAATTTCTTCCTTTCTGAACGGTTGCCGGTTGCGGCTGTCTTTGAAAATATCCTTGCTAAATGTACATCAATGCTTCTGCTTAAAATTCTCTGCGTATCTGAATGGTTTCCGTAAGAAAAAATATTTTTAATAAAGCTTAAATTATAGGGGTAATCAAAAAATTATTATACAATGATAATAACAATTTCATAACATTTTCATAATAGAATGAATTATTTTTCAAAAGAATTCAATTGAACCTGAATATGTTTTAGTTAGAAAGCACGTAACTGCTAATTTTATAGTAATCACAAACCCTTTTATACACATTCCACTTAATAATTTACTTTCGCGCCACTGATGCTTATAAAACAGGTAAAAAGCCTTATGGCAAAGGAGTTTCGTTTAGAGTGGAAACAAAAATTTTCGCTAAGCGGGATGTTGCTTTATGTGATTTCAACGCTTTACGTTTGTTACCTTTCCTTTCATCAGATCATTGACCCCATAACCTGGAATGCACTATTTTGGGTGATCTCTATATTCGCTGCAATCAATGCTGTGGCAAAAAGCTTTATCCAGGAAGGAACCGGTCAGCAGTTATTTATGTACACTATTGCTGATCCCCGCGCAATAATCCTCTCAAAAATAATTTACAATGCATTGTTGCTGTCATTCCTTTCTATTGTAACTTTTCTATTCTACATTTTATTTATAGGAAACCTTGTTAGTAACATCAGCTTATTTATGATTTGTATCATTTTAGGCAATTGCGGTTTATCTTCAATTTTGACAATTGTTAGTGCGATAGCCTCGCGTGCCAATAACAGTTCGGCACTAATGGCAATTCTTAGTTTTCCTTTATTGTTTCCATTGTTGATTACTATTCTCAAGCTTTCAAAAAATATCGTTGATGGTTTAAGTTGGAGTGTGGATATAAAATACATGATTATTCTTGTAGCGCTTAACGTGATTTCTATTACCCTCGGCTACATTTTATTTCCATACCTTTGGCGCGATTGATTGATGGTAATTGGGTAATTCGTCATTGCGAGGAACGAAGCAATCTTTACTTGGTTAGTAGGAATATTAAAGCAATATGTATCAACAAAACTTGAAATATTAAACTCTATTTTCCTTCATGTTTAAGAGCATTTATAAATGATACCCAAAATAGCATACAGTAATTGGTGGAAAATAGCAGGAGTAATTTTAGTATTCTATGCAGTGATTGGCGGTATGTTATTACCGGTGCCTGCCCGCGATATTTTGAATGAAACCATTCGCAATTTGTATTACCACGTTACCATGTGGTTTACCATGATTTTTTTGCTTACCGTTTCATTAATTTATGCCATCCTCCATTTAAATAAATTCGAATTAAAATATGATACAATTTCAGTGGAGGCTGCAAAAGTGGCAATGTTATTTGCCTCACTTGGCTTACTTACAGGCATGTTATGGGCACGATTTACCTGGGGTGCGTTTTGGACAAGCGACCCCAAGTTGAATGGAGTTGCAGCCTCTCTTTTAGTTTATGCAGCATATTTCCTCTTACGAAATTCAATTGATGACGAACAAAAACGGGCACGGTTCTCAGCAGTTTACAACATCTTTGCTTACGTGATGATGAATGTATTCATCCTGATAATGCCACGCTTAACATCTTCATTGCATCCCGGCAACGGAGGTAATCCTGCATTCAAATCGTATGATCTCGATAATCAAATGCGGTTAGTATTTTATCCCGCAGTTATCGGGTGGATATTAATCGGCTTATGGATATTAACTATTCAATTGCGTAAACGACATATTGAAAGCATACTAACGTAACTCGGGATATTATCCCGACCCCGAACAAATAAAACCCATAAAAGGAAAGAAAAGTGACAAAAAATAATTTATGAAAAACAATTTATTCAAAATCTTATTCAGCATCATAATTGTTATAATTATAAATCTGCAAAGCATAGCACAAACATCTCAGCCTCAAATGGCTGATGCGTTTTATGCTAACGGAAAAATATACGTAGTAGTTGGAGTACTTTCTATTGTATTGATTGGTATTGTTCTTTATCTTTTTGCATTAGACAGAAAACTTACAGCAATAGAAAAAAGATTAAAGTAACCAGGGATAGCATCCCGACTGCGAACAAATAAAATAGAGAAACGATAAACAAAAATTAATTCATCATCAAAATGAAACGTTCATATATCATAGCTTTAGTAATAGTAGCTCTTGCAGTTGGAGCCATAGTTGCATCAATAGCCGATTCAAGCACTTATGCAACATTTGAAACTGCAATTGATAACCCTGGTAAAACATATCACATCATCGGCAAAGTAAATTTCAGCAAGCCTTTTGAATACGATCCTCATGCCAATGCCAACCTTTTTTGCTTTTATATGATGGACTCATTGGGTGTTGAAGAAAAAGTTTGCTACAACAATACCAAACCTCAAGACTTTGAAAAGTCAGAACAAATTGTAGTAGTAGGAAAAATGTCTGACAAGCAATTTGTTGCTGAACAGGTATTGATGAAATGCCCAAGCAAATACACAGAAACGAAGAAATCAAGTTAAGGGGAAAGCACGAATGACATATATAGGAGAGCATTTAATTTTCGGACAGGCGGGAAGATTATTTATTGTACTTGCATTTACTGCATCATTACTTTCATCTGTTGCTTACCTGTTTTCTGCTTTTCGCAAGAATGATAAGGATGCCTGGAAACCCTTGGCGCGTGGTGCTTTTGCGCTTCACGGCATTTCAATAGTAAGCATTTTCGGAATTTTATTTTACATAATCTACAATCACTATTTCGAATACTATTACGCATGGTTTCATTCTTCTACCACCATGCCTACACGTTACATTTTTGCATGTTTTTGGGAAGGGCAGGAGGGAAGTTTTTTGCTTTGGACGTTTTGGCATGTTGTATTATCTCTTGTCATCATAAAAAAAGCACCGCAATGGGAAGCACCTGTATTATCAGTAATTATGATGGTTCAGGTATTTTTATGTTCTATGGTTTTAGGAACATGGATTGGTGATTTACACATTGGCAGCAATCCCTTTGTATTGCTTCGCGAGCATCCTGACTTTGCAGCCATGCCATTTGCAAGCATGAGTGATTACCTGCAAAAAATAAAAGACGGTCGCGGTTTAAACCCATTACTTCAAAATTATTGGATGGTAATTCATCCTCCAACATTGTTTCTTGGTTTTGCTTCAACCGTAGTTCCGTTTGCATTTGCGATGGCTGGTTTTATGACTGGCAAAGTTCGCGAGTGGATAAAACCTGCATTGCCGTTTACATATTTTGGTGTGATGATATTAGGCACAGGAATTTTAATGGGAGCTGCATGGGCTTATGAAGCCCTGAGTTTTGGCGGCTTCTGGGCATGGGACCCTGTTGAAAATGCATCGCTGGTGCCGTGGCTCACCTTTGTTGGTGCAGCACACGTAATGCTGATCACAAAAAGAAATGGCAATGCTTTAATGAGTAGTTTCCTGCTTTCAATACTCACATTCGTATTGATTTTATATTCAACATTTCTTACACGAAGCGGAATATTAGGCGAAGCTTCTGTGCATGCGTTTACCGATTTAGGGATGAGCGGACAATTGATATTTTACATGGCATTCTTTGCCATTCTTGCGATTACATTGCTCATCATCAACTGGAAAAAAATTGCTCCTGCAAAAGAAGAAGACAGTCTTACATCGCGCGAGTTTTGGATGTTTATCGGCACACTTGTATTGCTCATTTCTGCTATACAGATTATTACCACTACATCTATACCTGTTTATAATGCCATCTTTAATACAAAACACGCACCGCCCGTTGACCTGATTGATCACTACAATAAATGGCAGGTACCAATTGCTGCAATCGTCTGCTTGTTATTTGCAGTGGGGCAATTTTTCAAATACAAAAAAACAGAGATGAGTTATTTTATCCGTAAAATAATTTTATCATTCATTGCAGCATTTATAGTAACAGTTATTTACCAATATTATATGGAGCTTCCACGCTGGCAGCACGTTGCATTGTTATTTGCAGCACTGTTTGCTGCTTGCGCAAATCTCGATTATATGATTCGTGTCATAAAAGGAAACATCACGCACAGCGGTGCTTCAATTGCTCACGTTGGCATTGCATTAATCATGCTGGGAGCATTGGTTTCTAATTCAAAAAAGGAAGTCATTTCGCAAAACATGAATGGTGTTGATCTTGGTAAAGATTTTCCGAATAATGAAAACATCATGCTTACAAAAGGTGACACCACTCGTATGGGAAATTATTTTGTCACTTATGAAGGAAGCAAAAAGGAAGGCATTCATATTTATTATGGCATCACTTATTTAAAACTGAATAACGCTACAGGTAAACTTGATAAACAGTTTGAATTAAAACCAACCATTCAATTGAATGAAAGAATGGGTAATGCTGCTGAGCCTGATACAAAACGTTTTATTGATAAAGACTTATACACCCACATTACTTTTGCCGAATTGGATGAAAAGCCCGATGAAAGCTCCGAATATTCAGAACCTAAAACGGTAATGGTAAAACAGGGCGATACGCTTACATCAAGTAACAGCCTGATTGTGCTCGAAGGATTGTCAACTAAAGTAGATGGCAGCAAATATGGCCTGAGCAAAGATGATATCATTGTTGCTGCTAATATTTCGGCAACTGATGTAAACAAACAAGTGCATTATGTAAGCCCCGTTTATATTATTAAAGGTGGAATGCAATTCAGCGATGAAGCTGTTATTGATGCCCTTGGTTTGAAATTTTTATTTACTAAAATTGATACGAAGGAGAATAAAATTGAATTGAAGATTTCAGAAAAGAAATCGAACAGAAAAGATTTTGTAATTATGAAAGCCGTTATTTTTCCGCACATCAATATTTTATGGATCGGATGTGTATTAATGATAATCGGTTCCTGGATTGCCGTAAGGAAAAGATTTGCTGAGTTGAAAAGAGTCGCTTAGTTTAACACCAAACTCCATCCCGATGGCTATCGGGACTCAAACATTTCATGCGCATCACACTAATAGGTTCAGGCAACGTTGCAACACAGTTAGGCAGCGCATTTCAGAGATCAGAACATTCTATTGTTCAGGTTATTTCACGAAATGAAAAAAGCGGAATTGCTTTAGCAGGAAAACTGAAATCTGATTTTACGATTGATACAAAGGATGCAACTAAAGTTGATTGTGATTTATTTTTATTTGCAGTAAAAGATTCACAAATTGTTGAAGTTGCAAAAGAGTTTAAGAATACAGATAAAATTATTTTGCACACTTCAGGAAGCATTGATGTAAATGTTTTCAAAAATAAATTTAAAAACTACGGAGTGTTTTATCCCTTGCAAACCATAAAATCAAACCGAAACATAAACTTTAAAAATGTTCCCATTTGCCTGGAAGCCAGTAATTCAAACACGGAACAAACACTTTTCAAATTAGCACAATCCATTTCAGAAAATATTTTCATGCTCAATTCAGAGCAACGATTGAGAGTTCATCTTGCAGCAGTCTTTGCAAATAATTTTACAAATCATCTTTATACCCTTGCAGAAAAAATTCTGCATCAAAATCATTTACCTTTCGAATTATTAAAGCCGCTCATTTTGCAAACCGCCAATAACATCAAAGACAAAAGTCCCTCATTACAGCAAACAGGACCAGCAGTGCGAAACGATAAAATAACCATCAAAAAACATTTACAATTATTATCAAGTGATAAAGAATTGCAAAAGATTTATAAATTAATTAATGATTCCATTTTTAAAACGCATAATAAAAACTTAAACTCGAATCCTTAAACGATAAACGTCATTATGCAAAATTTCAAGGAAAAATTACAAAACATCAAGTGCTTCATTTTTGATGTTGACGGTGTCCTCACTAACGGCAATCTCATCATCATGCCTGACGGAGAATTGCTTCGCACCATGAATATAAAAGATGGTTACGCCATGCAACTCGCTGTAAACAAAGGATATCATCTTGCAATTATATCTGGTGGCAGATCAGAAGGTGTACCTAAGAGGTTAGAACGTCTTGGCATCACAGACATTCACATGAACGTGAAAAGCAAAATGGAAATTTATACTGCATTAAAGATCAAACATGCCGTTACCGATGACCATATTTTATACATGGGCGATGATGTTCCCGATTTAGAAATTATGCGACAGGCTGGTGTTGCAGCCTGTCCCAACGATGCAGTTGAAGAAATAAAAAATATTTCCATCTATCGCTCGCAACAAAACGGAGGTGAAGGTTGTGTGCGCGATGTAATTGAACAGGTGTTGCGTTTACAAGGAAAGTGGAGCGATTTGTAATAATGTGACGAAGTAACGAAGTAACGAAGTGACGAAGAAATTTCGCTATTTTAAATATTCAATAAAATTTCATGGTTTCCATCCTCCCCTCTCCCTTGAAGAGGGGTGGGGGGTGAGGTGATTTCAATAACAAACAATGCCCGACAATAGATCCAAATCATTCATAAACATTCTCCGATTAATGAGATTGCCCAATCTCATCATCATTGCCTTAAGCATGGTGCTGGTGCAATACACAATAATAAATCCAATCACAGCGGTAAACAATTTCAATGCTTCGCTAAGCACACTTGTTTTTTCATTAATAGTTCTTTCTACAGTTTGTGTTGCAGCAGGTGGTTATATTGTAAATGATTTGCTTGATGTAAAAATTGATTTGATCAACAAGCCCGACAAAGTAATTGTTGGCAAAAGAATTTCACTTGCAACATCCTGGAATTTATATTGGGTATTAACTGCAATTGGAGTTTTACTCGGAATAATTGGTGCATGGTATAATAAAACGAATGTACTCATGTCTGTCGCTCCGCTTGAAGCGGGGTTGCTTTGGCTTTATTCATCTATTCTGAAAAAATATTTTTTGGTTGGGAATTTAGTTGTTTCATTTCTATGCGGGTTGGCACTTTTTAAACCGATGCTTTTTAATGCACCAATTGTAAAAGTTGAAGGACTCGTTTATCTTGTTTTGGGTTATACGGCATTTGCATTTATGCTCACACTTATTCGTGAAATCATAAAAGACATGGAAGATATAAAGGGTGATGAAGCTTACGATTGTAAAACAATGCCTGTGGTAATCGGCATTACGGCCACGAAAATTATTGCAGCAATATTTCTTCTTTCAGTAATGCTTTCACTCGGTTGGTTTCAATACAATCAAACCTTATCCGATACCTTTAAGCAAACCGATTATTTATCGTTCTCCTACATCGGTTTATTTATTCAGTTACCGTTAATCATTTTGTTAATCCTGTTATTAAAAGCAAAAGAAAGTGTTGACTTCCACCGTGCTTCAAATATTTCAAAACTCATAATGGTTACAGGAATTTTATCTATGGTTGTTTTTTACTTATTGTTTTGATTTAATGTCAGACACCTTTTTCGGGTGTCAGACATTTCACGTGCGACTAATGTCAGACACTTTTTCAGTGTCAGACATTTATCTTTGCACGCAGTCAGATGTCTGACACCCGAAAAGGTGTCTGACATCATTACAAGAAAAGGTGTCAGAAATCAAAATGCAAATCATACACTCATGCTCCTCCAGGAAAAACTAAAAAACAAAAAATTAATTCTCGCATCGCAATCGCCACGCAGAAAACAACTGCTTGCCGAAATGGGCTTGCAGTTTGAGGTCATGGTTAAATCAGTTGATGAAAGTTTTTCTGAGGATTTAAAAAAAGAACAAGTCGCTTTGCATATAGCAAGACAAAAGGCAGAAGCATTTGATCATGAGATTGACAACAACACTATTGTGATAACTGCTGATACAATTGTTTGTCTTGGAGATAAAATTTTAAACAAACCGACCGACCGAGCAGATGCAGTGCGCATTTTACAATTGCTTTCAGGTAACAAACACACAGTGATTACTGCAGTTTGCTTATTTAGTAATGAAAAGGAAAAATATTTTTTTGTGGAGACTGATGTTTACTTCCGCCCTTTATCATCGGAGCAAATCAATTACTACTTGGACAATTACAAGCCTTACGATAAAGCAGGTTCGTATGGAATACAGGAATGGATTGGACTTATCGGTTTAGAAAAAATTGTCGGCTCCTATCATAATGTTATGGGCTTGCCAACTGCCGAATTGTATTTGGAGTTGATGGATTTTTGATTTTTGTTCGCTTTACAACTCCACCATTTCAGCCGCTTCCTGCCCGATTAAACTTCCGATGGCGATTCCCATTCCGCCCATACGCACAGCGCAATAAACATTTTTTGAAACCTGTTTTACAATGGTGGTTTTTGTATTTCCCAATCCCATTATTCCGCTCCAGCGTTGTTCAACTGCGTAATCAGTGTTGGGTAAAATTATTTCGCTTAGCAACTCTTCTAATTTGTTTTGCACAAGTTGTGTTAAGCCGAATTCATCTGTGGCTTCAGTTTCAAAATCGAGATTGCGTCCACCACCAAACAACAATCGGTTATCAATATCGCGAAAATAATAGTAGCCTTTATCATAATGAAAAGTTCCACTCACTTTCAAATCTTTAATTGGTGAAGTAATTAAAACCTGTGCTCGTGCAGGATTCACAGCAAGTTCAGGCAAAATGCTTTTTGCAAATCCATTGGTGCATACCAATAATTTTGAAGTTGAAAAGCTGAAATCGTGATTAGTGAAAAGTTTTATTTCATTTTCATTTTCTTCAAAATGAGTTATGTCAACTCCGTTCAATATTTTTATTTCATGATGCAACGCAAGATTTAAAAGTGCATCCATCATCTTACCTGTATCTATCTGTCCTTCAAAATTATTTTTGATAAGGTGATTTACTTTTTTGAAACCAGACTTTTTTATTTCATCATCATTCGATGTATAAACTTTTTCATCACCGATTATTGTTTTCAGTTCCTTGTTCAGGTAACCCATCTTTGCCACGCAATCATTAAAACAACTTTTATCGCTATCGGTAAAAACTTCATAGCCGCCCTTCATTTCAAAACCAATTGCATCATCACCTAACAACTGCCGTAAACGCGCAAGACCTTTCCAGCGTTTTTCAACCAATGAAAAAACTTCCTGCTCGCTCATGCTTGTGAGATCATCCAATAATTCTGAAACGCTGCCGAAACAAGCAAAACCTGCATTGCGTGTACTCGCTCCATAAGGAAGAAAGCCACGTTCCACAATTACAATTTTGCTTTTAGGATATTTCAAACGCAAGTTGATAGCAGCGTTCAACCCAACAATACCGCTGCCGATTATTACAATATCAACATTGCTGAAATAAGTTTTTTTCTCCCAGTAACTTAAATGCATTTTTGTTTTTGTGTTCTGAAATTATTGATAAAGGAATAAATTTATTTAGAAACGAAAGTGCGTTGCGCCCTTTAGGGACGGGGTGCGCGTAGGGTAATGAAACATGATTTTTATTTCACTCTCCCCACTTCACCAATTTATTTCTTAAAAAATGGTCAAACAAAACAATAGCGCACATCGCTTCAACAATTGGCACTGCTCTTGGCACAACGCACGGGTCATGTCTTCCACGATTTTGCAACGTAACTCCTTCGCCTTGTGAATTTACTGTTTGTTGTGATTGCAAAATTGTTGCAACTGGTTTGAATGCCACACGAAAATAAATATCCATACCATTTGAAATTCCTCCTTGTATGCCGCCTGAATTATTTGTCGTTGATTTTATTTTATTTTCTGAATTTTCATCAGCAATAAAAATGTCATTGTGCTCTGAACCCCGCATCTCTGCACCTGCAAAGCCACTTCCATATTCAAAACCATGAACTGCATTGATGCTCATCATAGCCTTTGCTAAATCTGAATGAAGTTTATCGAAAACAGGTTCACCAAGGCCAACAGGAACATTTTGCACCACACAACTAATCACACCTCCACATGTATCACCTTTTGTTTTTAAATCGCTGATGTAATCAATCATTTTATTTGCAATACTTTCATCGGGGCAGTGAACAATGTTGTTATCAATGCTGTTTAAATCCAGTTCATCATAATTTTTATTCAATGAAATTTTCCCAACCTGTGAAACGTAAGCATGAATACTTAATCCTGATTGCGTTAAAAACTGTTGTGCCACTGCACCAGCAATAACACGAGAAGCAGTTTCTCGTGCTGATGAGCGTCCGCCTCCACGATAATCTCTAATTCCATATTTCTGCGTGTAAGTATAATCTGCATGTGAGGGGCGAAAAGTATCTTTCAGATATTCATAATCTTTTGATTGTGCATCTTCATTCCTTATTAAAAAAGTAATAGGATGTCCTGTAGTTTTTCCTTCAAACAATCCTGAAATAATTTCAAAAGTATCAGACTCTTTCCTTGCAGAAGTAATTTTTGATTGACCTGGTTTGCGCCGGTCTAACTGTTGCTGTATATGTTCAAGGTTCAATTGAAAGTTGGAAGGACAGCCATCAATCACTACACCTATTGCAGGTCCGTGTGACTCACCAAAAGTGGTGATGCAAAAAATTTTTCCGAAAGAATTACCGGGCATAAAGAAATTTTATTTTGTGAGTGGCAAATGTAGCGAAATAGAAAAGTAACGTCATGACCCAAAGCGTCATGCTGACGAATGTCAGCATCTGCCTTGAGCAAGAGGCCACTCGCTGCAGATCCTGAAACAAGTTACTGATGAACCACATTGTTTTGGGTAGCAATTGTTA